>JBEKUI010000107.1:0-13679 GCA_049515175.1 Terriglobia bacterium
GACACCAAGGCTTTCTATCTAAGGTCGCCAGGAGCGGCTAGACCGTGTTCGGGCCGCCTTGAGGCGGGGAGATCAGTCTGACAGGACGCGCTGGAGCGCTCCAAGCTCCGGCTCACCGGGCCCGAGCGGCAGCTTGATTCTCCCGCGCTCGACAACCGACCGGCAGATGGCCATCATGATCTCGAACCCTTTGTAAGCCTGTTCACCGTTCAGGGGATGAACTTTCGACACATCGTCGAGCCAGTTGGCCATCTCCTGGACGTAGGGCGGCATGTCGTGGGCGTAGTCCATATTCCCTGTGCCTGAGATCACACCGCGGGAATCTTTCGTAACGGCGCGCCAACCGCCACCGGTGAGCACTTCGGCAAAACCTTCTGTCCCCTGCGCGCCGATGCGGCACTTGCGCCACCAGGCTTCAACCTCCGGAACGTCCGGAGCGCCATCGCCGCTCTCCACGATGCCGCGCACGCCGTTCGCAAACTGAATCACGCCGGCGATGTAGTCCGGCGAAGGATGGTTGTCGCTGAACTTGCCTTTGCCCGACGCCTGGCCCATCACCCACTCGGCTTCCGCGTAACCGTTGTACCAACGCGTGTACTCAATGAGGTGGGTGAGCATGTGGAGCATCCAGCCGGTGGCCGTGCCGTACACGGTGTGGACGCGTCCGATGGCGCCGCTCGAGATAATCTCCTTCACCTTCTTGTAGTGTTCCCCGTAGCGGTGCTGGTGACTGACGACGGTCTTCACACCCAACTTACGCGTGAGCTTCATGATCTCCAGCGCTTCATTGGTGGAGGTGGCGATGGGCTTCTCGTAGGCGATCATTTTCGCGCCCGCTTCGACCCCCAGGCGGAACATGGGCAGGCGCAGGTTGGGAAGCGTGCAGAAACAGAAGACGTCCGGCTTGACTTTCTTGAGCAGTTCGGCGGCATCGAGGCTGGTAGCGGGATTGCCGAGCTGTTTGGCGGCGGCCTCCAGGCGCGCCGCGTCGATATCGCACAAACCGACGACCTGGAATCGCGGGTTCTTGTAGAACTCCGTAGCGTGATGCATGCCGCGCTTGCCGCAGCCCACCACCACCACTGAATATTTGTTTGCAGAACTCATGGGTGAAGACTCCAGAATGAAGATTGGCGAGGCAGTACGGGGCGCGCTTTGGCGCCCCGCCCTGCCGGGAAAATGGAGAAACTCGGTTCTCGCGATTGCTAGCGACCGCGCCGACTTAGCCCTTCCCCGCCCGCGCCCGATCCCAGGTTCGAATGGCATCGATAACGTACGCCACTTCCTCGCGGGTCACTTCGGGGAACATGGGCAGTGAGAGCACACGCGCCGCGGAACGCTCCGAGTGCGCGAGCGAGCCGCAAGTCCTCGCGCCGTGCCCCCACGGATAGCCTTCCTGCTTGTGGATCGCAATCGGGTAATGCGTGAGGGCCGTGATGCCGCGCGTATTGAGATAGGCCTGCAAGCCGTCGCGGTCGTCCGTTTCCACGATGTAGAGATGGTAGATGTGCCGGTAGCCGGGCAGCGCCGTGGGCAGCGTGAGCGACGTGCCGGCCAGTCCGGCGTCGTATTCCTTGGCGCGTGCCCGCCGCAAATCGTTCCACTTGTCGAGTTCCTTAAGTTTTACACTCAGCACCGCGGCGTGGATATCATCCAGTCGGCTGTTGTAGCCCATACTGTGAACCGACCGCTTGGGCGAGCCGTGGTTGCGCAACTGCCGAATGCGCGTCGCGGCCTTGGCATCGTTGGTCGCCACTGCCCCGCCGTCGCCGAAGCAGCCGAGGTTCTTCTGGATGATGAAGCTCGTGCACATCGCGTCGCTGAGCTCGCCGAGAGCAAAATTGTCGCCGCGCGCGCCGAGGGCCTGCGCATTGTCTTCTACCACAAACAGCTTGTGCTTCTTGGCGATCGCCGCCACCTCGCGCATCTTCGCCGGCTGTCCGTAAAGGTGGACCGGGACGATGGCCTTGGTCTTGGGCGTAATCGCCGCTTCAATCAGGTTGGTGTCGATGTTGCAAGTCTTGGGATCGATATCCACGAAGACCGCTGTGGCGCCGGCAACCCAGATCGCCTCTGCCGTGGCAAAGAAGGTATTCGAGGTGGTGATGACTTCGTCGCCCGGGCCGATGCCCAGCGCCATGAAGACCAGCCACAGCGCGTCGGTTCCCGAATTGACTCCCACCGCTTCTTTCGTGCCGCAGTAGGCCGCCAGTTCCTCCTCGAACTTCTTCCCTTTGGGTCCCATCACGTACGAGCCGCTTTCCAGCACCTCGCTGATGGCCGCGTCGATTTCCTTCTTCAGGTTGTGATACTGCCGGACGTGGCCGTAGAAGCCCACTTTCATATCCGCCATAAGAATGCCTCCTGTGAGAATTGCGAAACCCATTAGGTTAATCACAATTCACGCGCGCCGCAAGGAGTTTATCGGCATCGAAGGACCTTTGTCGATTCGGCCCCCTTCTGGCGAAAACGAAAGGGACAAGCAGCAGGAGGTTTCGGGGTGGCCGGGCTCAACGCGTCGAAAGAACCAGAACGCTGACCTGGGGGTCGGGGGCCTGCGGCGGCACGACGATACGCAGCCGCGGGCCGGTTTGCTTAAATGGAAGTTCCTGCTTTGTGGCGAGCATCGTCACGCGCCGCACCTGCGCCCCCGGGGCGTCGAACTCCAAAGACCCACGCGGCCAATCGAAGATGTGGAGGTAGACGTTCTTCCCTTTGGCCGTGGTTTTCCCGAAGGGGAGATTCTGCCACGGGCCGTAGGTGGTCCCATAGATCGCATCGCCATTGGCCTTCAGCCATTCACCTATCGCGAGCAGCCGCTCCCGAAACTCCGGTTGGATGGTCCCGTCCGGTGCCGGCCCGACGTTGAGAAGAAGGTTGCCACCTTTGCTCGCCACTTCCACAAGGGTCCGAATCAACTGGCCCGCCGGCTTGTACGCCCGGTCGTGATGGTTGTAGGCCCACGTCTCGTTGATCGTCATGCAGGTTTCCCAGGGACGGAAATCTTCCGGCTTCGGCACGGGCGCTGTTCCTGCAGCCTTCGCAGGGGGCTCCGTGCCGGTCAGTTCCGCGCCCGAACTGACAGTGGGGACGTGGTCGGGAATAAGTTGTTCGGGTGTGTCGTAGTCACCGGGCTCCCCGATGCGATTGTTGATGAGAGTCCCCGGCTGAAGCTCATGGATGAGCCGGTGAAACCGGCGGCCATTGTACTGCTGCTGGTTTTCGAGGCCATCGAACCATAGGATCGCCACGTCTCCGTACCGCGTCAGCAATTCACCGAGCTGTAGCTCCATATAGTCGAGATAGGTAACCCATTCAGGCCGCTCCGGTTCGCCGTGCCAGTTGAAACGGGCCAGTTTCGACGTGTCGCGAAAGCCGGGATGGTTCATGTCGGGCGGAGAATAGTAAAAGCCCAACGGCATTCCTTTCTCCCGGCAGGCGGCGGCGAGCGCCGCTACGATGTCCTTCCCGTAGGGCGTCCGCGTAATCTTGTAGTTCGTAAACAGGCTGTCGAACATGCAGAACCCGTCGTGGTGTTTGGAAGTGAACACGATGTAGCGTTGACCTGCCGCCTGGGCAAGCTGGACCCACGCCTGGGGGTCGAAGTGCACGGGATTGAAGCGCTGGGGAAGCGCGCGATAATCGGCTTCGCTGATCTCACCTGTACCCGGTTCGCCCGGAGTCATGATGGGCCAGGAGGCTTCCACGCTGGCGAGTGAATATGGCCCCCAGTGGATGAACATCCCGAACTTCGCCTCCCGCCACCAGGCGAGGCGGTCGGGCCTCGCGGCCGTGGGCGCTGGGGAGGGCTTTTCTTGCGCTGCCGCCAGGCCAGAAAGTGCGGCAACGAGCAACACGCCGAAACAAGCCCTCTCTCTCAATGTGGATCGCGGCATGAGACTCCCCCGCCTTCTATACAGTTCGAGTTACGATCTGGAGCGAACGCGGCTTGTCGGGGTCGAGGCCTTTCACTTCCGCGAGCGAGGCGGCAAGGAGCTGGCCGGGGATGATGTAGGGAATCGGAGTGTACACTTCCGGTATTGGCCCCGGGACCCTAATGGCGCGCGTCGAGGGCGGCAATTTTGCTTCGGAGGACGAAATCAGCAGTGTTTCGGCACGCAGTTTGCCCAGGCGCAACGCCAGCTTCTTGAGGTCGGCGAAAACCTTGCCCGGGGGAATAAATATCAGGACGGGGAAATCGCGTTCCACCAAGGCCACCGGGCCGTGCGCGAAGTCGGCAGAGGAAAACCGCTCCGCCACGACGTAGCAGGTCTCCATGAGCTTGAGCGCCAACTCATAGGCGTTGGCAAGGTTCAGGCCTCGGGCCACCACCACGCATTGCCGCATGTAGCGGTAACGCTCGACGAGCCCGCGGATTTCCGGAGCGAGTTTTAACGCCTCCTCGACCCGGTCCGGAATCTCGCTGACGGCAGCCAGAGATACGTGCGGTCCCAGCCCTCCCGCCAGCAGGTAGAACATCAGGAGCTGGCCAGTATAGGTTTTGGTCGCCGCCACCGAGCGCTGGCGGCCGGCTCGCACCAAAAAGACTTCGTCCACGAGGCCCGCCATCGTCGAACGCGGCTCGTTGGTGATGCCGATCGTGAAGGCGCCACGCCGCTTGGCGGATTCAAGCACCATGTTGATGTCGGTTCCCTCCCCCGACTGTGACACGCCCACAACCACGGCGTCCCGCAGGTAAAGCCGCGTGTGATAAAGCGTGTGAACCGAGGACGCGGCGAGCGAGACTGGGATGCCCGTGGTGAGCTCGAGCAGATACCGCCCGAAGAGCGCGGCGTTGTCGGAAGTCCCGCGCGCCACAAGCACAATCAGTCGGAAACCCTTCTTCACGGCGTAGCGCTTCACGGCTTCAGCGTGGGCGCGCTCGGTTTGAAAGGTCCGTCGCAGCGCTCTTGGCTGGTCAAAGATTTCTTCCATCATCAGGGACATAGGAGGACACTCCGGAAATCATCTGGACCGCGTCCGGCGGCCCTGGGAATCATAGGCGAGACCACTCGGCCATGCAACGGGAGGGGACTCTGGGGAACTTCGTCACCGTTGATCCTGATTCACGGCCCTGGGCGGACTCGGCAAGGTCGCGCGCCAGAGCCAGCGCGCCTTCCACCGGTGGGTGGCGAAGAAGCAGAATCCGCGCGTGGCGCACCTGGCGGCGGATGTGGCGAGTGACGCTGCGGCGAATGCGCAGGCTGGCGCGGAACACTCCCCCCGCGTACACCACCGGAACAACGCGCCGAAGCCAGCCCATGCGACGCAGCAAAGCGACGGCCAGTTCGGCAAGGTCTCGCCCGGCCTCGTCGCACAACGTAAGGGCCACCGCGTCGCGGCGGCGCGCCGCGTCCAGAACCAGCGGGAAGAGCGCCGCGACGTCCTTCGGCGTCAGACTCTTAAGAACCACATGTGTAATGTCGGGAATCTTGAGCGCCCGGCAAATCTTCTGCGTGAGCTGCGTGTAGGGGCCACGCCCGTCATAGTCGCGCAACGCAGCGATGATGGCTTTGCGGCCAACGTCGTAGCCCGAACCACAATCATCAAATGGCACTCCCCAGCCGCCGGAGCGGAGCACCCGGCCGCGGTCGTCACGGCCGTAAGCGATCGAACCTGTTCCCGAGATCACGATTACACCGGGGGAATGGCCGATTGCCGCGCGCAGGGCGATGTCGGCATCGGAAGTCAGCCAATGATGGCGGGCAGGAATTGCGCGGCGGAGCCAGCGGAAGAGGCGACCATGGACTTGCGGCCGGTCCACACCGGCGAGCCCCACGCAGACAGATTCGAAAGTCACCTTCGGAGCGCCGCCCGAGCCTGCCGGGCTTAATCCTGGCACCACTCCTGCAAGGCGCGCCC
Organism: Terriglobia bacterium; assembly: GCA_049515175.1. GTDB lineage: Bacteria > Acidobacteriota > Terriglobia > UBA7540 > UBA7540 > JACQNR01. The sequence goes on from JBEKUI010000107.1 coordinate 5,863, forward strand.
TGCGCAGCACTTCTCGCGCGGCGCGGAGGAGCTCGCGCTCTGTCGCCTCAAACCCAACTTTGAGAGGATTGGTCGGCCCGACCACAGCACGGGCGAGGATCTTCCCGGTGCCGGTCGAAAGGCAAGCTGTGGTACGCGTCCCACCGCCATCGATGCCGAGAAAATATGTCATGCCTAACGTCGGCCATGGGCTGGCTCATGAGGCGGAACTGCGTGCCCGCCACATCCTCACGGGAGGATCCCCCCGTGGCGTGTTGCAGACGGAAGGTGTCGTTCACGCACTGCCCGCCCGCGCCAAACGCCCCCGCGCGGTCCTCCCAAAGGCCGCACACTATTTAGTTAGCGGCCGGACGTCGACCTCCCTGAAATAGACTTCGGCGTCCGAGTGGTGATTTTGGAGACCGATGTAACCGGAGTCTGGCCGGGGTCGCCGTTCCGGCTCATATTGCCTCAGGCGGGGCGGGACGGCGTCGCCTTCACGGTATTCGTTAACCTTCACCCCGTTGAGCACCACCGTGGTCGTGGGCCCCTCGATCCCAATCTCCATGGTGTTCCACTCCCCGGGGGGTTTGGCAGCTCGGGCTAAGGCCTTCGCAAGGGAATAGATCGCCCCGGTCGTATGGTAGGGATCCTCGGGCATTCCAGCCGGCGGCTTCTCAAGAATCTGCACCTCATACCCGTGGTGAACAGCGTACCAGGGGTCGGCGGGCGGTTCGGGAATGCGGATGAAGACGCCTGAATTGTCCTCCAGGTGGGAAGTCTTATACACCACGCGCAAAACGACGTTGCCGAATTTCTCGCGCGTGTACCAGAGCAACCCCATTCCACCTTCCGTCTTCAGCATTCCCTGTCCGACGACGAAACTTCCCGGGCCAACGTGCTCCCACCCACTCAAATCCTTGCCGTTGAAAAGCGGTTTCCACTCCTGCGCGAAGGTAGGGAGCGCTAGCGCAATCGCGATGATGCAAAGCTTCCATGCAGGGGTTTTGATGAGCATCTTCCGAGCCTCCGAAAAGTATGGTCTAGGGTCGAGTCTCGCAAACAGAGGACGCTACTCGCGGACCGAGACAACCTGCAGGACTTCGTCCATGGTCGTCAGGCCCTGCTCGAGCAGCCAAATGGAGTAATCCTTCAGGCGCGTCATGCCGTCCTTGACGGCCTGGTCGGTGACGGCCTCGGCGCTGGCGCCCTGCGCCACCATCTTACGCAACTGTGAGTTCATGCGCAGAACTTCGTAGACACCGACCCGCCCCTTGTAGCCGGAGAACGAACAGCGGTCGCAGCCTTTCTGTTTGTAGAAGGTCCGGCCGCCATCGGCGGAAATCCCCATGTATTTCAGCGCCATGTCATCTGGTGTGTAGGGTTCTTTGCAATTCTGACAGAGGCGGCGCGTCAGGCGCTGGGCGACGACGCCGATGGTCGAGCTCGACATCAGGAAGGGTTCGATGCCCATTTCGCCCAGGCGGGTAAAGGCTCCGGCGGCGTCGTTGGTGTGCAGAGTGGTGAAAACGAGGTGGCCGGTGAGCGCGGCCTCGACCGCCGTTCCGGCAGTCTCCTTGTCGCGCGTTTCGCCCACGAGGATGATGTCCGGGTCCTGCCGGAGGAAAGCGCGCAAGATGCGGGCGAAGTCGAGGCCAATGTCCTTGTGGATCTGCACTTGGTTGATGCGCGACAGATCGTACTCAATGGGGTCCTCCGCGGTGGAGATATTGACGTTCGGATCGTTCAGTTCCGCCAGCGCGCTGTAGAGCGTCGTGGTCTTGCCCGACCCCGTGGGTCCCGTCACGTAAATGATGCCGTAGGGCTGCTGGATCATCTCCCGCACCGACCCGAGGACGGCTTCGTGCAGGATCAGCTTGTCGAGGCCCAGGACGGTATTCGATTTGTCGAGGATGCGCATGCAGATCTTCTCTCCCCATTTCGAGGGGATGGTGGAGACGCGGAAATCGATGGGACGGTCATCCATGCGGACGCTGATGCGGCCGTCCTGCGGCAGGCGCTTCTCGGCGATGTCCATTTTGGAAAGAATCTTGAACCGGGAGACCAAAGCCATCTGGACTTTCTTGGCCAACGTTTCCACTTGCTGCAGTTCTCCGTCGATACGAAAGCGGACCACGAGCTCCTGCTCCTGCGGTTCGATGTGGATGTCGCTTGCTCCCTTCCTGATCGCATTACCCAGGATCTGATTGGCCATCTTTATGATGGGGGCCTCTTCGGCTGACTTGGAGATGTCCGTGATGTTTTCGGAGGCCTGTTGCACATCTTCGACTTCCAGGGCTTTGAGCGCCTCGCTCTGCAGCGAATCGAGGATGCCCTCCATGGTCTCGGAATGGGCCAGAAGTTTGGCCGTTTCCGCCGCCGCCCTCTCGCCGCCCGCGCTCTTCACCAGCGCCAGCGTCTGGTCCTTGGCCTTCTTCTTCTCCTCCTCTTCTTTCTTGAGCATCTCGCTGTAGGTGGTGGTCATGAAGCGCTTGAAATCGTCCTCGGAGGTCACCACCGGCTCGATGATCACGCCCTTGAGGATGCGGCGGACGTCGTCGAGGGCGATGAGGTTGTTGGGATTCACCATCGCCAGCGTCAGGCGGTTGTTCGTATAGCCGGCGGGAAGGATCTTGTGCTGGAGCATCATCGGTTGCGGCAGCAGGCTCAGCACGCGCGCATCGAACTGGATGCGCCGCAAATTGACGTACTCAATGCCCGCCTGCTCGTTGGACTCTTCCAGGCGCGCCGCCAGGACGCGGCTCAGTGCCATGGCAGCTTTGGGATTCTGCAAGATGAGTTCCTCAAAGTCCCTGTTCTCGAGCACGCTGCACACCGTCGACTCCATCGTGCGGACGGTCGCCGAGCGAGGCTTGCCGGTCAGCAGCGACATCTCACCCATGCAGGCGCCGGCTTTCAGTTCCGTGAGCAGGAACTCGATGCCCGTATTGGGATCCTTCTTCCGGACTTCGACCTGACCGGAATTGATAAAGAACATGGAATCGCCCGGCCCACCTTCTTTCATCACGACTTGGTTGGGAGGGAACTCGCGCCGCTTCAGCTTTTTCTCAACCGCCAGGCATTCTTCGTGGGTGAGATTGCTGAACAGGTCGATCTTCTGGAGATAGTGCGTCTCGACGGGCAGAGGCTGGACTTCGGCTTCCGGAGTGGCTACGACAACCGCTGCGGCCACCGTGGGTTTTTCCGCCACCGCGGTGGAGCGCAGACTCCCTGTCACGGTTAGGGGGCGGCTGGGGGCAGGAGGTCGGACTGGCCGCTCGATAGGCAGATACGGTAGCGGGCGAACTGGGGCCGCGCCGTGCTTGGGCGGCTCAACCGTGAGCACGCTCTGGCACTGATGACACTTGATGCGAAACATGGTCGCCGGGATTTTAGCGTCGTCCACTTTGGACACCGCCCCACAGTTCTTGCATTGAATGACCATGACACGCGCTCCTCAACAGAATCGTCTCTGGCGCGCCCGGTTGGCAGCGAAAATCGCCTCGGCGAGCCAGAATCCGGTGATCGCCACTGAACCCCGAACCGAAACAATCCGTGTGCCCCATTATACTCTCCGCGTCAAGGCAAGCAACTCGTTTTGGTTCAACAGTATCGCAACCGGCCAAGAGCCGTCTCGGCGCCAAACCCCGGCTCTCTTGGCGCCTCGGGATGCACACGCCAGCGCCGAAGACGCGACGCAATTCCCCTCAGCCCGCCTTAGGTCTTGACAATGAGTTCCGCATCTCATGTATCATGACGCGTTCCCTTTGGTTGCACCTCATACCAGACCAGAATCGAACTTCCTTTTCAGCGATCCTGTTTCCACTGTGAGGTGGTTCCAGATAGGGAGCGCTTTCAAATCAGGCCTCGGTTTTTCAGAACCTGAGGTACGCTGTGGGCGATGCTGAGCGCCGGAAGCACGGGGGGATGAGCGCCCCGCCTCGGCGCCCTGAGCGGAGTTCGCCTTTGGCGTAGGACGACCGGTGAGCTGCGGTCGTTCCCAGCTCCGCGCTGGATTTGTCGGGAGGAAGAATGGAACTACGAAAGGATCCCATCACTCAGAGCTGGGTTATCCAGGAGGATGCGAACGGCGGCTGGCCGGAAACCGGCCGCTGTCCACTCTGTCCCGGCCAGGAGATGCTCTCCCCGCGCACTGTCTACGAGCATCCCTACGGCCACCCACACTGGCAGGTGCGCGTCATCCCCCATTTGCGCCCGCTGTACCGGATTGAAGGCGATGCCCAGCGTCGCGGCGAGGGAATCTACGACAAGATGCGCAGTCTGGGCGCCCACGAAATCGTCGTGGAGCACCCAAACCACAATCTGATGCTTTCTCAGCAGAGCGATGAGCACATCGCTCAGGTACTGCGGGCATACGTTTCGCGCATCAGCGATCTGAAGAAGGATCGCCGTTTCCGGTACGTCACCGTGTTCCGCAACCAGGGGGCTTTGGCCGGGCAGGAATCAGACCATCCGCACTCTCAGATTACCGCCACACCCTTCGTCCCGCGCCGCCTGGTTTACGAGCTGCGCTCGGCCCAGCGCTACTACGCGCTCAAAGAGCGGTGCTTGTACTGCGATATCGTCAAACAAGAGCTCATGCAGCAGTTGCGCACCGTCGAATGGGACGACCACTTTCTGGCCTTCTGCCCCTTCGCCTCACGTGTCCCTTACGAAACCTGGGTTCTGCCGGCCCAACATCACTGCTCGTTTGAGGAAGACCTTACTTCCTGGGACAAGCAGTTCCAATGCGGGCGGTTCCTGAAATCGATTCTGCGCCGTCTGGAAGGCATCGCCCCGGCGTACCACATGGTCTTGCACACTTCACCCAACGTCCACGCCAAGTTCGATAAGTCAGGCCACTGGCAGACTCTCGCCGACGATTTCCACTGGCATATAGAGCTTCTGCCGGTGCTACGCGCCACTTCGAAGTCGTACAGCGTCAAAGAGGTCTACTACAATTCGCTGCTTCCAGAAGTGGCCGCGAAGGAGCTGCGCAAGGTGGGTGCGGAAATGGCCTCGAAGGGCTGAGCCTTTTCGGCATTTCCCAAGAACTCTGGCCGCGCGCGGAGTTGCCGGCCCGCCGGAGCACGCTCCCCCTGGCGGGAAGTGCCCCGGCGGAATTCCAATCTCACTTACTCAATATGAATATCGCCGGAGCCGGTGCCGACGTCGACGAGCGGCCCGCCGTTTCGCACCGTTCCCCGCCATTCGCTGCGATTGAGCTTACCCTGCATGGTAATCGGCTGGCTGGATTCAATGCTGCCGGAGCCCGTGTGCGCGTGCAAGTTGAACGAAGCTTGCGGCGGAAGGTGCATCGTGGCATTGCCCGATCCGGTTTCCAGCTTCCAGTCGCCGCCCGGCTCGCCAAAGACCGTGATGTTGCCGCTGCCGGTTTGGGCATACAACGAACTTCGCACTCCGCGGATTTCAAGGTTGCCGGAGCCGGTTTCGACTTTGACTGGCTGGTTCGCCGCTTGCTCCAGCCGGATATCACCGCTTCCGGTATGGGCGCGAACCCCCGCTGCGATCCCGGAAGCGCGGATGTTGCCGCTCCCCGTCCCCGCGGAAAGCGTTCCGGCGACGTCGCTGACCTCAATATCCCCGGAGCCGGTATCCACGCGAGACTCTTCGCTGACCTTTGCCAATCGGATGTTCCCTGACCCCGTGGATGCCTTCACCGGCCCCTTCACGCCATTGATGGCCTGGTCTCCAGAACCGGTTTCGGACTTCAACTGCGTCGCCATGGGAACGACCAGCTCATAGTTGATGGAAACGTGCCGGCGGAGTTCGGGATCGGCAATCCTCCCCACACGGATATAGTTTCCCGTCTGTTCGATGGGCGGGTTGTTCTCCAGAGCCTGGATTTTCTTTTCCGCTTGATCCGCGCCGAAACGGTGGTCGACGTGAATTCTGCCCGTGATGCGCACTTTCGAAGTCTCTTCCGCCCGCACTTCGATATTCCCCGAGCCCGTCGTGACTTCGAGCTCCACCGGACCCGTCACGGCCAAAGACCGTTCGAACTCACCCTGGTACTCACGTGCTGCGAGAAGGCTCGCCGCGGCCAGCACAACACAAGGGAAGATGAGCGCCCGTCGATACCACGTGGATGACATGTTCTTGATCCTCCGTTTCTCTATTCGTAGCGCAGCGCCGCCACGGGGTCGAGCCGCGAGGCGCGTAAAGCGGGAATCATCCCGCTGACGATACCCACAAAGAGCAAGACGCCCGTCGATACAAGCAGCGTGGAGGAGGAAATATAAAGGTGAATATCGCCTCTTCCCACCAACTCCTCATCAAAGGCGCCGTACAAAGGCAAGGTGCCGATGGCCGCGGAGAGGAGATACGCGACACCGATGCCCACGATGCCTCCGGCCAGCGTCAGCACCAAGGCCTCGGAAAGAAATTGCGCCTGAATGTGGCGACGCCGGGCGCCCAGTGCCCGCCGCAGACCGATTTCGCGAATCCTTTCGTCCACGGAGACCAACATGATGTTCATCACGCCCACCCCGCCGATCCCCAGCGTCAGCGCACCGATGAAGGTCAGCAGAACCTGCAGACCGATGGTGATGCCGTCGATGATGGGGCGGAACTGCTCGCGGCCGAACATCATGATGGCGCGCTCGTCGGTGGGTGAGAAGCGCTGGCGCTTGGCAATCGCGGCACGAAACTGCTGCATCGCCAACTTCTCGAACTGCGGCGCAATGGGTTCAAACACCATGACGTCGCCATACCGAGTGTTCCAAAGATCGCCCGCGGTGCTGTAGGGAATCCAAACCGACTCGTCGTCGCTCGTGAAGTAGTTGCTGTCCTGGATCTTGATATCCATCGTTCCGATGACCGTGAACCGGATCCCCGAAATGCGAACGGTTTCTCCCACCGCCGGACGACCGCTGAATAGCTTTTCGCGGATTCGGCTCCCCATGAACACGACGCGACGCCGCTCCAGGACATCTTCAGGACTGATCCAGCGTCCTCGCTCGGGCACTTCATTTCGCATCTCGCCGTACTCGGGGCAAACCCCCCGGATGGCGGTCTGGCCAATTCGGTCACCGTAAGAAATGGGGAGCCAGCGGACTGTCTCCCTGCAGATGGTCTTGACCAATGTGGCTTCCTGTTGAACCAACTCCACGTCTTCCTTTTCGAAGTGCACTTGCTTGCCAGCGCGTTGCCCGCCCGCCTGCTCGCTCGTCTGGGCCGGCCAGGCGATGATGGCGCCTCGTCCAAAGGCGTCAAAAGAAGCCACCAGAAGAGACCGGAAACTGTTGCCGTATGCAATCAGCAAGGCGACCGCAGCAATCCCCCAGACGATCCCCAACATCGTCAGGAAGCTGCGCAGCTTATTGCGCGTCAATGCGATCCAAGCCTGGATGAGGACTTCTCTTAGCATATGCGCAAGTTCTCAGTTTTTAGTTGTCAGTTCTCAGTTCAAAAAAGCCCGGCCACCTTCATGACCTCACTTTGGCTATGAAGGAAGTAAGCATTCGCTTCACCTCAGTAACAATCGACTCCAGTTCGTTGTGTTGAGGGACACCCAAGAGTCCAAGATCTCGCGCCAGCAGAAGATGGTATTCAACCTCGCTAGCTGAGCCCATCGCGACTTGAAGATATCGGGCGAGTTCGGCTTTGCCACCTCTTCCACATCCCTCCGCAATGTTCGCCGGGATTGAGGCGCTTGCCCGCCGAATTTGACTGGTTAGTCCGTACAGTTCCTCCCTAGCAGTTTGTTGAAAAACGCGATTTGACGATGGTTTCTTTTTTCAATTCGTGTTCGGAGCGAGTTATGTTGAGGGTGAAGGGCCGTTCGGCAAGGGGTTGGAAGCCCTTGGGCAGGCCGC
>JBEKUI010000108.1:0-13640 GCA_049515175.1 Terriglobia bacterium
CCCCAGCCGGCCAAACCAGAACCGGACGCCAAATAGCCGCGGCTTTCGCGCCGCCACGGCGCCGAGTTGCCACCCCGGCTGCCTTCCCGCATAATCGAATTTCTATGAAGCACGTGATTGTCGGCACCGCCGGCCACATCGACCACGGCAAGTCCGCGCTCGTCAAGGCGCTGACCGGCACCGATCCTGACCGCTGGGAAGAAGAGAAGCGGCGCGGCATTACGATCGACCTCGGCTTTGCTCATCTCGACCTGGGCGACGATCTGCAGGTGGGCTTTGTGGATGTGCCCGGCCACGAGCGCTTCGTCAAGAACATGCTCGCGGGAGTCGGCGGGATCGACCTCCTCCTGCTCGTCGTGGCGGCGGACGAATCTATCAAACCGCAAACGCGCGAGCACTTCGATATTTGCCGCTTGCTCGGCATCGCCCGGGGGATCGTCGTCATCACTAAATCGGACCTGGTGGACAAGGAGCTTCTCGATCTCGTCAAGATGGAGGTGCAGGATTTTGTTGCCGGTTCCTTTCTGGCGGGCGCCCCGATCGTGGCAGTCAGTGCGCGAACAGGTGAGGGTCTTGATCTGCTGCGCGCCGAGCTTCGCCGGCTCGGACTGTCAGCCGAGGCCCGGCCGGCGGACAAGCCCTTTCGCCTGCCCATCGACCGCGCCTTCGTCATGAAGGGTTTCGGCACGGTCGTCACCGGCACGATGATCGCCGGCCGAATCCACAAAGACCAGGAAGTAGAAATCTTTCCCCTCGGACGGCGCGTGCGCGTGCGTGGCATCGAGGTGCACAATCAGCCGGCAGAGTTCGCTGTCGCCGGCCAGCGCACGGCGGTAAATCTCGCGGGCATCGAGGCGCAGGACCTCCAACGCGGCATGATGCTCGCCCCGCCCGGCATGTTCGAGACCGCGATGCGTCTCGATGTCGCACTGTCTCTTCTGCCGTCGGCCCGCCCGCTCAAACACCGCGCCCAAGTCCACTTTCACTGCTGGACGGACGAAACGGTAGCTGAAGTGCTCCCTCTCGAATCGAAAGAGTTCGCTCCCGGCCGGCGCGCTTACGCGCAGCTCCGCCTAGCGAATCCCGGCCTATTCCTGCCCGGTGACCATTTCATCATTCGCCAGTTCTCCCCCGTCATAACGATCGGTGGCGGCGTGGTCCTCGACAGCCAGCCGTCCAAGCACCGGCCGGGTGACCTCGGCGTCGTGCAAGCGCTCAAAGTACTGGAGGATGGGGCACCAAAGGCACGCTTGGAGCTCCTTGTTGAGCAAGCGGGGGAAGCGCCCCTGGGAGCGATGAGTTCGCGCCTCGGTTGGGCGCCCGAGGAGGTCTTGCGCGTTGCGGAGCACCTGAGGGTGTTGGGTCAACCTGCGAGCCTGCTGGTCCACGCCAGCCACCTCGCCCGGCTGAGTCGTGAAATCGAAGAACAAGTCCGGAAATTTCACACGGCGAATCCATTGGTGGCGGGAATCACCAGGGAAGATCTGCGAGGACGTCTGGCTGCCACGGGCCGGGGAGATTCGCGCCCGCCTTCCCCGCTATTTTTCAACGCGTTGCTGGACCAACTCAACGCGCAAGGCAAGGTCGCGCTGGAGGGCGAAACGGTTCGCCTCGCTGGGCGCGGAGTTCAACTGACACCGGAAGAGTCCGCCGCCCAGGAGCAAATCAGCCGGGCGTTTGAGAGTGCCGGCCTCGCCGTCCCCAGCGCCAAGGAAGTGCTGTCGGGACTGCGCCTGGACCGTGCCCGCGCGGAGAAAATCCTCAGACTGCTGCTCCAGGACGGCACGCTCGTCAAAATCGCTGAAGACCTGATCTTCCACTCCTCCGCGCTGGCTCAGTTGCGCGCCATCATCGCGCGACGCAAGGAGCAAAGCAATCGCATCAACGTGGGGGTCTTCAAGGAGCTCACCGGACTCTCGCGCAAGTATGCAATTCCCCTGCTGGAGTACCTCGATCGGGAGCGCGTCACCCGGCGGGAAGGCGATGAGCGGATCATTCTGTGATGGGTGAGTGGCGAGTCCCAGTTTGTAATTCCCAACCGACAACGCGCGAAACACACTCCCCCATCGACCAGCGCTGTCACGGGGACCTGAGGAGAGGCTTGAGCAGGTCGTAGACCGCGGCCACGGGCAACCCGACAACATTGAAGTAACAGCCTTCGACTCGGGTTACAAACTTCGACGCCAGCCCCTGGATTCCGTATGCCCCCGCCTTGTCCATGGACTCGCCACTTGCGACGTAGGCGGCGATTTCGGCCTCATCCAGGGAGCGGAAGGTAACGGTGGTGGTCTCGTGTGTCAGCGCCTCGACTTGCTGGGGCGAGCGAACCACGCACACGCCGGTGATGACTCGATGCGTGATGCCGGAGAGTCTTCGCAACATGCGGGTCACATCGGCTGGATCTGCCGGCTTGCCCAGGATTTCGTCACCGGCAACCACAATCGTATCTGCGCCGAGGACGAGGATTCCCGGAAGTTCCGAGGCGGCAACCGCCAGCGCCTTGTCGCGCGCGGCACGGCGGGCGAAGGATTCGGGAAGCTCTCCGGGCTGAGGAATTTCATCGGTGCGACTGGCCCGCACCTCGAATTCAAAGCCGGCGCACGCCAGCAATTCGCGGCGGCGCGGGGAGGCGGAGGCAAGGATCAGTCGCATCGAGGATAAGATTATAGGAAGAGAGGGCGACCCTTCACAAGCCGTGCTCAGGGTTTGTCAGATGTGCTAAACTTTCGGATTCCTTCGAGCCGGAAAAAGAGAGGACGCAAGCATTGGAAAAGATTGGCAAAATCCTGCCCGCCGCGCTGAGGGATCAGCTTCGTCATTCCGAAGCGCCGCTCCTCGACTTGCTCACACCGCTGTGGCCGCGCCTCGTGGGCAAAGGAATTGCCCGCCAATGCCGCCCCGTGTCCTTCTTCGGAGGGACATTGACGGTTGCCACTTCCTGCCCTACGTGGGCGGCGCAGTTGCGACAGTTCAGCGAACAGATCCGGGCGGAAGTTAATCGGTACTTGGGGAGTGATTTAGTCAGGAGGTTGCGCGTACGCCAGGATTCCAGCGTTGCACCTGCGGAGATGCCGGACGACAAGGCGATCGCCCCCGAACCTGCTGCGCTGGATGGGCCGGACGCAGCGAAAACACTTCATCCCGACGTTGCGGGCGTGCTGCAGCGCTCTTACGCCAAGTATTTCGCCCGCGGCATGCGGAAGGTGCATTGATGGCACTGACAGAAAAAGACGTGCGCTACGTTTCGGATCTCGCTCACCTCGAGTTGACCGAGGAAGAGGTGAAGAAGTTTCTCCCGCAGATCGACTCGATTCTCGACTACATGCAGAAACTGAACGAACTGGACACAACTCACGTGGAACCGATGGCGCAGGTGACCTATCCCGCGGCGGAGAATCCCTCCGTGCGGTCGGACGTGCCGCGCAAAACCTTCACGCAGGAGGAAGCCCTGTCGAATGCCCCGGACCCGGGCAGTGACTGCTTCAAGGTGCCCCAGGTCATTGAGAAGGAGTAGGCCGAGCGACGAAAAGCGAAGAACGGAAGCTGATTGTGTCCCGCTTTTCGAATTTCCCCGCTGATCCCCCATGGAATTAATGGCTCTCACCATTCCCGAGATTCGAGATGCCCTGCTGCAAAAGCGGGTCTCCGCTGAGGAGTTGGTGCAGGCGCATTTGGCGCGAACTGCCGCGAAGGATTCTGAAGTAAAGGCCTTCCTTTCCCTTTCTCCGGAGCGCGCCCTTGCGCAGGCGCGCCGAATCGACCAGAAGATTGCAGCCGGAGAGACGTTGCCGCCGCTGGCCGGGGTGCCGACGGCGGTCAAAGACGTCATTCTTACCAAAGGCAATCCCACGACATGCGCCTCAAGAATTCTGGAGAAATACATCGCACCCTATGACGCGACGGCGGTCGAGCGGCTGGAGGCGGCCGGCGCTTGCGTCCTGGGCAAGACGAATTGCGACGAATTCGCGATGGGTTCTTCGACGGAAAACTCCGGATTCTTCACCACCCACAATCCCGTCGATCTGACGCGTGTGCCCGGTGGGTCGAGTGGCGGCTCCGCGGCGGCCGTGGCGGCGAAGATGGCGACGGTGGCTTTAGGCTCGGATACGGGCGGCTCGATTCGCCAGCCGGCGGCCTTCTGTGGTGTGGTCGGAATGATGGGAACGTACGGGCGTGTTTCTCGCTACGGTCTCGTTGCGTTCGCATCCTCACTCGATCACATCGGACCGTTCGGCCGCAGCGTGCGTGACGTGGCGCTCGTCCTCCGAACGATCGCCGGCCGCGACCCGATGGACTCGACCTCCGCCGATGTTTCTGTACCCGATTACGAAGCAGCAATGGGGCGCGACGTCCGCGGGCTGAAAGTGGGCGTTCCAAAAGAGTATTTCAAAGGTCTGAATCCCGAGATCGGAGACAACCTTCAGAAAGCCATCGATCTCTATGCGAAGCTCGGCTGCCAGATCGAGTCCATCACCCTGCCGCACACCGACTACGCCATCGGCTGCTACTACATCATCTGCACGGCGGAGGCGAGCTCGAACCTGGCGCGCTACGATGGCGTCCGTTACGGTTTCCGCTCGCCTGATTATGACGGCCTGCGCGACATGTACCGCAAGACGCGCGACCGCGGCTTCGGCGCGGAAGTGAAGCGCCGCATCATGCTCGGAACCTATGTCTTGAGCTCGGGCTACTACGACGCCTACTATCTGAAGGCGCAAAAGGTTCGCACGCTCATCGCGCGCGATTTCCTGGAGGCGTTTGACGATGTGGACGTGATCGTCGTGCCGACTTCACCGCTGCCTCCCTTCAAGCTCGGTGAGAAAGTGGACGATCCGCTGCAGATGTACCTCGCCGATATTTACACGGTGACCGCCAGTCTCGCCGGAATACCCGGAATATCCGTCCCCTGTGGCAAAATGCGGAGCGAGCCACACCTGCCCGTCGGAATGCAGATCTTCGCCAAACACTTCGACGAAGCCCGCCTCCTGCAAGCCGCCTGCGCCTTCGAGAAAGCCGGCGGGTTCGAGATCGCCTGAATCGGCATTTTAGTTTCTAATCAGGCCTTGAAGAGGGAGTCGAACTTCTTCTTGGCCTCGCCGGCCTTGGAGGGGGGGCGGTCGCCACGCGCGTAGAGCGTGGGATTAGGAGCGTAGTAGTCGCAGAGGTTGGCAGCTTCCTTGTCGCGAACCCATTCGGCCTGGGGCTCGGCGCACTGGTTGTTCTTGCTGCGGTCGTAGAACTGGCAGTTACGGCAGGAGTGGAGATCGGCGTCGCACTTGGGGCAGGTATCGCGCCGGCCGACACGGCTGCCGGTGGGGTATTCGATTCGTTCGCTGCATTTCCAGCAATGGAATTGCATCAGAACCGTGACGAATGAGGAGTGGCGAGTGACAAGCAAGCAGAAGCCCCAGGGGCTCGTCACTTGTCACTCGTCACGAACGACGGTTACGTACGCGCCTCGTCCTCGTCCGCGAGTTCGGAAGCCACGGCCGCGGCCGGCGCGCCGGGCATCGCGGCTTCCGAGGGCAGCTCTTCGACGGCAGCCCTCTCCTCGGGCTCCGGAAGTTCGACTTCCGTGAGCAGTTTGAAGTTGCGATAACGTTCGAGGCCGGTGCCCGCGGGGATGAGGCGGCCCATGATGACGTTCTCTTTGAGGCCGCGCAGGTGGTCGACCGAACCGCGAATGGCCGCCTCCGTGAGCACGCGAGTCGTCTCCTGGAACGACGCGGCGGAAATGAACGAATCGGTGGAGAGCGACGCCTTGGTGATGCCGAGGAGCAACGGTCGGCCCGTGGCGGGTTTGCCGCTGCGTGCGACGGTCTGTTCGTTCTCATCACGGAAGCGGAACTTGTCCACCTGCTCGTCGAGGAGGAACGCCGTGTCGCCGACGTCTTCCACTTTGACCCAGCGCATCATCTGCCGGACAATCACTTCGATGTGTTTGTCGTTGATGTTCACGCCCTGCAGCCGGTAGACTTCCTGAATCTCGTCCACCAGATATTTCTGCAATTCCTTTTCACCCAGGACGGCGAGAATGTCGTGGGGATTGCGCGGGCCGTCCATCAGGGGTTCGCCGGCATGGACGCGCTCGCCTTCCTGAACGGAAACGTGCACGCCGCGGGGCAGGAGGTACTCCTTCGGTTCGCCACGATCGGGCACCACGACGATCTTGCGCTGGCCTTTCGTAGTGTCGCCGTAGCGGACCACGCCGTCGATTTCCGTGATCACCGCGGGCTCGTGCGGTTTGCGCGCCTCAAAGAGCTCAACGACACGCGGCAAACCGCCGGTGATGTCCTTGGTCTTGGTGGTTTCGCGCGGGATCTTGGCCAGCACATCGCCCGGGCTGACAACGTCGCCCTCGTGAACCATCAGGTGGGCACGCGAGGGCATGATGTATTTCCGCGTCCCCTTCGACCGGCCTTCCTCATCCCGCACGATGATGACAGGCTGGAATTTTTCGTCCTGCGCTTCGATCACCACCCACTGCGAGAGCCCGGTGACTTCGTCCACGGACTCTTGCAGGGTGACGCCCACTTCGAGGTCCTTGAACTGCACCGCCCCGCCGACTTCCGTGAGAATCGAGAAGGTGTAAGGATCCCACTCGACGATGACGTCATTGATCTTGACGGGGGAACCGTCGGCCAACTTGATCTTCGCGCCGTACACCACCCCGTGGCGCTCGCGCTCGCGCCCCTTCTCGTCAACGATCACCAGAGAGCCGTTGCGGTTCATGACCACGTAGTGGCCGTCGCGGTTGATGACCGTCTGCAGGTTGTGGAATTTCAGGAAGCCGTTGGAGCGCGCTTCCAGCGTCGATTGCTCGGTGATCCGGCTGGCGGTGCCGCCGATATGAAACGTTCGCATCGTGAGCTGCGTTCCGGGTTCGCCGATGGATTGCGCTGCGATGACTCCGACCGCCTCGCCCATTTCCACCATGCGCCCCGTCGCGAGGTTGCGTCCATAGCAACGGATGCAGACGCCGCGGACCGATTCGCACGTGAGCGGCGAACGAATTTTGACCCGCTCGATGCCCGCCGCCTGGATCGCTGCGGCTAGGTCCTCATTGATCTCCTGGTTGACGTCGACGATGACGTTGCCCTCGTAATCCTTAATCTGCTCCAGGGACATGCAGCCGACGATGCGGTCGCGCAGCGGTTCTACAACTTCGCCCGCCTCGACGATGGCCTCGACGTTGATGCCGTCGACGGTGCCGCAGTCCACTTCGGAAACGATCACGTCCTGCGCGACGTCCACGAGGCGGCGCGTCAGGTAGCCGGAGTCGGCGGTCTTGAGCGCCGTGTCGGCGAGTCCCTTGCGCGCCCCGTGGGTGGAGATGAAGTACTGCAACACGTTCAGCCCTTCGCGGAAGTTCGCCGTGATGGGGGTTTCGATGATTTCACCCGACGGCTTGGCCATCAGGCCGCGCATCCCGGAAAGCTGGCGGATCTGCTGTTTCGATCCGCGCGCGCCGGAGTCCGCCATGATGTAAATGGGGTTGAGCGATCCCGACTGGTCCTGGTTTTCCATGGCCTGGAACATCTCGTCGGCCACGGCGTCGGTGACGTTCGACCAGATCGCGATCACCTTGTTGTAGCGCTCGCCGTGGGTGATGGCGCCGTCCTGATACTGCTTTTCAACTTCGATGACTTCCTTTTCGGCCGCGTCCACGAGCATCGCCTTGTTGAGCGGCACGATGAGGTCGTCGATGCCAATGGAGATGCCCGCCTTGGTGGCATACAGGAAGCCAAGGGCTTTGACCCCATCGAGCATCTCCACCGTGGTCTCGAGCCCGAAGCGCAGGTAGCAGTAGTTGACGAGCGCTCCCAAACCCTTCTTGCGGAGCAACCCGTTGACGAAGGGCATCTCCTTGGGGAGATGGTCGTTGAAGATCACCCGTCCGACGGTGGTGTTAACAAACTGATTCTTGACGGTGATGGGCTCGGTGTGGAGCACGTCCTGGTCGTCGTAGGCAGTCGTCAGATCGATGACGCGCCCCGTGTAGCGCAGGCGGATGGGGGTGAGTGTTTCGACTTCCCCCGCCTCGAGCGCCAGCACCACGTCTTCGCCATTGGCAAAGGCGCGACCTTCACCTTTGGCGCCCTTCTTGTCCTTGGTCAGGTAGTAGACGCCGAGGACGATGTCCTGGCTGGGAATCGCCAGCGGCTGGCCGTTGGCCGGCGAAAGGATGTTGCGCGAGGAAAGCATCAGGACCGACGCTTCAATCTGCGCTTCCGGCGAAAGCGGAATATGCACGGCCATCTGGTCACCGTCAAAGTCGGCGTTGAACGCCGTACAGACCAGGGGATGAATCTTGATGGCCTTGCCTTCCACGAGGACCGGCTCGAACGCCTGAATGCCCAGGCGGTGCAAAGTCGGAGCACGATTGAGCATGACCGGATGGTCCTTGATCGCCTCTTCCAGGATGTCCCAGACCACCGGCTCCTGCCGTTCCACCATTTCCTTAGCGGCCTTGATCGTGGTGCAGTGGCCCGCCTGTTCCAAGCGGTGATAGATGAACGGCTTGAAGAGTTCCAGCGCCATCTTCTTGGGCAAACCGCACTGGTGGAGCTTCAGGTCCGGCCCCACGACGATGACCGAACGGCCCGAGTAGTCCACGCGCTTGCCGAGCAGGTTCTGGCGGAAGCGCCCTTGCTTGCCCTTGAGCGTGTCGGATAGGGACTTGAGCGGCCGGTTGTTGGCGCCGCGCAGAACGCGTCCGCGGCGGCCGTTATCGAACAGCGCGTCCACTGCTTCCTGCAACATGCGCTTCTCGTTGCGCACGATGACGTCGGGCGCGTGCAGTTCCATCAGCTTCTTCAGCCGGTTGTTGCGGTTGATGACGCGGCGATAGAGGTCGTTGAGGTCCGAGGTGGCGAAGCGCCCGCCGTCCAGGGGCACGAGGGGCCGCAGTTCGGGAGGAATCACCGGCAACACGTCGAGGATCATCCACTCCGGCTTGTTGCCGGACTTGCGGAAGGCTTCCAGCACCTTGAGGCGCTTGGCGTACTTCACGCGCTTCTGCTGCGAGGGGTCGGACTTCATCTTCTCGCGCAGCTCCACGGCGAGCCCCTCCACATCCACGCGCTTGAGGATTTCCTTGATCGCTTCGGCGCCCATGCCGGCGCGGAAGCGCCCCGGGAATTCCTGCATGAGCTGGCGATAGCGGTCCTCGGTGAGCATCTCCTTTTCCTTCACCGGAGCGTCGCCGGGATCGATGACCACGAAGCTTTCGAAATAGAGGACGCGCTCGAGATCGCGCAGCGAAATATCAAGCATGTGCCCGATGCGGCTGGGGAGTCCCTTGAAGAACCAGACGTGCGAGCAGGGTGAAGCGAGTTCGATGTGGCCCAGGCGCTCGCGCCGGACCTTGGAAAGCGTCACTTCCACGCCGCACTTATCGCAGATCACGCCGCGGTGCTTCATCCGCTTGTACTTGCCGCAGAGACACTCCCAATCGGTGACGGGGCCGAAAATCTTGGCGCAGAAAAGACCGTCGCGCTCCGGCTTGAAGGTCCGGTAGTTGATGGTCTCGGGCTTGGTGACTTCGCCGTGCGACCAGGAACGGATCTTCTCCGGCGAGGCCAGGCTGATGCGAATGGCGTCAAATTCGCCGATCAAACTGACTCGATCATACGGGCTGCTTCGAAACAATGGCTCCTCCTTGAGCGGAGAAAGAGTTCAGTTGGCTCCCAGGTCTCACGCGCCGGAGCCGCTCGCGGTTAGTCCCCGGCGCGCAAGTAGAAGAAGCTACTCCGCGCCGACCGGCGCGAGCTGCTCCTTCGGTTTCTTGACCAATTCCACATCCAGGCAGAGGCTCTGGAGTTCGCGGACCAGGACGTTGAACGATTCCGGAACGCCGGGCTCGATCGCCGCCTCGCCTTTGACGATGGCCTCGTAGATTTTGGCGCGGCCGTACACGTCGTCCGATTTCGCGGTCAGCAGTTCCTGCAGGATGTAAGCCGCGCCGTAGGCTTCCAGGGCCCAGACTTCCATTTCGCCGAAGCGCTGGCCGCCGAACTGCGCCTTGCCGCCCAGCGGCTGTTGGGTGATCAGCGAGTAGGGCCCGATGGACCGGGCGTGAATCTTGTCGTCCACTAGGTGCGAAAGCTTGAGCATGTAGATGTAACCCACGGTCACGTGTGCTTCGAACTTTTCACCCGTCATGCCGTCGTAGAGCTGCACCTTGCCGGAAGTAGGCAGCCCGGCGCGCTCCAGATACTCCTTGATTTCCCGCTCGCTGGCGCCGTCAAAGACCGGCGTGGAGAAAGCCACCCCTTCCTGCAGAGTGCGGGCCTGGTCGAGGACCTCCTCGTCACTCATCGCATCCACGGCGGCGGCGAGAGGACGGCGTTTATAGAGGACCTTGAGCTCCTTGCGGAGAAGCTCCGCGCGGTTCTCGGTGGACAGGAGCTCGCGAATCTTGCTGCCCAGTTCGTGGGCCGCCCAGCCGAGGTGGGTCTCCAGAATCTGGCCGACGTTCATGCGCGACGGAACGCCCAGCGGGTTGAGGACGATTTCCACCGGCGCGCCATCGGGCATGTAGGGCATGTCCTCTTCCGGCAGGATGCGCGCGATCACGCCCTTGTTGCCGTGGCGGCCGGCCATCTTATCGCCCACCGAAAGCTTGCGCTTCATGGCGATGTAGACTTTGACCAGCTTGATGACGCCCGGGGGCAGCTCATCGCCTTTCTTGAGCTTCTGGATTTTCTCCTCCGTAATCTTGCGGAGGATATCGATCTGCCGTGAGGTCATCTCCTCGATCTCATCGATGCGCTCGAGCAGCGTGGGGTCCTTCTTGCCGACGCGCATGCGTTTCAGGTTGCGGGCCGAGATGCGCGCCAGAACCTCGGCATTGAGCTCCGTGCCCTTGGTGAGCAGGCGTTTGTTGGTCTTTTCGTCGTGCAAGTCAGCCTGAAGGACTTCGCCTTCCAGCAGTGCGCAGAGGCGCTTCAATCGCTCGTCGTTGAGGATGCGGATTTCGTCGCCCAGGTTCTTCTCCAGGCGGGCGACTTCGCCGGCTTCGATCGACTTGGCCCGTTCGTCCTTATCCGCCCCCTTGCGGGAGAAGATCTTCACGTCCACGACAATGCCTTCGATGCCCGGCGGGCAGGCGAGCGACGCGTCGCGGACGTCGCCGGCCTTCTCACCGAAGATGGCGCGCAGGAGCTTCTCCTCCGGCGTCAGCTGGGTTTCGCCCTTGGGGGTTACCTTGCCGACCAGGATATCGCCGGGCTTGACGTAGGCGCCGATGCGCACCACGCCGCTCTCGTCGAGATCCTTGAGGAGCGATTCCGAAACGTTGGGGATGTCGCGAGTGACTTCCTCGGGGCCGAGCTTGGTATCGCGAGCTTCGATTTCGAATTCCTCGATGTGAATCGAAGTGTAGGAGTCTTCCTTGACCAGCTTCTCGCTGACCAGGATGGCGTCTTCAAAGTTGTATCCGCGCCAGGGCATGAAGGCGACGAGAATGTTGCGCCCCAGCGCCAGTTCGCCGCGGTCCGTGCAGGGGCCGTCGGCGAGCACTTGGCCCGCCGTCACGCGCTGTCCCTTGTGGACGATCGGCTTCTGGTTGATGCAGGTGTTCTGATTGGAGCGGCGGAACTTGATGAGCTGATAGATATCGGCGCCCACTTCGCGGGAGAGCTGGCCGCTGTGACCGTCACCCTCGACGCGCACGATGATACGCTCGCTATCGACGCTGTCCACGATGCCGTTGCGCTTGCAGATGACCGTGGCACCAGAGTCGCGTGCCGTGACTTCCTCCATGCCGGTGCCCACCAGCGGGGCTTGGGCGCGCAGGAGCGGAACGGACTGCCGTTGCATGTTTGAGCCCATCAGGGCGCGGTTGGCGTCGTCGTTTTCAAGGAAAGGAATCAGCGAGGCCGCCACGCTGACGAGCTGCTTCGGGCTGACGTCAATGTAGTCGATCTCATCGCGGTGCTTGAGGACGAAGTTCCCCGCTTGCCGGGCGTTGACGAGCTCGTGGGTGATGCGTCCCTTCTCGTCCACTTCCACGTTGGCCTGGGCGATGATGTGCTGGTCCTCCTCCCAGGCGGATTGGTAGAAAGAGTAGGGTTCGTGTTCGACGAGTTTCTTCTTCTTCTCGCGAAGCTCTTCGTTCGCCTTTTCCACTTCGCCCAGCTCGATGTGCTCGCCGACTTTCCAGCTGCTGTCGCCGCCATTGGTGGCCGTAACGTAGTCCACGACGCGGCCGCCCCGGACCCTGCGGTAGGGGCTTTCGATGAAGCCGTACTCATTGATCCGCGCGTAGCAGGAGAGCGAGGAGATCAAACCGATGTTGGGACCTTCCGGAGTCTCAATGGGGCAGATGCGCCCGTAGTGCGTGGGGTGGACGTCGCGCACCTCGAATCCCGCTCGCTCGCGCGAGAGCCCGCCCGGCCCCAGGGCCGAGAGTCGCCGCTTGTGCGTAATCTCGGAAAGCGGATTCGTCTGGTCCATGAACTGCGAGAGCTGCGAGGAGCCGAAAAATTCGCGGATCGCCGCCATGACCGGCTTGGCGTTGATGAGGTCGTGCGGCATCGCCGTGGACATTTCCTGGTAGACCGACATCTTTTCCTTGATGGCGCGCTCCATGCGCACCAGGCCGATACGGAACTGGTTCTCGAGCAGTTCGCCTACAGCGCGAACGCGGCGGTTCCCCAGGTGGTCGATGTCGTCGGCCGCGTAGCCGGCGGGATTTTTGCGCAGCTTCAGGAGGTAGCGGATCGAAGCGTAGAAATCCTCTGGCTCGAGAGTTCGCTTGTCGAGCGGCAGTTGCGCCACGGCACCTTCGGAATGGTCGGTGGCCATCGTACCTTCGCAGCCGCGCACCACTTCCGAGCAGATGTTCCCCTCGCGCTTGCCGACGAAGATCTTTTCCTGGTCCACGATGAGGTAGAAGTTCGCGGCCGGGAGATTGCGCGCCTCTTCGAGTTCGACCTCCGTCGCGCGGTCATCGATGCGGGTCTTCAGCTTGGTGTAATAGCCCTGCTTGATGTTGAACTTCAACCGGCCGACGCGCGAGAAATCGTATTTGCGCGGGTCGAAGAACATGCCGTTGAAAAGGCTCGTCGCTGTGTCCAGCGTCGGCGGATCGCCGGGCCGCATCTTCCGGTACATTTCGATGAGCGCTTCGTGCGGCGTCTTCAACGTATCGCGCTTCAGGGTCTGGCTGATGATCGGCCCGACTTCGTCTCGCTCGGGGAAGAAGACCTGGACTTCGCTGATGCTGGAATCGAGGATGGAGTTCAGGACACTGGGCGTCACCTCGTTGTTGGCCTCGAGCAGGACCTCACCAGTCGCGGTGTCAATGATATCGGAGGCGCAGAAGGCCCCTTCGAGGTCGTGGGCCGCCACTTCGACTTGAGCCACCCGGGCTTTTTGGATTTCCTTGAACGCCGCCGCGGTGATCTTGCGGCCCGCGGGGACAATCGTCTCGTGGGTGCGCGAGTGCTCAATGGCCTTGGAGAGCTTGCAACCGACCAGCCCCTCCGAAACGCCCCAATAAAGCTTCCGGTCTTTCAGCGCGATCGTTTCAACCTGGTAGAACGCCTTGAGGATGTCCGCGTTGGTCTTGAGGCCCAGGGCGCGCAGGAAGATCGTCCCCAGAAACTTCCGCTTGCGGTCAATGCGGACGTAGA
>JBEKUI010000109.1:0-13633 GCA_049515175.1 Terriglobia bacterium
CCGGTGCACGCGGGCGGTCTCCAGTCGCGGCCGAAATCAGACTTGCTCCATAACTTCACGATGGCCGAATCATCCAGACCAGGATAGGGCGGAACGGGTTCCTTTCCGCATGGCGGCTGCGGTCCTGATTGCGCATAGCCGTGCGCCTGGCAGAGCAGCATGGCCGACAATACAAACTGAACGCAATGCCAGGTCCAAGTCCGGACCATCGTCTTATGATGCGGATCTGCGCTCATCGGACCAGCATAGTTGTTGCCCGGGGCCTGGGTCTAGTACAGAAAATGCATTCGAATAAAACTTGATCGGCAAATCGTCACGTCGAGTCCCTAACAACGGAGCAATCTCTTCTGCCTCGTCTTGTTTGGTCAGGGGGAAACTCTGACCTTGCTAAGGATCTCGGCCAGAACGCGTTTCATTGCAGACACATCATCGCGGACATCCGCGAGCATCGCTGCGCGTTCAGATAAAAATCCATGTTAAGGCGACTTGTTTGGATAGGGGCCGTAGTACGCGGTTAATGAGTCCCGGCCCCTCACCGCGCCGGCAGCTTCTTCGTTAGCTGCTGCAGTCTGATGTAGGCCGCGGCGGCGCGAAAGCGCACCGAATGCCTCTCGTCATCCAGCAGGGGGACCAACTTCTCCCGGAATTCTGGGAAGGGATGCATCGCCACCAGGTGAACGGCCGCAGCGCGCACTGACCATTCCTCGTCCGACAATGCCGATCCTACCGCATCAGCCAGGGTTGGATCACGCGAGCTTCCGATGAGCAGCAGAGAGGCGCCCCGGGCCGAAGAATCAGGGTCCGTCAGGATACCTTGTGCCGAAGATAATCCGAACCCAAGACCCGGCACGGGAGCAAAACCTGCTGCCTGAATGCCGATGTAAGTGAAAAGCTTGGTAGGAGTGTGCAACATGCGCAAGGCGCTCCGTTTCTTTTTGCTGAGATAGCTTGAGGACGCTTTAGACTCTCCGCTAACCACGGCGAGAAGAAACTGCACCCCATCGGGGTCGTGCATTTGGTAAAGCACTTTGGCTGCGGCGAAGTCGACTTCGGGAACGGGATCCTGCAGAGCTTTCTTCAAAAGAGGAAGGGTCCGGTTGTCCTTGAAGTCCCCCAGGGTGATAACCACCGCAATCCGGACCGAAACGTCGTGGTCATCGAGCATCGGGGCAAGAGACTGAAGAGCGTTATCCTTTATCCCCACCAGGCTCAGGGCCTCCGCCGCGCGTTTTCGAACGTCCGGATTTTTGTCCTGGGTGCCCTCGGCCAGCATGCTTTGGCACCTTTGGACGGTATCGGCGGGTTTAGTCTGCCCAAACGCCAGCGTCGTGCTCAGCATCATCAGTATCCAGATCCACACGGTGATTGACTCCTTTCAGCCTGCGTCATTTCGCCGGTTAGTGCCAGCGAAGCAGACACCGCTCCCCGCAATCGCTTGTTGCTATACTCGTCTCTGGTTCTTGCCGCCCGGCTTGTCCGGCGGTTCCTGCGTCACGATACCCGGGCTTCCGTCTCCACACGTGAGGCGTGCAAGCGGCCTCTTGGAATTCACCTATGCGTTTCCCGTCTTCATTTTGCTTGGCCTTGTCATCCGCTTCTTCCGCTCGGCTGCTTTCTGGAATCCCTGATAATATTCTCGCTCGCATCCACCCCGCGTTGAGAGTAACCCACACTTTGACCGGAATTTCCATCTTGATTCTCCGGCCAAGCGGTAACATACACCCGACCGCCTCTGAATGAAAGGCCCAGTCGGGTTTTCAGCGTTGGGTGCTTCCACGGACCACGGAACGGGTCCGGTTTGCCTCTCCGGAGAATCCCAAAGCCCGAAGCTGCCGTTTTTTCGACCCTGACCTCAGACACTTTTCCTTCCGCTTGCCTCCCTCGTCGATGAAATCTGCTCAGGTTTGCGGCTCGCCTACCCCGTTGGAGATGGCAGCGCTGCGATCCGCTGTAGGATCGACGGGGGGCGCAGACATCGTTTTTTGATGTCTGCGAGGGCCGGATACCCGCGAAAGCGGGAACTCACCGTGGACCCCCGCGTCAGCGGGAATCCACCCGCCCGTAGAGACGGCCCGGTGGGCCGTCTCGCCTGCCGGAGACACCTCACCGAGGCGTCTCTACGTTGTGCCTGCTCCATCATTCCCGCCCCCCCCTTTCCCCGTCATTCCCGCGTCAGCGGGAATCCACGCGCGATTGGAGCAAGCGGCTTTTCTGTCCTTCTTGCACGACAATGGAGATTAAAGCATACGCGCCCGCCGGGGTTAGGGCGATGATCGGAGAGCAAGTAGCGCAGAGTTCGTGTTTTTCGAACTTTGTGGCTCGTTCTTCAGAAATAGGGCCGTCCGTCAGCCGACGGATTACAGACCAACTCTGCGCTACCCGCTCGTTTCTTTGCGGCAACGCCGCCATACCGCTGCGCCCCGAGGGCGCCGATCACGCGTAGGGGCAATTCACGAATTGCCCGCGATAAAGGGCGATTCATGAATCGCCCCTACGTAACGCCGCGCGGCTTGATTTTAGCCGCGTCGAGGCGTACATTAGCGGCAAGGGATAGCTCGGAGCAATTTGGGAGGGCTTTCCATGAAGTGTAAACAAATAGGGCTGTGCCTGCTGGGCACGGCGTTGTTTCTGGCGGCGACGGCATGGGGCCAGCAGGCTGCCAACCAGGGCGCGTCGCTGGGCGATTTGGCCAAGCAGGAACGCACCCGGCGAATGAAAGTCATGCAGGACCGCTCGGTCCGCACGTGGTCGAACGACAACATGCCCAAGCGTCCGCCTTCGGAAGGTCTGACGGCGGCGGAGGGCATGTCCACAGCGCCTCCACCCGCCGCGAGCGGGAGTTCGCCCGCTGGATCAACTCCCCCTGAAACGGCTTCCAGCGGCGACACGGCTGGCGGTCCCGAAACTCACGATGAGGCCTACTATCGCAAGAAGGCCGGGGAGCTTCGCTCCCGCCTGGGATTGCATCAGCGTGAGCTGAGCGTCCTACAGCAGAAACAAGGGCAGAACGAAATGCAGTATTCCTCCGACCCCAACAAGACGTTGCAGCAGGAATACTCGCGCTCTGACATCAACAAAGCAAACGACTCGATTGCCAAGAAGCAGCAGGAGATCATGGACGACCAGCGCGCCATCCAGGAATTGGAAAGCCAGCTCGGTCGCGAGGGTCATCCCCCGGGCTGGCTACGCTGATCGGCGAGCAACGGGGCCGGGCCATCCGGCTGACCCTTTATCGGAATTGATCATCAGGGCGAGGTGTTCATGAGCGGTCAACGCGCTTTTCTCATTGCATTGGTCCTGGTCTGCGGAGTTTCGCTGGCCCGGGCGCAAAGCCTCGGCGATGTTGCCCGCGCCACGCGCGAGAATCGCCAAAAGGTGATGCAACAGAAGTCGGTGCGGACCTGGAGCAACGACAACATTCCCAAGGCTCCGCCCTCGTCAGGCCCCACGGCCGCCGCCGGCATGTCCGCCGAACCTCCACCGCCCGCCCAGACCACCCCCGCGGTCGAGACTCCGGGCGCTTCCTCAGCCCCAGCCGACGCCGGCGCGGACAAGAAGAAATCGCGCGAGTATTGGCAGCAGCAATTCAAGGTGGCGCGGGAGAAATATGCCGCGGACGATGAGCAGCAAAGACTTTCCGAAGACGAACTGAGCTTGCTGCAAATCCAGCAGGCGCGCGAGCTCACACCGGAAACTCAAACCCAGCTTGAATCCAGCATCAAAGCCAAGACCGCCGATGTCGAAGCCAAGCGCGCTCAGGCGGCGAAAACCAAGAAGGCTTTGGACGACGTGGAAAAAGAGTTTCGTGATAGTGGCGCTCCTGCCGACTGGGCCAAGACGGAATAACTTCCTGGAACAGATCGCCGCGTATTGATCTGGGGCGGGCCGTGTGCGGCTCGAGATGCCCCTTCCCTGCCCTCACGCTACCCTTTCTGGCCCAGGTGTAGCGCAGCGACTCCCCCAAAGAAATTCCGATAACGAACCTGCGTGAATCCCGTCTCGCGCAGCGCCGCCGCGAGTTGCTCCTGATCCGGAAACAGCGCCACTGATTGAGGGAGATACTGGTAGGGTCCGCGAACGCCGGAGATCCAGGTGCCCAGGCGGGGCAGGATGTGGTGGAAGTAGAATCGGAAGACCGGGCCAAAGACCGGCCAGCGCACCGAGGAAAATTCCAGAATCGCCGCGTATCCGCCGGGCCTCAGGACGCGGTGCATCTCGCGCAGTCCCCGGCCATAGTCCGCGAGATTGCGAAAACCAAACGCGGCGCTGATGGCGTCGAGCGACGCGTCAGCAAGGGGCAGTTGGAGCGTGTCGGCTTCCAGGAAATGAACCGCGCGGCGGGAGGTTCGCGCCTTTACGCGCGCTCGCTCGAGCATGGGGCGGCTGAAGTCCGCGCCCAAAACCTTCCCTGGCGAATAGCGCGCCAGCGCCAGCGCCAGGTCGCCCGTGCCGCAGCAGACGTCCACCGCCACCGACCCGGGCCGCGCGAGGGTGGTGCGCAATTCCCGCGCGGCGGCGTTCCGCCAGGCGATGTCGCAGCCGAGCGAGAGGAAATGGTTCAGGAAATCGTAGCGCGGGGCGACGCGCCCGAACATCTCGCGCACGGCGCGCGCCGTACTGCTCGCATCGTTGGAGTCCCCCAGGAGGCTGCCGCGCGAGGCGCGTGGAGCGTCATGCATGTTGCCCGGCTCGTTGCGTGTCGAGGAGAGCGGCCCGTACATGGGCCGGGGGAACGTTCGCCTCAATCAGCATTTTCCCGACGCGTTCGGGGAGGATCCAATGGACTCTTCCTCCCACAGCTTTCTTGTCACGCGGCAGCAGACCCAGGATGCGGCCGGGCGCGAGGTCGCGGATGGGCGGCAGCGGGCCGACGCGCCGCACGAGGCTGCGGATGCGCGCCGCGTCGTGTGGGCCGAGAACCTCGATCCGTTCCGCCAGGCGCATCGCGGCGAGCAAGCCCCAGGCCACCGCTTCCCCGTGCAAGAAACGGCGATAGTGCGTCACCTCTTCGAAGGCGTGGCCGAAGGTGTGGCCGAGATTCAGCACCCGGCGCAGCCCCGCTTCCCGCTCGTCGGCGCAGACCACTTCCACTTTCACCAGCGCCGCGTGCGCGAGCAGCGGCCCCAGCGCCTCGGCTTGCGACGGGCGCATCAATTCCAGATTCGATTCCAACTCGCCAAACAGCCGCTCGCCGGCCAGGATCGCGTGCTTCACCACTTCGTAGAGTCCGGACCGGAAGGCGCGCGTGTCGAGTGTCGCAAGAACCGTCGGATCTGAAATCACCAGCCGCGGCGGATAGAATGTGCCCACGAGATTCTTCATCGCGCCGACGTTGACCGCGGTTTTTCCGCCGATGGCGCTGTCCACCTGGGCGACGACGGTCGTCGGCGCCTGCACGTAATCGATGCCGCGCATGTAGGTCGAAGCCACGAATCCGCCCAGGTCGCCGATGACGCCGCCGCCGAAAGCGACGAGCAACGAGCGCCGGTCGGCTCCGCCCTCGAGCAGCGCCCCCGCCACGCGCTCCGCCATGCGCACGCTCTTGGAGGTTTCACCCGCCGGAACGAAGATCGTCCGCAGATGGCGCAGCCCCGAACCGCGCAGGAATTTCCTTCCCCAGCGCTTCCACAGTTGTTCTTCGGTGAGCACGAAGCGCGATGAATAGCCGTCGGGCGCGAGGGTCTGTAGAGCGTGCCAGGCGCCGGCGCCGGCGACGACATCGTAGGCGCAACTTCCCGAGGTGACATGCATATGTTTCATGGGGCCTCAGTCGCGAAACAGGAATTAGCTCGACCAGCTAGAGATAGCACACGCCCTTACGCGCGGCAAGCCTCCACGTGGCGCGCGCGCCGCCGGGCAGTTGCGCGGGTAGGAATCGAAGGGCTATGATGTTTACGCATATGCAGCGCAACAAACCACTCAAGGTGGACTTTCTGGTCCTGGGCTGCGGCATCGCCGGCGTGCGAGCCGCCATCGAGCTGGCGCGCGCCGGCCACGTCCTGGTGCTCACCAAGGGCGAGCTCTACGAGTCGAGCACCGAATATGCGCAGGGCGGCATCGCCGCCGCGCTGGGCGAAGACGACGAAGTCTCTCTCCACCTCCACGACACGCTGGTGGCGGGCGACGGCCTCTGCCGCGAAGACGCGGTGCGCATTCTGGTCGAGGAAGGCCCGCGCCTGATTCAAGAACTCATCGAGTGGGGAATGAAATTCGACCGCAACGGGACCAAGCTCGCCTTCACGCGAGAGGCTGCCCACAGCCGTTCGCGCGTGCTGCACGCCCACGGCGACTCGACGGGACGTGAAATCCTTCGCGCCCTGATGGCCAAGGCGAAGTCGATCCCCGCCATTCACGTTCACCCTTACGCATTCGCTCTGGATTTGATCGTAGAGGACGGGCGCGTGACGGGGGTGGAATATCTGGACGAGAAAACCTCCGCGGTCAAGCGCGTCTATGCCGACGCCGTGCTCCTCGCCACGGGCGGACTCGGGCAGGTCTACAAGGAAACCACCAATCCCGCCGTGGCCACCGGCGATGGAGTTGCCATCGCCTGGCGCGCCGGAGCGCTGCTCAGCGACATGGAGTTCGTGCAGTTCCATCCCACGGCGCTCTACGTGAAGAACGCTCCGCGCTTTCTTCTCTCCGAAGCGTTGCGCGGCGAGGGAGCGCAACTGCGCAACATCGATCTGGAGCGCTTCATGCCCCGCCACCACGAGGCCGCCGAGCTGGCGCCGCGCGACATCGTCTCCCGCGCCATCGTCATGGAGATGCACCGCACGCGCAGCGAGTTCGTCTATCTCGATCTCACCAGCCTCGACGCCGAGCACGTGAAGAAGCGCTTCCCCAGAATCTACACGACCTGCCTGGAATACAACCTCGACATCTCGACCGATCTGATGCCGGTGCGCCCTGCCGCGCACTATGCCATGGGCGGGGTCGCGACCGGCCTCGACGGCGCCACCAGCCTGCCGGGACTCTACGCCGCGGGCGAGGTTGCCTGCACGGGCGTTCACGGCGCGAACCGCCTGGCGAGCAATTCTCTGCTCGAAGGTCTGGTGTTCGGCGCCCACGCTGCCCGCGCCATGATCGACCGGCGCACCAGCACCGCTTTGCCCGCGGAATCGGACGCTCCTGCTCCGCCGGCCGCGACTTCCGTCGCCTCGCAGGCGGCGACGGTCAATCCGGCTCAGATCGAGAAACTGCTTTCTGACCTGCGCGCGGTTCTGTGGGACAAGGTGGGAGTGCTTCGCCGCGGCAAGGACCTCTCCGACGCTCTGAAGCGTCTTCAGGCTCTGACCTTGCCGCCGGCCGGCGACCATTCCCGCTCCTGCCACGAAGCGGCGAACATGCACGCCGTCGCCGAGTCGATCACGCGCTCCGCCCTGGCGCGCGAGGAAAGCCGCGGCGCCCATTACCGGACCGACTTCCCTCTCAAGGACGAAGAGTCGCCGCCCAAGCACTCCTATATTTCCAAGACCTCGCCGGTCACGTTCTCTCAGGAACTCCCCGAGGCGCTCCGGCCGCGTACCAAAAGATGCTGATCTCTTTTCACAAGAAAATTCAATGCGCTCTTAAGCGCCTTCGCGTTCCGCGCGCAGGGATGCCGCGATGGCACTCAAAAGAATGCAGCAGATGATTCCCAGTGAGAGGACCATTGGAATTTTGTAGAGGTGTGCGATCAGCATCTTGACGCCGACAAACATCAGGACCAGAGCGAGGCCGGGCCGCAGGTACCGGAACCTCCGGATGCCGCTGGAGAGGATGAAGTAAAGCGAACGCAGGCCGAGGATCGCGAAGACGTTGGAAGTGAAGATCACAAACGGATCGAGTGTGACCGCGAAGATGGCGGGGATGGAGTCGGTGGCAAACAGCACGTCCGTGCTTTCCACGAGAAGGAGCACGAGCAGCAGCGGGGTGGCCATCCGCCGCCCGTTCTGGATCACGAAGAAGGCCGCGCCTTCGTAGTCGGAAGTCACCGGAAACAGCCGCCGGGCCGCCCGCAGCACGGGATTCCGCTCGGGATGGAACTCCGAGGGTGTCTCGCGCAGCAGCTTGGCGCCCGTCAGCACCAGGAACACGCCGAAGAGATAAAGTATCCACTGAAACTTCGCCACCAGCGCCACACCCGCAAAAATGAACGCCCCGCGCATGACGAGGGCGCCAACGATCCCCCAGAAGAGGACGCGGTGCTGGAACTCCGCCCGAACTCCCATGAGGCTGAAAATCACCGCGAAAACAAATACGTTGTCCATGGAAAGCGATACTTCCAGCACGTAGCCTGTCAGGAATTCCAGGGCCGGTTGCGGGCCGCGCCAGAAATAGACGCCCACGTTGAAAGCGATGGAGAGTGCCACCCAGAAGGCGTACCAACTGGCCGCTTCGCGGAAGGAAATGGCGTGGGGGCGGCGCTGAAATACTCCCAGGTCAAAGGCGAGCAGAACGAGCACGACGAGAGTGAACACAGCGAGCGCGGGGAAGTCGGCCATTGGTTCTCGGCGTCCGTGATGCTTGGGCGGGGCGAGGGCCCGCCGCTTTACGGACGAAAGGTTTGTGGGGCGCGCCGGCGCTTGCTACTTCGCCGCCGCTTCCAGGTCTTCCAGCGTCGCGACGACGACCCGGCCCACGATCGTCAGGCTCGTCGGGCTGCACTTATCGATCGTATCTTGCGCGCTGTGCCAGTAGCTGTTCCCGGGGCCGTAATCGAGGTCGAGCAGATCCACCGCCGCGACGCCGGCGTTGACGAAGGGAATGTGGTCGTCCTCGTAGGCGCGGAGTTCGTCGGGAAAATACTTTTGATAGCCCAAGCGTCGCGCCGCCGCAAAGACCTTGTCCGTCAGCCAGGCGGTGGAATTGTAATCACGGTGGATGCTGAGCTTCGCGTCCGCAACCATATCGACGAGGATCATCGCCTGGATGCGGCTCAATTCCCCGCTGGCGGTGAGTTTCTCTGCCAAGTGGCGGCTGCCGTAAAGGCCATCGGTGGCGGTGAAGTTTACGAAGGCCTCTTCCCCGTCGAAAAAGACCAGCCAGTAAGTGAGCTTGTTCTTCCGCCGCGTCAGGACGCGGGCCATCTCGATGAGGAAGGCCGCACTCGACCCGCCGTCGTTCGCGCCCACAAAGGGGAAATCGTCGAAACGCTTGCTGTCGTAATGCCCCGCAACGATCACCACCTGAGGCCGCTCGCCTGGAATCTTTGCGATGAGGTTGGCCATGGGCACCCGCCCGCCAGGCGTGCTGGCGACGAAGCTGTCTTCATCGGCCGTAACGCCCGCCTGCTTCATGCGGCGCACGATCTCCTGCCGCGTCTTTGCCAAAGCCGTCGAACCGGGAGGGCGCGGGCCGAACGCCACAATGCTTTTCAGATCCTCGAAGGCGCGTCCCCCCTGAAACGTGATCCGGTCGGAGGAATTGGCCGGGCCGCGCGCAGTGGTCAAACCGGCGAGGAGAAGCAGCAGGAATCTGGCTCCGCCCATCCGCCCTGCTCCCCGGAGGCTCACAGGATCAGGCCTCCTGGCGGCGGGACCGTTTCTTTTTGAGGTACACAATCCAGGACAATCCGATGCTGAAAAAGTAAAGGCCGACCATCGGAATCCAGAGGATAAAGACGGTGGCGAGGTCGGGAGTGGGGGCAATGGCCGCCGCCAGGACAGCGGTGACGAGGACCGCGTAGCGGATGTTCTTAAGCAGAAACTTGGGAGTCACAATGCCGAATATGGAGAGCAGCAGGATGATGACCGGCATCTCAAAGACCAGCCCTACGCCCAGAATAATCGTCGTGACCAGCTTCAAGTATTGGTCGATGGTGATAAAGGGCTGGAAGCGATGGCCGAATTGCACCAGGAACCTCAGGGCCGGCGGGAAAGCGAGCTTATAGGCGAATAGGCCGCCCGAAATAAACAGGGCGCTCGTCAGGCTCACGAAGGGCCATACATAACGCTTCTCGTGGCGATAGAGGCCGGGCGAAATGAATAGCCAGAGCTGATAGAGGATATAGGGCGAGGCGAGAAAAATGCCGGCGACTAGCGAGAGCTTGATGTAAAGGTTAAAAGGATCGATGGGGTTCGTATAAACGAGCTTGTCAGGCAGGTTGAGGCTGCGCAGCGTGTCGGTGAGCGGCTTGGCCAGCCAGCCGTAGATGTCGTCGGAAAAGTAAAAGCAGATCCCGGTGGCGATCAGAAGACCCAGGATGGCACGCAGCAGGCGCTGCCGCAGTTCTTCGAGATGCTCGAAGAACGACATTTGCCTGCCCTCAAGTGGCTCTTGCTCAGGATCGTTGTTCGGGTTCTTCGTGGGTGGGTTCTGTATGATTGTGGCCATAATGCGGAGCGGAATCCGACGGTCCCTCGGTGGGGCGCTCCATGTTCCTTAGTTCTTCCTCAAACGAGTTCCTCAGCTCATTGGAGGCGCGCCGCAACTCTGCCATTCCCTTCCCCAAGGTGCGCGCGATATCGGGCAGCTTCTTCGGCCCAAAGAGCAGGAACGCAAGGAAAAGCACGAACCCGATCGAGACGAGATCCCCGCTGAACAATGCAACCTCTCTACGAATGGATGATAGGTGACGCTGCGCAAGGTTGTCAAGGCGTATCGCCGCCCGGTGGTGAGCCAGTTTGATGTAGAGGCGGCTTTATGCCGTCCGTCAGCCGACGGACGAGGTAAACTCTCCGCTACAGATCCATAGAACGGCGCCACCGGAAAATGACCTTGCGCCCACGCCCCCGCCGGCGGGCCGAACCAACCCTTTTTCGCTCAAGGCATCCAACGAACGGTATGCTATACTGGCTCTTAGGGTGAGGAGCTCAGGCGATATGAAGCAGTCTCGACGGGTGGCGGGATTCGTCTTTTCCACGGTCTTGCTCGGCGCGTTGCTGGGCGGAGTCTATGGCCGCCGCGTGGAGGCCACCACGAACGCGGCAGAGGACTCCGACGTTCAGGGCAGCCTCGGCTCCTTTACCAAGGTTTACGACATCGTCGAGCAAAACTACGCCGACCCGGTCGATGCCGACCGCGCCATCTTTGGCACGCAGGAAACCAATCTGGGAGCGATTCCCGGAATGCTCCGCACGCTCGATCCCCACTCCAATTTCTTTGATCCGCGTGCCTTCGCCCGCCTGCGCGAAGACCAGGAAGGCAAGTACTACGGCGTGGGAATGGTGATCACCGCCCGCCCGGGCAAGCTGGGCAAGCTGGTCACCATTGTCCAGCTCCCCACGCCCGGCTCTCCGGCGTTTCGCGCCGGATTGCGTCCCGGAGACGTCATCGTGAAAGTGGACGGCAAGCCGACGGAGGACCTGAACACCACCCAGGTCGCCGAGATGCTCAAGGGCCCCAAGGGGACCGTCGTGATCGTCACGATAGCGCGCGAGGGCACGGAAGAGCCGCTGGAATTCAGGATCACGCGGGACGAGATCCCGAAACACAGCCTTGACGCCTCCTTCATGCTCAAGCCCGGCATCGGCTACGTCCACATCGGCACCTTCAATGAGAATACCAACGATGAGCTGAACGAAGCACTCAAGAAACTGAATGAGCCGGCCCTGCAGGGCCTTGTGCTGGACTTCCGCGGCAACCCCGGCGGGTTGCTCCAGGAGGCCGTGGAGGTTTCCGATCACTTTGTGGAGAAGAACCAGCTCATCGTCTTCCACAACGGACGGCACTCACGCGAGAAACGCTACTACGCCACGCGCGGCGCCAGCGGGAACGACTACCCCATCGTGGTCCTCATCAACCGCATGACCGCCAGCGCGGCGGAGATTGTCACCGGCGCGCTCCAGGATCATGACCGGGCGCTGGTCATCGGCGAGCCGAGCTTCGGCAAGGGCCTGGTGCAAACCGTTTATCCCCTCAGCGAGAAGTCCGGCCTGGCCCTCACCACCGCGCACTACTACACTCCCAGCGGCCGCTTGATTCAGCGCGACTACACCGACGTCTCGCTCTACGACTACTACTATCATCCCCAGTCGAACCCCACTCCCCACACCGAGGTCCGGCTGACGGACGGCGGGCGCGAGGTTTATGGGGGCGGCGGGATCGACCCCGACGTCAAAGTTTCGGAACCGAAGCTCACTCCGACTCAGGAAACCCTCGCGCGGCGCGGTGCCTTCTTCAACTTTGGCAAGTCCTACCTGGCGCTCCACAAGACCATCCCGCGCGATTTTCAGGTGAACGACGAAGTCCTCGACGAGTTCAAGCAGTTCCTCGGCAAAGAGAGCATTCAGATTGCCGACAAGGACTTTCAGGACAACCTCGACTTCATCAAGCAGCGGATTCAGC
This sequence comes from Terriglobia bacterium, assembly GCA_049515175.1. Classification (GTDB taxonomy): domain Bacteria; phylum Acidobacteriota; class Terriglobia; order UBA7540; family UBA7540; genus JACQNR01. Next base: position 12,271 of record JBEKUI010000109.1, read on the forward strand.
TCCAGCTCGTGACCGTCATCTACGGGGAAAACGAGGCGGCACAAATCAGCGTGACCAACGACTACCTGGTCCAGAAGGCGATGGAAAGCCTGCCGCAGGCGCGCGAACTCCTCTCCAAAGCCAAGAAATACATGGCCAGCAAGTCCGTGAAGTAGCCTTCCCCTCCACGCTCGAGCGCGCAGCGCGCTGGGGCTTTCGGTTACTCCCCCTTCATCCGGCCCAGCAGATATTTGATCAGAGAAAATCCCCCTGTGATGGGAAGCAGCAGGATCTGTTTGAAGGCCCCCGACTTGCTGCGCGACTGCTCGTGGGCGAGCCGGGCGTCGCTCTCCGCCTTGAAGACGAGCATGGCGGCGTACTTCGCGAAATCCACGCCGCAAGCGTCGCAGGTTCCGCCGTGGTCTTGGGAGTGTTTGCAGGCAGGACAGATATAACGCAGCGGCGCGTGGCAGCGCGCGCAGAACACAACGCGGTCAGAATTCTCGTGGTGGCATTTGGGGCACTGCATGGCTCATTATACCGGGTCCGGGGAGACAAGCGAGGACAGATCATTGGTGGACGCGAAGGGATTCGAACCCTCGGCCTCAGCGTTGCGAACGCCGCGCTCTCCCAGCTGAGCTACGCGCCCATGAAGCAGATGTTCTTAATATAACACGACTCGCCGGGAGCGACAATTCGCGGCCCTCGCCCTAGGCGTACCAGCGACTCAATCTTTCCGGCGATTGATGAAGTGCAGGGCGCCGGCGACCAGCACTCCCGCCACGGCGCTGAAGAGCAAGAACCAGCGCGCCGCCGGCACGGCAACCAGGATGGTCACCATGATGCCGAGGGCGATGATCCCGCCCAGAATGCCTTTGGCCGGAATGTTGGCGATTCCCATCCCTGCGTCTCGCCGCTACAGGAGCGACTCGGCCAGCGTCAGCGCCTCTTCCAGGCGCGTCTCATCGACTCCTCCGCCCTGCGCGAAGTCGCGCGCCCCGCCGCCTTTACCTCCCACCTTGGCCACCGTCTGCTTAAGGATGCTTCCCATGTCCGAAGCGCCGCCGGCGGTCTGCGCGCAGATCAGCATGGCAGGTTTTCCTTGCACGCCCATCAACGCCACCGTCGTGGGCTGGCGCGCCAGGGCGTGGGCAATCGCTTTGGCCTCCTCGGCGTCCTCAGGGGCGAAGATGCGCCGCACCACCTTGCGGCTCTTCACTTCCGGCGCTGCCGCGTGGAGTTCAACGGCGGAATATTCGGCGATCCGCTTGATGAGCTTTTCTCGCGCCTTCATTGCCGCTTTCAGCTCCTCGCTCTGCTTCGAGATGAGCGCCGGGAGGTTTTCCGCCGCGCCTGAAAAAAGGCGCGCCGCATCGCTCAGAAC
>JBEKUI010000110.1:0-13592 GCA_049515175.1 Terriglobia bacterium
AACGGAACGGTTACTGACCATGGACGTTAATCTGGCGGGTGAGAAGTACTCTTCTCCGGAGAACCAGGCGGCATTCTATGGACAGGTGCTGCAACGGCTCGAATCTCTGCCGTCCGTGCTTTCAGTGGGCGCGATCGTGGAATTACCGTTGACGCGGTCCGAGACTCGGAACGGCTTCGAGATTCCGGGACCCCACCCGAGACGCGGCTCGGCAGGCTATCATGCCGTGAGCCCCGATTACTTCCGCACCATGGGAATACCGCTGTTGAGCGGGAGGGAGCTTTTGACTGGCGAATCCGCACGCTCGGCCCTGGTCGGTGTGGTCAACCGCAGCATGGCCCAGAAGTACTGGCCGGATGAAAATCCGATTGGTAAGACCATAATAGCTTACCGCGCCGTTGTGGTGTCGACCCCGAAAGGGTCCAGTGTCGATTTCAGACCGCATGAGCTCGAGATTGTTGGAATCGTGGGTGACGTCCGGCAACTCGGGCTGGACGCGCCGCCCGACCCTGAACTGTTCGTACCGTACACTCAGTGGCCGTCGAACGAGATGGCCCTGGTTCTGCGGACTGCCTCCGAACCCTTTTCTCTAATTCCTATAGTCAAGAAAGAGATCTGGCGAGTCGACCCCGACCAGCCGGTCACAGATATTAAGACCATGGATGAACTGGTTTCCACAGAAGCCGCGGGGAGACGGTTTGTGCTGCAATTGATCGGAGCTTTCGCCTCGATCGCCATCGTATTGGCTGCGGTTGGGATCTACGGCGTGGTTTCCTATGGCACGCGGCAGCGGACGCATGAAATCGGCATCCGCATGGCCCTCGGCGCCAGAGGGCGACAGATTGTGTGGTTGGTCGTCGGCCAAAACGCCCAGTGGCTGCTGATCGGGATTACGACCGGCGTTGCCAGTGCACTTGCTTTGACACGGCTCCTGGCGGCATACCTCTATGCGGTTCGACCCACTGACGCGACCACGTTCATTGTCGTGGCTCTGGTTCTGGCAGGCGTTGCTTGCTTTGCTTGCTATGTCCCCGCCCGCCGAGCGACGAAGGTGGATCCCCTGGTGGCGCTGCGGTACGAATAGAACAGTGACGGGTGACAAGTGACAAGTGACGAGTGACGAGAGACGAAGAGCAAGTGACAAGTGACGAGTGACGAGAGAAGTTCAACCCAACCCTCTCCCTGCGGGAGAGGGTGGGCTGACCTTCGAGCAGCGCTGTTAAAAAAGAAGGAGGGGCGGCAGAGGACCTTCGGAACACGTCGGGTCCCCTGACGCCCCTCCGGTTGGCCAGCCAATCACAAGGCAGCAGAGTTGGGAGGACTCTCTTTGCCGGCTTCTTCGGCCGGGATATCGGCGAGCTGCGCCGCGATCAGGCGCGCCGCTTCCAGCGGGACGGAGACGTGGACCGTCTCATTCTCGTCGTCCACGTCAATCACCAGGTGACCGCCGCGTTTGGCGATGTGGACCTTCTCGTGCGGATTCGTCACCTCGACGAGGGTGAAGTCCGGGCAGCGCGAAAGTTCCTGCGCGGCGGCTTCGATGGCGGGCAAGTAAGGCCGGGCCTCCTTCGCCCCTTCCCGCAACTTTTCCTTCGGAACCATCCACAAGGCGACCGGCCCCGCCGCGGCGGGAAGAATCAGGCGAATATTCTCACCGCCGGATTTCTTCTCCTGCACATGGATCGAAACGGCGCCCATGTCATAGATGAATGCGCCACCTGCAATGGCGGCAGCCAGGAACAACGTCCCTGCGCCGCCCGCGACTGTACCTGCTCCAACGGGCATGGGGCACCTCCTCAATCCGTGTTGTTCCGCGCGTCTACCCAGATGCGAACTTTGCTGTCCTTGTCGTTCACGGTGACCAGCACCGTGTCGCCAATCGCGCCCAGCGCCCGAACCGCTGCCAGCACGTCCAATTCGTCTTTGCTGCCGGAGAGCAGCGCATCGACGACCGCAAAGGGAATCGAGACCTCCACGGTATCGGTTTTGCCCTTCTCCTTGTCCTTGGCTTCGCGAACCTTGACCAGCAAATTGCCGCCCGACTTGGCCACGCGGACGTCCTCGCGCGAGCCCTGAACCGAGACGAAGTCGTTTTCCGGCGCGGTGCGCAGCGCCTCGAGAATGGCGCGAATGTCGACATCCTTGAACTTCGCCTCGCTGACCTTTACTTTCCCTTCGTGAAATTCCTTGGTGTGTATCGCCGGCAAGACCTTCTCCGCCAGCGACAACGGCAGGTTGACGCGCACAATCTCACCATCCTGCCCGCCGTCTTCTACCCTGACGTGCAGCCAGCGAGTGTCCGAAGCCAGCGCCCAACTGGCGAGGGATAGAACTACTCCTAATGAAACCAGCAACCGCTTGATCAACATCATGGTTCTCCTTCCCTTCTGCCCATTCAAACGCAAGACGGAGGACGGAAGTTCCCTCTTTTTCATTTGGGATGTCCGGGCGAGGCTTGCCAAAAGATGGCAATGGGCCATAATAAAGAGAGTCGAACAGGGGGAAGCGAATGGGAATACTGAAGGTTTTTCAGAGATTGAACAGAAAAATTTTGGTTCGTTTGCTACGTCTGTATGCAGCAGACGTCACATGACGCCTTGCGCTCAATCTTCTATTACGAGGGGCCTCCCACCCTGCAAAGGGGTCGACCGCTCATCCCCTGCCCTCGTTGTCGAAGCACTAACACCGTATCTTTTCAGCAGCTTGAAGCCGAGGGCTCGCGGGCCCAGCTCTGGGGTCTGGAGCAGGCCGCAAAGCAGCACCCCCGCCACTTCTTCGAAATCAAACCGGAAGGCGGCGCGACCGCGAGTTAATTACCCCCCTCCGCTGTGACCACCAGCCGCCTTTCCAACCGAGCCAGCATGGCCTCGCGGACCTGATCCTGCTTGGCGGTGTCCAGCTTGGCGGCCTGGTGGGTCAGGTAGAAGACATCGATGACCTTCTGGCCCTCGGTGTCGATGAGGGCGACTTCGATGTTGCAGCCCACCTCCGCCAGCGCCGTGCTCACGTCGTGCAGCAGGCCGGGACGGTCCTGGGTGAGGAGCTCGAGCAGAGTGCTGTGCGAAGAAGACTCGTTGTCGAAGCGCACTTGCGTGGAAATCCGGACTTTGGGGCGGGGAACGTCCTGATTGCTTACTCGGCCTTTGAGCAGAGTCTGCAAGCTGCGTTTCCCTGCAAGCACTTCCACGACACTGGTTTTGAAACGCTCGACTTCGGGGAGATTGAGTTCCAGCGTCCGGTGCAAGTCCTCGAAGCGGAAGGTGTCGAGGACCGTGCCGGCGCGATTGGCGAAGGCGTCGGCCTTCAGAATATTCATGCCCCAGGCCGCGAGCGTCCCGGTGATCGTAGCAAAAAGGAACGGCCGGTCGGCGGTGAGCACGGTCAACTCCAGAGTGCGGCCGCGTGGGCGCAGATCGACCTGCACGGGCTGGGCGCCCAACTGCTGCGTCATGGCGTAGTGGAGGACAATATCTTCCGCCGAGCGTGATTCGAGATAGCGCCTGGGGAAGCCCTCCAGAAACTCGTTCAAATCCTCGCGACGGGCGGTCGCGCCCAGCAGTTTGAGGACGCGGCTGGCCTTCTCGGTCCTGGCCTCCCCGGCCCGTACACGCTCGTCATCGAGGCTGCGCAGCAGGTAGTTGGAAGCCCCCACGTAAAGCCGCCACATCATCTCCGCCTTCCAAGGGGTGAGCGCTTCCGGGCTGACCGCCTTCACGTCGGCGTAGGTAAAGAGCGTCAGCATCTTCAGGCGCTCCGTCGTGCCCACCTTTTCGGCGAAGGCCTTGACGGTTTCGGGGTCAAAGATATCGCGACGCTGCAGGGTGGCGGACATTTCCAGATGGCTGCCAATCAGGAAGCGGACGGCCTCGCGCTCTTCTTCATCGAGCTTCAGGCGTTTGAAGGCCAGTTCCGCCTCCGCCAGGCTCCCCACCACGTGGTCGGGTTCCGGCAAGCCTTTTCCCACGTCGTGGAGGAGAAGGGAAAAGAAGAGCAGGTCGGGCCGTTCCAGCTCCGAAAGGACTTCGCCCAGCTTGCGCGCCCAGATTTCGTTCGCTCCGCCCGGCGAGTCGCCCTTGGAAGCGGCGCGCAATTCCTGCAAGTGCTGGAGGGTCATCAGCGTGTGCTCATCGACGGTGTAGCGGTGGAAGTAGTCGCGAATCACCAGGCAGTCGATGACGCGCAGTTCCGGTAGGAGGACGTTCAGGACGTTGAGCCGGCGCATGGTGCGCAGGGACTCGATGGCGTGCGGCAGGGTCAGGAGATGCCGCAAAGCCGGCCAGGGGTCGGCGAGCGCCGCGGTCTTGGCGCGGGCGACCAATTCCTCCACCCAGCGCTCCCCTTCGCGGCTCAGGTCGAGCCCGTGACGGGCGATCATCTCGAAAAGATCGAGCAGGAGGCGGGGCTCGGCGCTCGCCGCGGAGGAACGAGGATAGATGCGGCCACGCACCACCGAGAAATCCGCGTTGGAGAGGCGCGAGCGCCAGTCCTTGAACAAGCCGTACAAGGAGGAGTGTGCGGGAACGATATCCTCTACGAGGCGCTCGGTCAGCAGGGCGACTCCACGCGCGTGGCGGAAGTAGGTGCACATCCAATCCGCCGCCCTCACCGCCTGGCCGTAATTGCCGATGCCGCGGCGCGCCGCCTCGTCCTGGGCCTCGTAGGAGAGCTGGTTGTCGTCGCGCTCGGAACGGTAATGGAGGAAGCAGCGGAGGGCGGCGAGGAAATCGAAGGCCCGCTCTCGCGCCGCGCGCACGGAAGACGGCCAGGCCTCCTCCGCTTCCACGGCGCGGCCGCGGGATTCGATTTCCGCAATCAGCGTCAGCCAGCGGGCGACGTGGAAATCGCGCAGCCCGCCGGGCGCATCCTTGATGTTGGGCTCCAGGTGATAGACGGTCTTGCCGTGTTTGGCGTGGCGCTGCTCGATGAGATCCGAGAGGTTGCGTACCAGATCGTCGCGGTCACGGGCGACGAAGTGGGGCACGGCCTCGCCGTGCAGGCGTTCGAAGAGCTGGCGATCGCCCGCTAGGTAGCGGCCATCGAGGAGGGCAATGTTGAACTCGAGGTTTTGCCGGTGCAGTTGGCTGCATTCGGAAAGGGTGCGCGTGCTGTGCCCGACGCGCAAGCGCAGGTCCCAAAGCGTGCGCGATAGGGTGGCGATGGCCTCGCGCAGCGCACTCTCCGCCCGGCCGCTGGCGGAGAGGAACATGAGATCGATGTCAGAGTGGGGAAAGAGCTCGCCGCGGCCGTAGCCGCCCAGCGCCACCAGGCAGAAGTCCTCGAGGTCCGGCGAAAAGAGCTCGCCGTAGAGCCGCGTCACGACCGCGTCCACGAGCGCGGTGCGCTCGCGCAGCGCCGCGCAGCCGTCTCCGGAACTCTCAAACTGCGCCCGGAGGCGCGCCGACTCGCTCGCGTAAAACTCCGCGATCAGTGGGATCAAGGGAAAAGAACTCTTTCACTGCCGCCGGTGTGGTAGCGCCGGTCACTGTTCCGCTGGTCCATGACCGGCGGCTTTTGTTGCCAATGGGCCCGCCGCTCACAGCGCGGCGCTTCGAAGTACTCCGGGGGGATTCACGCCGGCGTTTACAGGGCCGCGTCGCCGCGCTCTTCGTTGCGGATGCGGATCGCTTCGTCGATCCGGCTCAGAAAGATTTTGCCATCGCCGATTTTGCCGGTTTTGGCGGCCTTGAGAATCGTCTGCACGGCGGCCTCCACCCGGCTGTCGGGCAAGACCATCTCCACCTTCACCTTGGGCAGAAGATCCACGGTGTATTCGGCGCCCCGGTAGACTTCGGTGTGGCCCTTCTGGCGTCCGTGCCCGCGCACTTCGATCACCGTCATGCCGTCCACGCCCACTTCGCGCAGCGCTTCTTTGACTACCTCCAGCTTCGAGGGCTGAATCACTGCTTCGATTTTCGTCATCGCGTCTTGACCTCAGAAGGGATTTAGTGAACGCCCGAGTGTTCGCCCGCTGGGCGGGTGGCGGACCATCGCTCCGCAGCCCGCCCGGCTCAAGCTTCCAGATTATAGCCTTCCTCTCCGTGCTGCGAGAGGTCCAGACCTTGCACCTCGTGCTCGTCGGGGACTCGCAGCCCGATGAGCGCATCGACCACCTTCAGGATGACCAGGGTACCCACGATGGCCAGCACCCAGGCGATCGCCACACCCGCGAGCTGGTTCAGCACCTGGCGCGAGTTGCCCTCCAGCAGTCCGGAAGCCAGGGCGTGGCCCTGAGCGTCCTTGAAGATGGGATTGATGGCGCTGGAGGCGAAGACGCCGGTCAGCAAGGCGCCAATCGTGCCCCCTGCTCCGTGCACGCCGAAAGCGTCGAGCGAATCGTCGTAGCCGAACATTCCTTTGATCTTGGCCACCATGAGGTAACAGACGATCCCGGCGACCAGCCCGATCATCAGCGCGGGCATCGGACTCACGAAACCGGAGGCCGGGGTGATGGCCACCAGGCCGGCGACCGCTCCGGAGATCGCCCCAAGGACGCTCGGCTTGCCGCTGCGCAGCCACTCCGCGCCCGTCCAGCCCAGCGCTGCCGCCGCCGCGCCGAAATGCGTGGCTACGAAGGCGCTCGTCGCCAGGCTCCCCGCCGCCAGCGCGCTGCCGGCATTAAACCCGAACCAGCCCACCCAGAGCAGGCAGGCGCCGATAACGCTCAGCACCACACTGTGCGGCGGCATTGGCTCCTTCGGGTATCCCAGCCGCCGGCCCAGATAGAGAGCGCAGACCAGCGCCGAGACTCCGGAGGTGATGTGCACCACCGTTCCGCCGGCGAAGTCCAGCGTGGGAAGAGGGCCGCCCAGCGCCGCGTTGAGCAATCCTCCCTTGCCCCACACCATGTGCGCCATGGGGCTGTAGACGAGGATCGACCAGAGCACCATGAACGCCACCATGGCGCTGAACTTCATGCGCTCGGCAAACGCCCCGGTAATCAGCCCGGGCGTGATGATCGCGAACATGAGCTGGAAGACCATGAAGGTCTGGGCGGGAATCGTGGCGGCGTAGTCGGGGTCGGGCGCCGCTCCCACGCCTTGCAGGCCGAGGAAGTGGAAACCTCCGATGAAGCTCGTCCCCGGGCCGAAGGCCAGGCTGTAACCGACCAGCGCCCAAAGCACCGTGATCAGCGCCATCATGGTGAAACTCTGCATCATGGTGGCCAGCACATTCTTCTTCCGCACCAGCCCGCCGTAAAAGAGCGCCAGACCCGGCCCGGTCATCATCAATACCAGCGCTGAGCTGACCAGCATCCAGGCGTTGTCGCCCGCGCTCTTGGCGTCGGAGACCTGCTGCTGCAATTGCGCCATCTGATCTTGCACGGCCGGCGACGCCGTCACCGCCCCGCGGGTCGCGGGGGTGGCATTGGCCGTCTGCGCGTGGCCGTACGCGGCCCCCCCTCCCATCATCAATACGAACCCCAGGAGCGCCCGAACCAGGAGCGTTCGCATGGTTAATTCCTCCGTGTGTTTGATTGCCGATGATGCAACTGGAATAGAAAGCAGTGTAGCTGTGCCACGCCCGCTTAAACCAATAAATTCCGTTTATCCCCCGGATAAGCGGCGCGCGCATTCCGCTGCGCCGCGACTCCCGCGCGGCCAAGTGCTAGAATAATGCCACGAACCGGCGCACTCTGCGCCGGCGCGAGCCAACTCCCGGGGAGGGCCGCTTCCTCCGGTGAGGGACAGGCCTTCGCTCCGCCCGGGGGTGGGAAGGAGGGGAGATGCGAGCCTACGTCCTCATCAACATTCGTCCCGGCAGAGTGCGCGAGGTGGTCAGTGCGGTGAGCCAGATGGAAGGCGTGCGGCACGCCGACGCGTGCTGGGGTCTGCCCGACGTCTTTGTATACGCCGAGACTTCGGACGAGAGAAAGCTGAACCAACTCGTCATCGACAAGATTCAGAAACTCGAGGGAGTGGAACGCACGGAGACCCACATCGCAGTGGAGTGAACGGCGTTCAACTGAAATCTGCTTCCTGCGCCGTCTCGACGCGGTCCCTTCCCGCCTTCTTGGCGCGGTTGAGGGCGACTTCCGCCGCCCGCAGGAAGGTCTGCTCAGCGGCGATCTTGTCTCCGCTGGCCACGCCCAGGCTGAGGGTCACGCGCAGCCGTCCATCGGCGGGGGAAGCAAACTTCCCCCACTCCGAGAGGTCCATCCCGCCCTGCGCCACCGCCGCCCGCAGACGGGCGGCCTGGGTGAGGGCCGCTTTGCCGTCGCAACCGGGCGCGACGACCAGAAATTCCTCTCCGCCGTAGCGTCCCACCGCATCGTAGGGGCGCAACACCGACCGGATGCGCCGCGCCGCCTCGCGCAGCGTCGCATCGCCTGCCGCGTGCCCGTACTTCTCGTTGAGGGTCCTCAGGTCGTCCACTTCGGCGAGAATCAGGGCCATGTGGCTTCCTTCGCGCCGCACCCGCGCCAGTTCCCGGCGGAGGGTATCGATCACCCCGGCGCGGTTGGCCAGGCCGGTGAGCGAGTCGTGGGTGGTCTGGTAATTGATCGCCTCATGGGCGCGGTGCAACTCCTCCTGCAATTCCAGGATTCGCCGGGCGATTCGCAAGCGGACCATCAGCTCATCGGTACTTACCGGGGTCGAGAGGAAGTCATCGGCGCCGCCCTGCAAGCCCTCGACGATCGCCTGTTCCTCTCCCTTGGCAATCACCAGGAGAAGATAGATGTAAGTCGCCGCCACGCTCTGGCGGATTTCCCGGCAAACCTCCAGCCCATCCAGGCCGGACAAGTTCCGGTCCAGAATCGCCAGGCTGGGCCCGCCCTGCGCTTTGAGTTTCTCGAGCGCCGCGGTTCCATTCTCCGCCAGGACGACTTCGTGCCCCCAGCGCGCGAGCACCGACTCCAGCATTCCACGCGTGAGGGCGTCGGTATGGGCAACAAGGATTCTCATGATTTTGCCTCCTGTTTTCCGGCCAAGGAACCGCGTCGAGGGGCGCGGCCTTTTCGCCCTGCAATATCGAAGTACAGTTTCGCACAAACGTCAACAGGAGGGTACGAAGTTTCGGGGGCGGATGAAGTCCCACGGATAAAGTCTGAAGGCAAGCTCCCGAAATGGGAGCCGGTCCCGCCCCCCGCGAGCGAGGGAAAATTCTACTGCGTGGCTTCCTTCAAAACCCGCGCCAGGCCTTCGACGGTGTAAGGCTTGCCCAGGAAAGCCATGGCGCCTTGCTCCCGCGCGCGCCGTGCCTCCCGGGCCGCGTTGTATCCGGAGATCATGATGATGCGGACCCGCGGGTTGATGGCCAGGAGCGACTGCAGCGTGGCCGTCCAACTGGGCCCCGGCATCACCATGTCGAGGAGCACGGCGTCGATCTTTGCGCTCGCGCGCGCGAAGATCTCGCACGCCTCGCTTCCATTGGCGGCGGCAAGCGCCTCGTAGCCGAGCTGCCGCACTGCATCACAGGTGAAAGCCTGCATCAGCGGTTCATCATCCACCACCAGAACGGTGCCGCTGCCCGGCTCGATAGGCAGGGTTTGCGGCCGGGGGATTTCCACCGGCTGCGTCGTGACCGGCAGGTGGAGAGTAAACTCGGACCCCTGCCCGACCTGACTGCGCACGGCAATGAAGCCCTGGTGATTCATCACCGTCCCGTAAACCATCGCCAATCCCAGCCCGGTCCCCTGGCCGGACGTCTTGGTGGTGAAGAAAGGCTCGAAGATGCGCTCGATGACCTGCGGTTCCATTCCCACGCCGGTGTCCCGGACGACAATCCGCACGTATTGCCCGGGCGCTCCTTCCGTGCCGGGAGGGAACTCCATGGGAGTCAGATTCACTACGGTGGCCTTGAGGGACAGCGTTCCCCCTTCCGACATGGCGTCGCGCGCATTGATGCAGAGGTTCAGCAGCGCCGTTTCAAGCTGGCCGGCATCGCTCTCGATGAGCGGTAGATGCGGGGGAAGGTCGGCCTCCACCCGGATGCGACGGTCGAAAGTCTGTGAGACGATCTCCACCACGGCGCGCAGGACTTCGCCGATATCGACGGGCTGTAATTGCAGCGGTTCCTGCCGCGAAAACTGCAGCAATTGGCGAGTCAGGCCGGCGGCGCGCTCCGCGGCCTGCTGCACCATGGCGGCCAGGCCCTGCCGGGGATCCTGGCCCGGCAGCCGCAACTGGAGGAGCGACGTGCAGCCGGCAATCACTCCCAGCAGGTTGTTGAAGTCGTGGGCAATTCCCCCCGCCAGCGTCCCCACGGCCTTCATTTTCTGCGCTTGCAGGAGCTGCTCCTGCAAGCGTGCTCGTTCCCCCTCGGCGCGTTTCCGGGCGCCCACGTCCTGCACCATCACCAGGATGTGGGAAGGCTGGCTGGCATAGTCCCGGATTGGGGAGACAGTCGCCATCCCCCAGACCGTCTCACCGGACTTTCGAAGAAAGTGCCGCTCCGCCGTAAAGGGGGGCAGTGATCCGTCGATGATGCCTTTTGCGTCCTGCCATGCCGCGAGGCGGTCCTCCGGAGGGATGAACGCCGTGAATTCTTGACCGAGGAGATCACCCGGTTCACACCCGAGGAAACGGGCCAGGGCCGAATTGGCAGCCACGATTCTTCCTTCCCGGTTCGCCACCCCGATCCCAACTTGCCCCTGCTCGAAGATTGAGCGGAAGCGGTTTTCCGACTCCTGAAGGCTGTGGTGGAGGTCGGTGCGCTCCAGAGCCAGCACCACCTGACTGGCAAGCTGGTCCACCAGCTTCCGGGTGGCGGCCCGAATGCCGTCCGGCGCGCCGGATTCAACGACGAGTACCCCCAGAAGCCGCGCCCCGCTGAGGAGCGGCACGGCGTACTCAGCGCGACTCGTGGAATCCGAGAAGGGAGCGTCAGGATCACCGTTTGTCTTTGAGATATAGACGGGCTCTCTCGTCCGGGCTGCGACCGAAACGGCATCCGGCGCATCCAGGGGCACCACCAAGGGCGCGGGCGCACAGTTGCCGCCCGTCGCGGCCACGCGGCGCAGGATTCCCGCCGCGCCATCAAGCCGGTAGATCGAAGCGCAAGCAAAATCGGCAGTCTCTTTCAAACAGAGAAGGATTTCCTCGTGCACCGTCTCCGGGCTGACGGCTCCCGCCAGGACGGAGTTCACCCCCACGAGCAGGCGCAAGTGGCGGTTCCAGGCGCGCAGGTCGGCGTCGATGGCAGTGCTGGCTTGGGACGCAGCGGGCGGCGAGCCGTCCGCTGTCTGCCCTGGGGCAATGCCCGGAAGTGGAATATTCGCCATGGCCTCGAATGCCCGCGTGGTTGGCCCCTTGTATTTGCAGCGAGAAACCCTTCTCGTGGGCCACGCTGCCTCCCCAGCGACGCCGGGGAGCAGCCCAGTTTAGGGTCACAGGCTCGGTCGCCTCGCTCCGGCCCGTTCTTAGAGCCTCCTTATCAATCTTCGGCAGCCCAGAGGGAAATCTTGAGAAGAACGAGGGATGGTGAGCGGCCGCGCGTGGCCGCGTGCGCCGCGACCGGAAGAGCCTGCATGGCGTTGCCCGCCCGACGATCACTGAGGCGGGGCTCAATCACCTTTGGAACGTGGCACTCGCCAGCCGGCGGCGGTATACTCGGCCCGTCTGGAAAGAACCGCTGGCTTACCCGAACCGTGGAGGAAGGCAATGTCTATCGCGGCGATGATCGGCTTCCGCATCAGGCAGCTTGGCGTTGTGGCGGGGATGGCGGCGGCACTCCTGAGCGCTGGCGCCCCGGGCGTGCAGGGGGCGCAGCCGCAGACGATTCCCGCCCTGCGCGAATGGACCGGCGGCTCCGGCTCTTATACCTTCAGCGCCGGCTCCCGGATCGTCCTGGACGCGACGAACGAGACAGAACTCTCTACGACCGGCGAGGTCTTCTCCGAAGATCTGCGCACCTTGACCGGCTTCACGATTCCTGTGACTACCGGTGCGGCCAGCGTGCAAGCGGGCGACATCTACCTGAGCCTGGGCGCCTCCGATGCGCAGATTGGGCAGGAAGGCTACCTGCTGACCGTCACCGATACTGTGGCTCTCAGCGCGCAGACCGACGCCGGAGTGTTTTACGGAACGCGCAGCCTGTTGCAGATGCTCCGGCAGGGTTTTCAGATTCCGGGCGGCACGGCGCGGGACTGGCCCGACTATCCCGAGCGGGGCATGATGGTGGATACGGGGCGGAAGTTTTATTCCGTGGATTTTCTTGCGCGCCACATCAAGGAACTCGCCTACCTCAAGCTGAATTACTTTCACCTTCACCTGTCGGACCAGGACGCCTACGGCGGCTACGGCTTCCGCCTCCAGAGCGTGAGTCACCCGGAAATCACCTCCCCGCAGCACTACACCTCCGCCGATCTCCAATCGCTGCTGGACCTGGCTGGGCGCTATCACGTGATGATCGTTCCCGAGATCGACGTTCCCTCCCACGCCCTGCCGCTGCTCGCGCCGCATCCCGCCCTGCAATTGCCGCCCCCGGCCCCGCAGGGGAAGCTGGACTTGAGCAATCCCGCAAGCTACACCCTGGTTGAGGACCTGCTGAAGGAGTTTCTGCCGCAGTTTCCCGCGCCCTACTGGCATACCGGCGGCGATGAGTACCTTGGAAACTCGGAGTACGACAGCTTTCCGCAATTGCAAACCTACGCGCAGCAACTTTACGGGCCCAGCGCGAATGGCCCGGACATTTACATCGGCTTCGTGAACCGGGTCGATGGCATCGTCCATCAGTACGGCAAGACGTTGCGCGCCTGGAACGATCTCTACGGCGTCACCGGAAATGTGAACACCCCGAACTCCGACATCATTATGGAGATGTGGTATCCCTACAATTCGCCCCAGGACGCCTTGAGCAAGGGGCACACGATTATGAATTGCAACTACCTGACGCTCTATTACGTGTTGGGGGGAGTTGGCCTGACGAATGATCCTGCAAATACCATTAACCTCTACGAAAACTGGGCGCCCCACCTGCAGTTTCCGGACCTGACCTACCAGTGGCCGGGAAGCATCAACCTTGCCCCTCTCACGCCGGGGCTTCGCGGCGGAAAGTTTCATATCTGGTGCGATTACCCGGACAAGCAGACCCAGGCTCAGGTCCAAGCCGGCATCGTCAATCACCTGCGGGGCCTGGCGCAAAATTCCTGGGGCTCGCCTAAACTCGTCCCCACCTACCAGGCGTTCTCGCAGATCATCGACCCCGTCGGCCACACGCCGGACTACGGACCGGACTTTACCCTGACGACGGATGCGCCGAGCGTCACCGTCCGGGCGGGACAGACGGCGACTTATTCCCTCAAGCTGACACCTTTGATGGGCCTCACGCAAGCGATCTCGCTGAACTGCAACTCGAGCATCCCCCAAGCCGCGTGCAGCATTATTCCCGCAAGCCTCACACCGAGTGGTTCGCCCGCCACACCCTCCACGATCGCCGTGTCGATCACCACCACTCCTCCAGCGGCTGCCATGAATTTTCCCGCCGGGCCGCAGCGGACGATCCCCCTGATATTTGCTTGCCTCGCTCTTGCCGCCGCCGGGCTTGCAGTGAAGAGCAGGAATCTTGGTCCCGCGTGCCTTCGGCCCGCCTGGGCGCTGGGATCATTGATGCTCCTCGTCCTGACGCTGGCCGCGAGCTGCGGATCGTCGGGC
>JBEKUI010000111.1:0-13248 GCA_049515175.1 Terriglobia bacterium
GAGCCCCAGCTTCCACCCGCGCCACGAGAACGAAATTGGTAAAGAAATTTTAGCTGCAGGTCGGGCTCTCACTTCGTCGGCGCAGCGGACAGCCGTTCGACCCAATCCTGTTTCAAATCTTGGAGCGCCTGTCCCAGGGAGAACTCGCGTTTCCAACCGACAGAAGACTCCGCCTTGGACGTGTCTCCCCACACTGACGGCGACTCACTGGGGCGCAAGCGCGCGGGGTCGACGACGACTTCTACGGAGGCCGAGATCGTTCGCAGTAGCGTCTGCAGGATCTCTTCGATGGGGAAAGCCCGGCCAGCCCCCAACTGATATACCTCCCCCGGTACTCCCTTCTCGAGCAGGAGGTGGTAGCCGCGGATGATATCGCGGACGTCCGAGAAATCGCGCTCAACCTTGAGATTGCCCACCGTGATTCGAGGCGGCCGCAGTCCCAACTCGATCTCGGCGATTTGCCGGGCGAAATCCGAGCAGACGAATGTCGACGCCTGGCGCGGGCCGGTGTGGTTGAACGGCCTCACCCGGACGATTGCCATGCCCTCGCACTTAAAGAACTGGTAGGCCAGCATTTCGCCCGCTGCCTTGCTGGCCGCATAAGGATTGGCTGGGCGCAACGGCATCTCCTCCCTCAGGGGAAGGGCGCTCGCGCCGACTTCGCCATACACCTCCGACGAGCTGACGAACAGGAACCGGAGGTCCCTGCTGAGCTGCCGGCAGGCCAGCAACAAATTGAGCGTTCCCAGGAAATTCACTTCGTAGGTGAGCGCAGGATTGCGCATGGACTCGGAAGGAGAAGAGAGAGCCGCTAGGTGAAAGACGCGGTCGGGGGTGCAGCTGCAAACTCGGTTGGCAATACCTTCGGCGTCACGTAGATCTCCGCGCAGGAGACGCACATCTCCGAGCAGGTGGCGGATGTTTCCCAAGTCCTCCTCTTCCGCCGCCAAAACGGTGGCCTCCCACCCCAGCCCCAGGAGCCACTCGGTAAGGTGCGACCCCGCGAAACCCGCGCCCCCCGTAACCAGAGCCTTCACCGCGCCGTCTCCAAGCCACTCGGGGAATTGAAGCCCCTTTTCAGCCTGGCCAAGTCCTCGTCCACCATTATGCGGACGAGTTCCTCAAAGCTGACCTTGGGCTGCCAGCCAAGTTCCCGTCGGGCGCGCGAAAAATCTCCGCGCAGATGATGAACTTCCGCCGGCCGGAGGTGAGCCGCATCAACCTCAACATGATCGCAGTAATCCAGCCCCAGGTGCTGGAACGCAACTTCCAGGAGGCGGCGCACGGTGTGTGTGACTCCCGTTGCAATAACATAGTCGCGAGGCTTGTCGTGCTGAAGCATCATCCACATCGCCTCGACGTAATCCCCGGCGTACCCCCAGTCGCGCTCCGCGTCCAGGTTACCCATCTTGAGTCTTTTCTGAAGTCCCAGTTTGATCCGCGCCGCACCGTAGCTCACCTTGCGTGTGACGAATTCAAATCCCCGGCGCGGGGACTCGTGGTTGAATAGAATTCCCGAAACCGCGTAGAGATTGTAGCTTTCCCGGTAATTGACCGTAATCCAGTGCCCGTAGAGCTTGGCGACCCCATAGGGGCTGCGCGGGTAGAAGGGAGTATCTTCGGTCTGTGGCGACTCCCGCACCATCCCGAACATTTCGCTGGATGAAGCCTGGTAAAACCGGACCGAGGGATCCACGACTCGGACGGCCTCAAGAATGCGTGTTACCCCCAGGGCCGTGAACTCGCCGGTGAGCACTGGTTGGTTCCAGGAAGTGGGAACGAAGGATTGGGAGGCAAGATTATAGACTTCCTGCGGTCGGGATTCTTTCAATGCACTGATCAGGGAGTTCTGGTCGAGGAGATCGCCCGGGAGCAATTCGATCTTGTCCTGCAAGTGCACTAAGCGCTCGAAGTTGACCGTACTGCTTCGCCGAACGAGGCCGAAGACTTTGTACCCCTTCGCGAGCAGGAACTCCGCCAGATAAGAACCGTCCTGACCTGTAATTCCGGTTATCAATGCGACTTTTTCCACAGCCACCTCGGATCAGATTCGACTTGCCAGGAATGTCGCCTCGGCGACGGGTCTCTCTCTGCAAGCCGCGGCTTTCCCAGCTGCCGGATTGTCGGCCTTCCCGTGCTTGCGCCGACTCTACTCAAACCTCACCTGCCAAGACTTGCTTATAAAGCCGGAAGGTTCGCTCCGCCATGACTTCCACAGTAAATTCTTGCAGCACGCGCTTGCGGCCGTTCTCGCCAAATCTGCCTCGAAGATCGGCGTCGCTCAGCAGCCTGCTAATGGCGTTCGCCAGCGCTTCGGAATTGGCCACTGGCACGGTGAATCCCGTCTCTCCATCCAGACTCACGTACGGAACCCCGGTTGCGAGCCACGTGTTCACCACGGGTTTCCGGCAGGCCATCGCTTCGAGCTGCACCATCCCAAAGGCTTCACTGGGATGGGTCGAGGGCAGCACGAACACATCGCAAGCATGAAAAAAGGCCTTGAGTTGCCGGTCGTCCAATCGACCCAGAAAGCAAACACGATCCGCGATGCCCAGCTCGAAGGCCTGGCGCTCGAGAGTCGCGCGCAAAGCCCCCTCCCCAGCCACCAGGAGCTTCCCGGCAACGGCTGCCATCGCAGCGATGAGATGCTGCAGCCCCTTATAATACACGAGCCTTCCCACGAACAGCACCAGCTTGTCACCGTGCGTGTAACGAATCTTTTGCGCCTCGCGCGCGAGAGCCTCATCCAGGTCGTACCGGCGAATATCGATTCCCGGCGGGATGGCGTGGCACTTGTGCGCTCGCGCGGCGAGAAGCTCCGAAGAGCGTTCAGCGCCGGGATAGATCAGGATGATCGCCCGAACTCGGTCGAGGACCCGCTCGAGAAATGGCCGATAAACTCGTGCCAGCAACTTCTGACGAACGATCGCGCTGTACCAGGTGAAGACCATCTTCTTGCCCGGATTGAAGAGAAGCGCCGAAAGCTCGCCCAGGGGGAAAGGGTGGTGCAGGTGGACGAGGTCGGAGTCCCGCACCATCTTGCGCAGCAGAAAGGGATAACTCAGCGATACGGGCATGGAGAGCCAGATACCCAGCGACCCAGCGCGCGCCACCCTCACGCCGTTGACCGTGTCGCGCGAGCCTCGCCCGCGCGGCTGGCAAACGAGAACGTCCAATTCACAGCGGCCGCGAATCTGTTCGGCAAGATTCTGCAGAACGGTCTCTACTCCGCCGATATAGGGGTAATACAGCTTGTTGACCTGAAGAATTCGCGGAAGATCGCCCATATTTCAAGGACAGCTATGTTGCCTCAGAAGGTTCCGCCCCGGCAAGCTGCGATTTGCCGACGCCCGGTCTCGCCTCAACCCGCCTGGTTTCGCCGCCGTACAATTCAACCCAGAACCATTTCACGCAGCAGTTGGAGGTAGGCCCTCCAAGTCCCCTTCCAGCGCCGTCCCGCAGCCCCCGGCCAAAGGCCGGCGACCATCACGGCGGGCAGGCGCACGACCAAGACGAACGCCACGACGGACTCCAACAAAAGGAAATGACCTCGGCGGAAATGCTCTGCCGCGTACCGGAGCATACTCTGGAAGCGCAGGAGAGAACGGGACGCCTCTCCCAGCGGCTTGCTGCTTTCCCCTCCGTGATGGAGAATCTTCGCCTCCGGCACATACCACAATTCCCAGCCGGCCTCGAACGCGCGGGCACAAAAATCAACATCCTCGTACCAGAAGCGGTAGCGCTCGTCGAGGAGTCCAGTGCCTTCGAAGACCTCACGCCTCACCAGCAGACATGCCCCCGGAAGTTGCTCCATGCGATAAGGCATTTCGGGATTCCAATTCCGCGCGAGCGGCCCTCGCCGGATCCGGTTGCGCCGCGAGAGGCGGTTCAGCCAAAGCAGGTCCGCCGCCATTGAGGCCAGACTCGGAAGCGAAACCGGATAGTAGGTGTACTGCGTGGACCCGTCGGCATTGAGCAAGCGGCCCGCCGCCATTCCTGCCTTGGGGTGCTGATCTAGAAAGTGCACTAGACGTTCAACCGCGTCGGACTCCAGCACGGCATCGTTGTTAAGAAGCAAAAAGTACCGGCCGCGGCCACGGACGATAGCCTGATTGTTGCCCTTGGCATAACCCGTATTTTCATTGTTGACAGGGTGCGGACCCCATGCTCCGCCTCCGCAACTCGAGCCACGTTCACCGCCGGCTCGATGCCCAGCACCCTAATCCCCCGTTTGCGATAGTACTGAAGCAGGTAGCCGTCATTGCTCCCGATCTCGACGACGAGGCTCTCCCCAGCTAGTTGGCGGGACTGGATCATGTGGCTAGCTATCTGCTCCGCCTGCCGCAGAACCGTGTCGGAAAAAGATGAGAAGTACAAATAGTGGCGGAAGAGCCTCTCGGGCGGCACCGTATCGAGGAGCTGCAGGAGCGAGCAACTCGGGCAGAAGGACAGGTCGAGAGGCAGGAAGTCCTCCGGCTCATCCAGCTGTGAGGCGCTGAGCAAGGCGTTAGCCAGAGGAGTGCAACCCAACGACAACACGACTCGCAAGTCGCTGCTTCCGCAGGACCGGCAGGACCCAACTTTGCTCATCAACCCTGTGTCTTTGTTTGTGGCTTCTTCAATCAAGTAAATGTGTGCTCCCAACGAGGAGGTGACAGTGCATCGTGCTGCCAGGGCACCACCGCCCAGCCTCCGACGAGCAGATTCTTTCGGCACGGAAAGCCACGATCCGTCAGAGTGTGTTCAGACTCCCCGCCGGCCCCACAGACTACGCCATGGCCAACCGATTATCCGCGTTCTGCATTCAGAACGGAAGCCCTCCATGCAGCCTGGCCCACCTAGACTTGAGGAGAATCGTCGGAGACGGACTCTCTCTTCCCTTGCGCTCTCAGCGGAAGGCCGCGTAGAAGGCATACCCTGAAAGGAGGGGAACTTGTTTGCGCCGCGCAGGCAATTGGCTCCCTGGCTCAGAAAAAACCCAGCCGCCGGGCAAGGGCGCGCAATTCTTCGCCACTCATCCGCAGTTCCGCCAATGTAGCATCGTAACCCCGCTCCAGCACAGTCCGGAGGTGGGCAGCGGCAATCTCTGCCAACTGCTGATCCGTCAAGCGACGCTGCTCAAGCTCCCGCAATTCCGTCAGCGTGGCGCAGGGGATGGAAACGATGACTTCCCGGCCTGCAACAAAGAAGAAACAGTCGATGGTGTCGCTGTGCCGGGTGGCGATCCCCGAAGCTAAATGCACAAAACGCACCTGCAAGGATTGCGCAAGAACCTTCGAACTGATCTCAAAAGGAGTCACCAAATAGCTCATAGATAATGCCTTAGACACCGCCTTGGGGTTTCAGATCCAAGGAGGGAACCTTGCATTATAAGCCATTCTTTCCCGTCATAGCCGCGTAGAAGGACTTAGAATTTTTGGTGCAACCCGGCAACGGAGGCAAGCATCTCACGAAACAACCTAACACTTGTGACTACCTGGGCGAGTGGGCGGTGCAAAGGGCAACCAGGCCACCCACTCCCCTTCCCTCCCCGGCGCCCACAATGGAAAATCTCAAGACTTGATTTCTGCTACTTTGCCCCCTCCTCCGAATAATTTGCATGCAAAACCCTGCCGAAGATATACTGACCGATTGAATTTGCGTCCTTAGGCGCGCCTTGGGCTTCGAGTGAAAAAGCCAGCAAAGAACCCTACAGCTCAAAAAGCTCCGCGAGCTTCCTATTCGCCCGATGGGCTGATTAAGGAGCTGGAAGACCTGGGCGGCATTCTCTCCGGGGTGCGGGAACCCAAACAGATTGCCGACTCGCTCACGGCGCGTCTGACGGAGCGCCACGGGGCAGCCCTGGCGTGCATTTGGAAAACTCGAGAAGAATCCCCTGGTCTTGATCCCGTCAGCATAGCGGGCAAGGTCGATCTGGCTCCTGAGTTGGCGCGCCCGGGGGTCGAGGATGTGCTTCTCAGCCGGGCGGTGGCCCACCGACTTCCGCAAACCTACTCGAGCTCGGAACGGGCGGACAGTGCGCTGCTCCGATGGGCCCAGCGCCATGGCCTGAAGTTCCTGGGGACGTATCCGCTGCTGGAAGACTCGAGTGTCCAGGGTGTCTTGCTCATCGCGTGCAGCAAGCCGCCGGCAGCACCTTTACTCGCCCTGTTTCGCCTGCACGCACGCCTGGCGTCTATGGCCTTACGGGACGCCGAGGTTCTCTCCTCGACGCGTCGCAGCCTCAATCGGCTAAACCTCTTGGTAGAAGCTAGCAAGGCGTTGAGTTCGACTCTTGATCTTTCCGAGCTGCTGGGGCGCATTTTGGAAGTGGCAAAAAGCCACACGGAAGCCGAGCGTGGAACCCTTTTCCTGGTGGATGAAGCCACGAACGAGATTTGGTCATTGATCGCCCATGGGATGGAAAAACAGGAAATTCGCTTGCCCCTGGGCAAAGGCATCGCCGGCCACGTGGCGAAGACGGGCGAAGTCGTATTAATTCCCGACGCCTATTCGGACCCGCGATTCAATCCCGAAGTGGACAAGCGAACCGGTTACCGAACGCGGACAATCCTCTGCGTCCCCATTCGCAACAAGGCGGGGAAAGTGATCGCCGCGCTGCAGCTTCTCAACAAACAGCACGGGGCATTTGTTGAGGAAGATGCCGACTTCCTGCTGACGCTTTCGGGGCACATGGCTCTCGCTTTGGAGAACGCCCAGCTCCACCAGCAGCTCCTCGACAAGGAGCGCATGGAAAAGGAACTGGCGCTGGCGCGCGGGATCCAGCGCAGCCTGCTCCCGGAGCGCGCTCCTTCCATCGAGGGCTTCGACATCGCGCTGCTCAACGAGCCTTGTTACGCCGTGGGGGGCGACTACTACGACTTCCTTTCGCTCGGCCCGCAAACTCTGCTGACGGTCATTGCTGATGTCGAAGGCAAGGGCGTCAGCTCGGCGCTGGTGATGTCCAACTTACAGGCGACGTTGCGGGCGCTGGTACTCCACCTGCATTCGCTCGACGAAATCGCCGAGAGCCTGAACCGGATGATCCTCACCGATACCCGGTCGCAGAAATTCCTCAGCATCTTCATCGGCCTGATCGACGTCCGCCGCAAAGGCCTTCACTTCATCAATTGCGGCCATGTGCCCCCGGTCATCGTTCGTCCCAACCACGATCCCATTCCCCTGATGGACGGCGGCATGGTGATTGGCATGTTTGAGAATGCCCATTACCAGCGTGGCTTCACGAGGCTGCAGCGCGCAGATGTTCTGGTGCTGTGTACGGACGGAATTACCGAGGCGATGAATACGGTGCAGGACGAGTACGGAATGGAGCGCCTGATCGAGTGCGTCCAGCGCATGGCCGATCATGGCGCAACGGATATCGTCACCGCCGTGAGTACCGACGTCGCCCGCTTCTCCCGCCACGGGACTCATCTGGACGACAAGGTCATGATTGTGATCAAGGTCCTGTAAGGACGCCGGCAGGCCTTGGCACTTCGAAGTCTCAATCCCCCGCCAATTTCAACCGCACCTGTGCTCCCTGCCCGAACTTCCGCGTCATCCAATCTTCCATGTCGGCTTGCAGCGCTGGGAGGTCCACTTGAAACCCAGTCTCCAGGATTCCGTCGGCGGTAGGCAGAGTTTCATCAAACGCCGCGCGTCCCGTAAAACTGCGCATCGAGTAACTGTCGAGCCACGCGAGTGGGCAGGGCCTTGGCTCGCCGGGGGCCACCACTTCAACTCGAATCTTGCGCGCAAACACTCGCCACCACCTCGCGGTTGAATGGAGGGCGCTCTCCCTACCCTGCCTACCGGCGGAGAAAAGAAAGCCAACTTCGTATCTTTTTGGCGTGACTGGGATCGATGGGATCGAGTCCCGGCGGAAGAGGCCGGCCTTCGATGACCGCCTGGGGATTACGCTTGAGGAGCAAGTCAGCGACCTCCGGCCCGCGCGTCTCTTTCACTTTCTGATGGCACTCGGAGAGGACGGGAGGGCGATACTGCGCGTCGTGCGCGTCGCTGGCAAAGAAATGGACCAGATTCTGGCTCAGCCAGAGTTCAGAGAAATGCCGGGCGCGCCGCCCGAATCCCCCCGTGTAGGACTTGGCCGTCACCTGCACCAGGCACCCGCGCGTGACCCAGTGGTAGAGCAGATCCGGATGCTGCTGAAACACCGGATTGCGCTCCGGATGAGTGAGGATCGGCTGCACGCTGGTGCATTGCATTTCGTAGAAGACCCGGTCCATCTGATCGGGGATGAACTGGTCGCCAAACTCCACCAGCAGGTAGTCGGTCCCATTGATCGTAAACCGTTTGGGATCTTCGACGAGAAGCCGGATGTTATCGTAGGAAAGATGAAAATCGCAGCCAGGCAGCAACTTGGGCGATTCACCGACCGCCGCCTGCAATTCCGCGAGCTTGGCGCGGTTGACCTCGGCATTGAAATTGTATTCGTAGTTGCAGTGCGGCGTGGCCACCTGATGGGTGATGCCATCGGCGGCGGCAATCTTGCACATTTCGACGGAGGTTTCAAAGCTCCCGGCCCCGTCATCGACCCCGGTCAGGGGGTGGCTGTGAATATCAATCATTCCTGATTTCCCCATAGCGGCCGTTTCATGCCGTCCGTCAGCCGACGGACAAGGTAAACCCGCCGTCACTCACTCCCTCCACCAGCGTGATTTCGCCAGGCGCAAGTACTCGCCAATGGTCCAAACAATATCGGCGTCGGCCTTCGCCTCCTGGGCGAAATTGGAACAGAGGGCCAAAGGTCTTTTTCGGGAAGTCAGCAGTTTCTTACCCGCTCGCGCCAGGCTACAGCTTCTCCCACTCATCCTTGTCAATTCCCGCTTGCCGGAGAATGCGAGTAATCAGGCCGATTCCGATGTCTCCTCTGTGCGGGTTAGGAAGGGTTAAGGTCAGGCCACCTTTGATCATAAACTGATGCTTCCCACCCGAATAAGGACCCTTGAATCCAAGCTGTTTCAGATGGCGGATCAAATCCTGTCGCTGGATGGGACCCAGGTGAGGCATTATGCGGTTTCTTTAATCAGCAACTCAATTCCTTCCACAACGGGCAACGGCAGATTCCGGGAAACTCGCAACAGAATCCATTCCTCGAGAACCTCCTCCAGTTCTTCCCGGCACTTTTCCAGCTTGTCGGCATTAGCATAGACCCCATCGAAGCTGGGGATCTCCCCGTAGAAGGAACCATCCTCGGGCAGTATTTCGTATTTTGCCTGGCGCATCGCTGCCTGGATGTAGTTTCTCAGCATCTGAGATACCTCATTACTCCTAATTCCTATTATCGGGCCAAAGGGGAGTCGAAATCCATACATTCTGACTTCTGTCTTCCGACTCCTGTCTTCTTACTCCTGCCCTTCCACGAGCGCGATTCCCTTAGCCGTCAAACCGTACAGGTCGTATACCAGCCGGTCAATCTCCGCGTCCGTTGCGTCAATCTGGCGCTGCATAATGGCCTTCTGCGCGGCGGACTTCGCGGCGGCAAGTTGCTTGTGCAATCCAAGCATCGAATCGACGAGCGTCACCATCTTGTCGTGGCGATTCTTGTCCCCTTCCTTAGCGAACCGGATGAGAAGAAAGCGTTCAGATGGGCAGCAGCACATACTCAACTCCAGCGGCCACTGCGAGGGGCGCCCAGCGTGGGGCCTCATAAATGCAGGCGCTAAGAGCTGCCGCGTTTTGGCTGTCAGGGAAAAAGCCACAACCTCAGCGTGACAGCGCGTGGGGGAATCGCTGCCGTAGTTCTTCGTTGGCAGCGAGATCATTGGCCGTGACTTGTAGATATGCTTTCAACAAATCAGCTTCCGTAACGGTGACCTTTTGCATGGCCGCAGGAGCAGTTGTTCCTACTCGGTGTCCAGGTCTGAACGGGCCGCTTAGTGCAGTGCTCGGTAGCAGCCCCGACGCAGAGTCCTGATGAATTGCAGTTCGGCTGGTCTCAAGTTCCGACAGATACTCCGCAACGGCCGCCGGATGACGTTGCCAATCGGTGCACCTGTCAACGGCAACGGCGAGAGCGTAGAATTCAGAGACTGGCAGGACTTGGGACATCACACGCTGACCGCGTTCCGTTTCCTGACGAATTTTATTTTGCGAATTATGACCTTCGGGCAAATTTGCGGCGAGATACTCGGCGTAGACTAGGAGTCCCGGAGACGTCGTTTCTCGAAACAAGTCACCCAAGGTCCGGAGAACATCAATCCCCATTACCGGGTCAGACTGAAACTGCCGCTCGAATTGTCGCTTGAAATCTGCAGGGTCAGCAAGTGATGTGACGATTGCCAGGATATCAGCCGCATGCGTCTGCGCTTCCTCCCGGTCATGCCGGGCTTCACGTGGGCCTCGGAGGTTGTTGTATCTGTCCTTCAAAGCAAGAAGTTTAAGCATGACAAGTGCGTGGGGCCGCGTCACACGTAGTCGCGTCGCAAACTGTTCTCCATTCGGCAATCTGCCTTCCAGCGCGTGCAGATCAGACTCTGCCAACGCTATGCTTCCCCCAATGCAGGCGCGTGCATGGACCCCTTCCTGTATGTCCACTCGGAAGTCAGCCCGACGCTTGAATTCCTCGGGGGCCATGAACTCGATTCGCATTTTCTGCTGGCTGCCTGGAATCGGCTTCTCAAATTGAAAGTTTCGTGCCCCCTCCACTGCTGTGTAACCCAAGCGCTCCAAGATTTCGCCCAATTGTAGGTTCTCGGCTCGCAAGCGGATCACATGTAGAATGAAGTCGAGATCTTTAGTTGCGCGAGCCTCCGCCAGCGTAAACTTCATGGCCTGCGCACCTGCGAGGACAAAGTTATCGGTAGCCTGCCCCAAGGCCTTGAAAAGTTCCAGGACGAACGTACGCTGCGGCTCTGGGATCACGCTGTTCTCCAGCGTGGTTCGATTGCATTGCTCAGCAGGTAGTCCGCCTGTTTGAGGTCTCGTCCTCCTCGAGCATAAAGGTCCAGATAGGCTTGAATATTGGAAACCGTTGGAATCGATGCCTCAAGGCGCGAGTACATGAAGACCCCGGCGTCGTAAGGGAAGGTGAACCGAAGTTTTGGTCCCGATTTTGGTCGGGTATCCAGTTGCCGCAGACCTCGGTCTAAATTCACATTCGAAAGAAAGACATCGACCTGATCGAGTTCGATGAACGGCGCATCGAGCGCGGCCGCTGCAGCGCCTGTGAATGCGTACAGCCCGCGCATGAAGGGCCGCAATCCCTGGTTTATACCTTCGAGATGAGCGCCAAACGGATTGGACGTTTGAAATGAGCTGCGCATACGCCAACGGTAGCGCTCTTTGTACTTTTCCGCCCATGCATCCAGGACACGGCTGGGCTCTGGAATCAGAATGGAATTACCTTGTCGTCGAATCCAAAGCTGTTCTTCAAGACTCGCCAGAGCTTTCGATATGGAACCGAGACTAATAGCAAAGTCGACGCTCCCGTTTGGGCACGTGCGGGCAACTCTCTCTGTCTCTGCCGCAAGCTCCTTGGCGATCTCCGTGAATGTCCACCGCTTCGGCTTTTCGAGCAGGACTCGAAGCACACGTGAGGACCGACCGGAAAATACATTGATGTTGCGAAATGAACTTGCGGATTCGTTCCGCTCTTTGCTGCGCATGCCGAGCCGCTGTAATGTGAATTTGCCAGGGACGTTGATGAAAATGTTTCCTGCGAGGTCTAGGAAATTGATGCCGTTTTGAACGCAATATGCTTGGGACTGAAGAGATAGAGCGGGACTGATGACGGCGAAGGCCACGTCTGGTCGCAAGGATTTCATCCGCCGGATCCAAGGAGCAATCTCTTCCAGCAGCTTTGGGGAACTGGCTGATCTGATCTCGGCTAGGACTCGAACGCGACTCTTGCCGGATTCGAGCTTAAAGCTGAGATCAAACGGCTCTTCCGGCTTCTGGCGGACTCCGGTGATCCGAACGCCAGGAATATCCCGTATGGGTGTCTGGTTCCTGAGCGCTTGAATCGCGCTCTTTTCGAATTGTGCCGCGTTGTTCTCCATGTCGGGTATTTTAACGGACGGGAAAACTAGTGTAAAGGAAAATATTCCTATGCGCTACATTTTCTCGAATGCGAAAATGAAATAGAAACGTCCCAACCTCAATAACTTAAGGTCCTATTGGCAAATGTCCAAGAACCGCTCATAAACGGTTCCAAGGATTTCGGAGAGCGCGACCTTGGCGCTCAATCCGTACCGGCGAAGCTGGAAGGCGGGGGCAAGGTCCGCGCTGATGTTGACGCCGGGGGCGAGAAAAGCCTGGCGGTTGGTAGCGAAGAACCGGCAAAGCTTCTCAACTTCTTCTTTGCCTTGTTCAATATGTCTTGCTCATGCTCGCTTGCTCTATCTCGCCTACGGCGCGCAGAAGTCGGAAAGGTCACCGCAGTGCGGCATAGGCAGAAGTCGGGCGCAAGGGCCGGAAAACCCGAACTGTAATACGATCACTGGCCACACAGATTAGCATTTTCCCGGTAAATGTCATACAATACGGCCGAACGTGAACGGGCATGTCGGGTAGTTCAGAAAACCAGAAAATCCATCATTCCGCCGGCAGAATCCGTCCGGGGTCAGGAAGGAGATTGGCATGCTAAACAGCTCACGGAAGCGTGGCGCGCTGAGGGTAGGAGGCGTGTTGCTGGCGCTGGCAACTTTCTCGTACGCCGCGGCCAGTTCTGCTTCGCTCGGCACCTTGCGCATTGATGGCGCGGTCTACGTCGGAGGAGAGAAAGCACGCGCGGAAACCGCCTTGTTCAGCGGTGACCGGATTACTACGTCCGACGGTCATGCGGTCGTCTCCTTTTCGAGTGGCCACCGTGTGGTCATGGATCGCGATTCCAGCGCCGCTCTCACAAGCTCCGCCGGCAGCCTCACTCTGGGGATTGAGAAGGGCCGGCTGGCATTCCTTTCCGACCCCAAGTCCCGCCTCCGGGTAGAAACCGATGGCCTGCGGCTGTCTCCCTCCAGCACTTTCCCGACGCTGGCGGAAATCTCCATGCGCAATGACGGCTCTCTGACCGTCTCGGTCCATAAGGGAGCAATTTCGGTTCATGATCTGCGCGCCGAACCGGTTGAAGTGGCGGCGGGAAGCATTATCACCATCAGCCCGCGCCTCGGCCAGCAGACTGAACCGCAGAGCCAGCCTATTGGCACGGGCGCCCACGGGAAGATGACGCTGGGCGAAAAGCTCAGGACATTCCAAATCGGCCACCTCTCCCACACCGCTTCCGCGGCCATCGTTTTCGGCGTTATCGGC
>JBEKUI010000112.1:0-13164 GCA_049515175.1 Terriglobia bacterium
GTACACCGTCGATTTCCGGGACGTGAAGGGCCAGCTGCATGCCAAGCGCGCCATCGAAGTGGCCACCGCCGGCGGACATAACATCCTGATGATCGGCCCACCGGGCGCGGGCAAAACCATGATCGCCAAGCGCATCCCGACGATTCTTCCGCCGCTCACTTTTGAGGAGGCCATCCAGACGACCAAGATTCACAGCGTGGCGGGAGTGCTGGAAGCGGGTGTGGGCCTTGTAGGCACGCGGCCCTATCGCGCTCCGCACCACACGATTTCCGACGCGGGGCTGATTGGCGGCGGCGCTGTGCCGCGCCCCGGCGAAGTGAGCCTGGCGCACAACGGCGTGCTCTTTCTCGACGAACTGCCGGAGTTCCAGCGCAACGTTCTTGAAGTGATGCGTCAGCCCCTCGAAGACGGGACGGTGACGATTGCTCGCGCCGCGATGTCACTGACATTTCCCTCGCGCTTCATGCTGGCGGCGGCGATGAACCCTTGCCCCTGCGGCTTCTTCAACGATCCTTCGCGCGAGTGCACCTGCACGCCGCCGCAGATCCAGCGCTACGTCTCAAAGATTTCCGGCCCGCTGCTTGACCGCATCGATATTCACATCGACATGCCGGCGGTGAAGTATCGCGAGTTGCGCGAGGACGCGAGCGGAGAAACCTCCGACCAGATTCGCGCCCGGGTAATCGCCGCGCGCTCGCGCCAGTTGCGCCGCTACCAGGGAGAGAAGATTTACTGCAACGCCCAGCTCAGCCCGCGGCAGATTCCGAAGTGCTGCAATATTTCCGCCGACTCCGAGCGCCTGCTCGAAAGCGCCATGACCCGCCTCGGTCTTTCGGCTCGCGCCCACGATCGCATCCTCAAAGTCGGCCGCACGATTGCCGACCTCGACGCCGCCGAGTCGATCTCGACCACTCACATCTCCGAAGCCATCCAGTACCGCTCGCTCGACCGGAATTATTGGACGTGACGAGGGCGCGCTGGCGTCACGTCCAGTTGAGGATGACCTTGGCGGACTCGCCGGTTTCCATGACTTCGAAGCCCTTGCGGAACTCTTCGTAGTGGAAGCGGTGGGTGATGACGGGCGTGATATCGAGGCCGCCCTGCAGCATGACCGTCATCTTGTACCAGGTCTCATACATCTCGCGGCCGTAGATGCCTTTGAGGGTGAGCATGTTGAAGATGACAGTGTTCCAATCGATGGTCATCTCGCCGGAGGGAATGCCGAGCATGGCGATCTTTGCGCCGTGACTCATATTGGTAAGCATGTCGCGAAATGCCGCGCCGTTGCCTGACATTTCGAGCCCCACGTCGAAGCCTTCCAGCATCCCCAGTTGTTTCTGGACGTCACGCAGACTGCCTTGGCGCGCGTCCCAGGCGACGGTGACGCCCAGCTTCTTCGCCAGCTCCAGCCGGAAAGGATTGACGTCGGTTATCACGACAAAGCGCGCGCCGGCGTGACGGACGACCGCGGCGGCCATCAGGCCGATAGGTCCGGCGCCGGTGATCAGCACATCTTCGCCAAGCACCGGGAACGACAGCGCGGTGTGCACGGCATTGCCGAAGGGATCGAAGATGGCGGCGACGTCGCGGTCCACCCAGGGTTGATGCCGCCAGATATTCGACATGGGCAGCGCGATGTATTCCGCGAACGCTCCGGGCCGGTTGACGCCCACGCCCGCCGTTTTGGCGCAGAGGTGGCGGCGTCCGGCGAGGCAATTCCGGCAGTGCCCACAGACCACGTGACCCTCGCCGCTCACGATGTCACCACTGAAGAAGTCTGAGACATTCAAACCGACGTCCACAACCTCGCCCACAAATTCGTGGCCGATGACGAGCGGGACTGGAATCGTTTTCTGCGCCCAGGCGTCCCACCTGTAGATGTGCAGGTCTGTGCCGCAGATGCCGGCGCGGTGGACGCGGATCAGCACGTCGTTGATGCCGATCCTTGGGACTTCGACATCCTCCAACCAGAGTCCGGGTTCGCTCTTGCTTTTGACGAGGGCTTTCATCGGTCATCCTCCCTGATTACGGGCCAATCCCCTGAGCAACGATGAGGCTCGATGATAACCGCAAAAGGGCGGGTTTTGAATGGCATACCCGCAGAGGCGCCCGTGATGGACCAGCGATACGGCGGTTTCCGGTATAATGAAACCTTGCCGCGCGGCAGTGCAGAAGTCGCGGGCAATCAATGCCGCGATCGGCCGGCGTATCGAGCGGAGGTTTTCAGATGGCGCAACGAACCGTGCAATGTGTGATTTTAAAGCGCGAGCTTCCGGGCCTGGAAGAGCCGCCATGGGGCGGGGAACTGGGGAAGCGCATCTACGAAAACGTTTCGCAGGACGCCTGGAAGCTGTGGCTCGACCGCCTGCGCATGCTCATCAACGAATACCGCCTGATGCCGGCGCGCAAGGAGCACCAGGAAATCATCGCCCAGCAGATGGAGCAGTTCTTCTTCGGCGGCGGAGTCCAATTGCCTCCCGGCTACGTCCCGCCCAGCCAAACGAAATAGTCCAATCCAACTCAGGCCACCAGCTCCAGACCCACGCCGTAGGCAGTGTGCATTAGACCTGCACCCTTGGGCACATGACCCGCAGGCTGACTAAGGCTTCTACTTGGTGGCTGCCAAGCGCTTCAAGACCTCGCCCAGCTTCCTGTTTTCCTCTCCGTAACCGGCGAAATCCCCCTGGCGCAAGAGTTGCTGCGCCCGCTCGTAATGCTGGCTGGCTTCGCGGATGAGGGACTGGGTGTCAGCGCCAGGGGCGGCAGCCTGTACCGCAGCCGGAGCGGCCGCGCCGGCCGCAGGTGGACTGGCTGCCGAACCGCCACCTCCGAAGATTCGATTCAACGCGGCATCGAGACTTGATTCCATCACCACGTGGTCGGAGTAGGCGACGATGACGCGGGTGAGCTGCGGCAAGCCGCCGCCCGCCGTCGCGGCCAAGTAGAGCGGCTGCACGTAGAGAACCGAATTGAGGATGGGAATCACGAGCAGGGTGCCGCGGATAACGCTCGAGCCGTGCTGGTCCCAGAGGCTGAGTTGCTGGGAGATGCCGGGGTCCTGATCGATGCGCGATTCCACCTGTTGGGGGCCGTAAATAAGTTTCTGCTTGGGGAATGTAAAGACGAGGACCTTGCCGTAGTTGGGCTCGTCACAGCGCGCCGCCATCCAGGCGATCATGTTGTCCTTGCGCGCGGGCGTGAAGGGCACCATGAGGATGAACTCTTCCTTCTCTCCTACTTCCGCCAGCTTCATGATGGTGAAGTACGGCGTCATGGGCGCCGCTTCGCCGCGCGCAGCGCTCTGTGCCACCCGCCACAGGTCTTCCTTGTTGTAGAAGACGTGCGGATCGGTCATGTGGAAGATGGCGTACTTCTGCGCCTGGATGGAAAAAAACGCTTCGGGGTAGCGGATGTGTGCGCGAAGGTCTTTAGGCATGGCGTCGAGCGGCTGGAAGACGCCGGGGAAAATGCGCGAGTAGGCCTGAATGAGCGGGTCGGTCGAGTCGGCGGTGTAGAAGTTGACACGCCCCGTATAGGCATTGACGGTGGCCTTGACGGCGTTGCGCACGTAGTTTCCCGCCCCGGGACTGGGATCGGAATAGGGATACCATTCGGACGTCGTGTAGCCGTCGAGCATCCAGACGAGCGAGCCATCGTCGGTGATGACCAGGTACGGGTCCTCGTCATAATGCAGGAAGGGCGTGAGGCGCTGGGCGCGTTCGAGGACACGGCGATAAATCAACAGACGGCTCTCCGGCTGGATGTCTGTGGAAAGCAGTATCTTGGGCTCGCCGAAGCGCAGCGCAAAGAGCAGCCGCCGCCACCATCCATTGATGGCGATTCCTCCGTCACCTTGGTAGGTGGTGGAAACGTTTTTGTCACCAGCGGGGTAATCGAACTCCTGGGCGCGCGTGCGCACGAAGCAGTAATCGTTGGGCAGCTCACCATAATAGATTTCCGGCCGTTGGATGCGGATGGACGTCGTGGATACCGGCGGGATATCGCGGATAAACAGATCCGGCAGGCCTTCGCGCGTGACCTCGTTGACGGGGCCCAGGCAGAGGCCGTAGCCGTGCGTGTACGTCAGGTGCTCGTTGATCCAGGTGCGGCTGGGGAGGCTACTGGACGATAGCTCCCGCGGCGAAAGCGAGACCTGGCGATAAATGCCGTCGATCCAGTAGCGGTCGTTATCCACGCGCTCAAAGTCGTAATAAGTGCGGATTTCCTGGAGTTGCGCGAACGTGGTGAGCAGCGGCTTGTGGTCCCACAAGCGCACGTTGCGGATGGTGGCCTGGTTGGCGCGGATGTCATCCGGCTTGAGGTCCTCGACGGCGGAAAATTCACGCTGCTCGAAGCGGTCCAGTGCGTAGGCCTTGCGCGTAAACTCGATGGCGCGCGCAATGTAGGGTGCTTCCTTCTCGATTTCGTTGGGCGTGACGATAAAGCGCTGGATCAGCTCTGGATAAACAAGCCCGCCCAGCAAACCGAATATCCCGATCCAGATCAGCCCATAAACTCCGGGCTTGAGTGCGCCGCGCACTGCCCCCGCCAGGAAGAGCAGTGCCGTGAGCAGGCAAAGAAACATCAGGATGCGCAGCACCGGCAAGCTGGCGTTCACGTCCGAATACCCAGCGCCGACGATGATTCCTCGGCCCGAATAGAGCAGGCCGTACATCCCGAGGCGCACGCGGTAGGCGAGCACCGCCATGACGATGGCGGCCAGGACCATCAGGTGAGCCCGTACGGCCGGGGCGAGGCGTGGGCCGCGCGGCGTCACCCAGACTCCACCCTCAACGAGATATAGGAAGATGGCACTCAACAGGCAGGCCAGCGCGCTGAGTAGCACCAGATAGAACAGAAACCAGCGGAAGGGAAGCTGAAACAGATAGAAGCTCAGGTCGAGGCCGAAGAGCGGATCGGAGCGGCCCATCATGATGGGATGGCGCGCCAGCAGATATTCCTGCCAATAGCCCATCCCCCAATGGCTCAGCCCGTAGCCAACGAGCAGAACTCCCAGCCAGATGAGACTGCGGAAGACGGAGGCAAGGCGATCGAGCACTGGGAGCTCGACCGTGTCGCCGTGAAGGCGGTACTTGTAGAATCCGCTCAAGGCGTGGGCAATGAGCAGGTTCAGGCTGACGATCACAATGAAACCGACACCCGCCAGACTGCTCAGTTCGATCTGGGCCCTGAGGACATTGGTGAAGAGAACACGGAACCCTTCCTGGCGAAACCACAGCCAGTCCACAATCCAGCGCATGCCGCCGGAGAACAGCGGGGCAATCACCAGCAGGGTAAGCATGAAGGCAAGCAGATAACGCGCACGACGGTCCTGAGACACGGTAGTCCTCCCCGCTCATCTTCACACACTGCGAAGGGAGTGTCAAAAACCGGATGATGCGAGCGCAGTGTTGGCGGTGACTAATGTGCGGCGACGGCCAATTCGACGATGGCGTAATTGACAGCTGCAGGATTTGCTGTGCCGGTTACCGTGACGGTAAGAGTCACGGACTTCCCGGCCGGGGTACTAGCGGGAACACTCAACAGAACTTTCAGGCGCGCTGAGGCGCCCGGGGGAAGGGCCAATTCTCCCGGTTCGGAGGGCACAATCGAGCCAAGACTGTCCACGGCAAGAACACGGAAGGTATCCGCGGTGCCGTGGTTTTTGACAAGGAATTCCACTGGGCTGGCGGCGCCCGCACGAACCTCCTCGTCGTGAAGCGTCGGGATGAGTTCAATACTCGTCGCCTGGAATTCTGTAGAGTACATACGCTCGAAGCTTGCGCCCGCGGCGTCCAATCCGCTCACCGCCAGGCGGAATGGCTGCGGTGGCAGCAGTAAGGTTCCCACGAACTCGTGGTCTTCCCGGTCTGCGCCTTGTTCTTCCATTCGGACGTGCTGGATGGTTTCGCCGCTGGGAGAAACCAAGCGGAAGTCCGCTTTTTTCAAAAGCCCGGAGAGGTTCACCTCGAGAGTTTCCGGCCTGCCCAGCAGCGGCTGGCCGGGTATCCGGAAAAGCCCCTGGTGTCCGGGCCGGCCTCCCAAGCGTACGAATTCCACGCTGACGAAAAACAATGCACTGTCGGTAATGACGCGGAGCCAGAAACGTCCTGAGCCCTGGAGTTGTACTTTCCAGATGCCAGCGGCAGGGCGGGTCGCGCTTACAATCCGTCCGCACGTCCAGTCGGAAAGCTCGATGCCTGGTTCGCCGGAATTCACTGCCGCACCCGACGGTTGCCGAAGCGTCATGAGGGTCCCCGGCGTATTGAAGGAGAGCGAAAACGTGGCACGCTTGATCGTGGAATCAAGCGGGATTAGAAACTCCCGCTCGCCGCTCAAGTTGTCGGCCACCCAGAGAGCTGTGTCGGAATTACTTGATGTGGTGGATCTCATCAGATGGCCGGCCGCGGCCATTTCCTCCGGGCGAAGGAACATCGGCTGGCCCCCACTCTTCTCCGCCAGATGGATGTAAGTGGAATCGACCGGCCCGCACGTCCCCGGCGCAAATCGCCTGGATTGCTGCTGGCCGGTTTGGGCGGTGGCCAACACTGGCATCAGAAGATACCCAGCGAGGGCAACCGAGAAAAAAGCAAGAGCTTTAGACGTGATCATCGTCACTGAAAGAGGCCGATATGAAAGCCGGCGTTACATGGCCCAGCCCTTGGCACGCTCGACGGCGCGCTGGAAGCCGGCATATAGCTCGTCGCGGCGTGCGGCGGGCATGACGGGTTCGAAGCGCTTGGCGATTTTGAGTTGTGCCGCGAGTTCCTTCTCGTCTTTCCAGAACCCCGTGGCCAGGCCCGCAAGGTATGCCGCGCCCAGCGCCGTGGATTCGGTCGTCGCGGGGCGCTCGACGGGAATCCCCAGGATGTCCGCCTGAAACTGGCAGAGGAAATCGTTCCGCGCTGCGCCGCCATCGACGCGCAGGACGGCGGGGCGAATTCCGGAGTCATGTCCCATGGCGTCCACGACGGCCCGCGTCTGATAGGCGATGGATTCAAGTGCTGCGCGGACGATGTGATTGCGGTTTGTGCCGCGTGTGATCCCGACGATGGTGCCGCGCGCATAAGCGTCCCAGTGCGGGGCGCCGAGTCCGACAAACGCGGGAACAAAATACACTCCGCCCGTATCCTTCACCGCCAATGCCATGGCTTCGGTTTCCGCCGCGTCGCGAACGATCTGCAACTCGTCGCGCAGCCACTGAATCGCTGCGCCGGCGATGAATACGCTCCCTTCCAGTGCGTAGGTCGTCGTGCCGTTCCGCCTCCAGCCGACCGTCGCCAGCAAGCCCGCGTTCGAGTGCGGGATCTCCGCCCCCGTATTCATCAGCAGAAAGCAACCCGTACCGTAAGTATTCTTCACCGCCCCACGCCCGAAGCACTGGTGGCCGAAGAGCGATGCCTGCTGGTCGCCGATGGCGCTGGTGATGGCGATCCGCCCCCCCAACAACGTTGTCTCTCCCATAACTTCACTCGAAGACTTCACTTCAGGCAACAGAGACCGCGGGATGCGGAAGTATTTGAGGATTTCAGCGTCCCAGGCGAGGGATTGCAGATTGAATAGCAGGGTGCGAGATGCGTTCGAGACATCGGTTGCGTGGGTGCGCCCATCGGTCAAATTCCAGATGAGCCAGGTATCGATCGTGCCGCAGGCGAGTTCGCCGCGCTCGGCGCGCTCCCGCGCCCCGGGAACGTTTTCAAGCAGCCAGGCGATTTTGGTGCCCGAGAAATAGGCGTCAGTGACGAGGCCGGTTTTCTCGCGCAGCGTTCGATCATAGCCCTCGGACTTGATGCGCTCGCACATCGGCGCGGTGCGGCGACATTGCCAGACGATGGCGTGGTGGATAGGCTTGCCGGTCGCGCGGTCCCAGAGGACGACCGTCTCACGCTGGTTGGTTATGCCGATGGCGGCGACGTCCTCGGCCCGCGCCTTCCCACCCCCCATCACCTTCTCCGCCACGGCGCGCTGCGATTGCCAGATTTCTTCCGCGTCGTGCTCAACCCAACCGGGCTGCGGATAATACTGCTGGAACTCCTGCTGCGCGGAGGCGCGGACCTCGCCTTCGCGATCGAACAAGATCGCTCGGCAACTGGTTGTGCCCTGGTCCAGGGCCAGAATGTATTTTGACATGTCGGCTTGCTCCCCAGCTTGAGTGATCGGGGAGGATACCATCAAATCTGGAGGCGGGAAACCAGGGTGCCAAAGATACAGCATCCTGCAATTCGGAGTGTAGTGTCAGGGCTGAGGGGGCTGGTTTCTCACCAGCTTCGCCTCTTGGTGGGGCGGTTCTTGTTGCGGTACGCGTCCAGTTCCTGGTCGGAAACGGTGAAGTGCCGCTGCAGCGGGCGTTCGGGAGTTTCCGCGACGAGTTCTTTCTGCAGCTTTTGATAACAGAGGTCGGCCGCATCCTGGAAAGGGACGTGCCGTTCAGTGAACGCCTGGTTCGAGATCGTCAGGGTAAACTCGCGAGGCCCGGTCTTGGTATCGACGACGCGGTAGTTATAATCCCTGCCGCGCGGTTTCAACTGAAACCCGACGTATTGGATTACCATGTTTTGCTTCACCCAGGGATACTCAAACCAAAGAGGCTCCCACCGGGGCAGGAGCCTCTCTAGCTCAGCTACAGTTTCACGACGTTCTCAGCTTGCCAGCCCTTGGGGCCCTTGGTCACGGTGAACTCAACTGACTCGCCTTCACTGAGCGACTTGAACCCTTCTGCCTGGATGGCGGAGTGATGTACAAAAACGTCCTCGCCGGAAGTGCGCTGGATAAACCCGTAGCCCTTCGCGTCGTTAAACCACTTTACTTTACCTTGTTCCTTTTCCATACTCTATGTCACGCCTCTTTTGTTAAAGTCTTGTCGTTCCGCTTTCGCAACCACTCGCCAAAAACAAAAAAAGCCACAAAATCATTGATTTTGCGGCCTTCTAGTGTCTCGACTGGGTCACAAAAACTGATCAAGCATAGTTAGTATACACCCGGAGGTGGGTTTGCACCAACATGTATTTGGGGCTCACGTGTGTCCTCATTCCACCCGTAGCAATGGGTCCCTCCCGTGCTGCTTGTAGGCAGTCACTGCGTGGGCGGCGGGGGCGCCGATGCTACCTCCACCGACTGGGCGCGTTCTCCCTTTGCATCTCAGCTCCGAAGCCGCGCCCGGCGTGCTTCGCAAACCTTCAAGGCCCATCGCCGGAGGTTCATCTGCCGACGTAAGCGATCAGTACTTCAACGCGGTTCACTGTGTCGATCAGTCCTTGCACTTCCCCCTGGGCCTCCAGAAGTTTCTCCATCAAACAGACCGAGGGACGCATCAGGGCATCGGCGTTCCCAGGCTCTTCCTCGATCCGGGATTTAACGATGCTGACGCACCTCTGGATCTGTTCCACGCAACGGAGCGCCAACTCCAGGTTGCTCTTGTCGAGTTCGAGTTCGGACATACAGTTCTCCTCAGAGCCGAGCATAGGTGCACCGGCAGGCTCTCACAATGACACTGACGTACCAGTACTCCGGTCATGCCGATGATTGGGGGCTAGAGACTGGGGCCTGGGTTTGGACGCGGGAGCGTGGGACAGGGATATGGGAGGGAACGGACCGCTCTCCCCTCTTATGGGCATTTCCGCGGAACAAGAGTGGGAACGTCAGCCGCCGGCTGGGCGCTCGGGACTTAATTTCAGGAGGCCGCGGGGGCGCGCTGGGTACGCGCCCCCGGGTTAGGTGAGCAGGCTCTGGAGGGAAGAACCTAAACTCCTCTTATCGAATCCAATCGGCAAATGCCCTTCGATGCCAAGCTCCGGCCGATCGACGCCAACGTCACCAGCCAGCCTACCGCCGGTCAAATCGAGGAAGGGGATCCTAGTCCACGGGGTCTGAAAACCGGGACAGATTCCAGTTGGCGGACGGCAAAACTCCACGGTTTCGAGGGGCAAAACGGGAAGGGGTTTCGACTTCGTACGCAGGTCGTCGCTCGATCTTTGCATTGCCGCCCTTCCGTTTGGAGAACGTGTCCAGAAACCTCAGGACACCCAAACCTATGGCGAGTAATGCCCCGACCGTCAGTCCGTTCTGCAGACCGGTCGTTCCCGAGTTCAACCAAATCAACCAAGCAGCACCTGCAATGATCTGAACCAGCAACATCGACCTCACCTCCCGTTCAACATCTGCGATTCTCGCGCATCGCCGATTGCTTGTGAATAGCGCGAAGGTACCAGTACCAAGGTAGGGGGTGTTCTGAATCCATGCCAACTACATAAGCCGTTGATTCAAAATGAGATGGGCTTTATGGTCAGAGGTTCATTGGAGGAAGCCAGACGGGCTGCATGGAGCCCGGGAAACAGGCTTCCACCAGATGGAGGGAGTCGTATTAACTCCTGTGTTTGATTTTTGTTGGAAAGTCAGCTATTTTGTCTTCTCGTCAGGGCCACAAATTCAGAATTAGGGGGGTGTTCTGTGCCGAAGTATCTTATCCAAGCAAGCTATCAGGCTGCGGGCGCAAAGGGGCTTATGAGTGAAGGAGGCTCCAAGCGTCGCGATGCAGCTTCCAAGGCGATCAGTGCCGCAGGTGGCAAAGTGGAAGCCTTTTACTTTGCTTTTGGCGAGAATGACGCGTATGTTGTCGTTGATCTGCCAGACAATGTCAGCGCGGCTGCAGCATCACTGGCCATCAATGCCTCAGGAGTTGTTCGCACCGCTACGACAGTGCTGCTGACTCCCGAGGAAGTGGATGCTGCGGCGAAGAAGACCGTACCTTATCGCGCGCCCGGACAGTAGGCGGACAGCAGAACCGAAATCACACGGTGGTAGGCTCCGAACTGCGTCAGCCTGCCCCGCTCTCTCTCGTGCGCTCCGCGTCCCTATCCTATTGCCTGCGGCCATACCGGCCGCGGAGTTGCGCCTCGCCAAGAACGCGACCCTTCATCGCATTTTCTAATTCGAACTTTGTCGCGCCCGGCTTTAGGCCGAGCCTTGCACCCAGTGCGTAGAGCCTGAAATGGTAAAGATGTTCTGGCCCGGGCGGCGGGCAGGGACCTTCGTAGCCGATTTTCGGTTCGCCATTGACCCCGTTGCGTGCGCCGCTGGCAAGCTCTTCTTTCTTGGGCACATTCTCCGGGAGACCGTGTGCACTCGCGGGCAGATCGTAAATCACCCAGTGCACCCACGTGTTCGGCCGCGCGTCGGGATCGTCCATAATGAGCGTAAAGCTGTTCGTCTCGTTAGGGGCGCCGGTCCAGGACAGCGCCGGCGAGATATCCTGACCGTCACAGGTGTACTTCGTCGGAATCGTGCCTTGATCCTGGAATGCGGCGGAGGTCAGCCTCAGCGTTCCCGCCTGGGCGTGCAGCTCGGAGGACATTCCTCCCAGAATCAACGTGTGTAAGGTTGACGCCAGCAACAGAATGAATACCTTCATAGAGAAACTGGGCATGGCGGGCTCCTTTGAACGATGTTGCTAGATAGGGGGATTGTTTCATGCCCTGGATCAAAAGAGCAAGACGTAGGATCCCCAAAGGATCGAAAAGATCTCGACGCACGCGGGAATCTTTTCGGGAGAGGGAGACGCATGGTTCTCCCCGACCCAAGCATGGGCATAAACAGCTCTTGGGCCGGATCCTGCACGGGCTTGGGACGGACCCGACGGCGTGTACGTTTTGAACAAAGTCGTGAATTCGGGGCACATGTCTATGTGCCCCGACT
Organism: Terriglobia bacterium; assembly: GCA_049515175.1. Taxonomy (GTDB): domain Bacteria; phylum Acidobacteriota; class Terriglobia; order UBA7540; family UBA7540; genus JACQNR01. The sequence goes on from JBEKUI010000112.1 coordinate 11,692, forward strand.
TCACGACATCAACTACGGCAGCGAGGAAATAATCTTGCGGTACTCCGCTTCGGTAAATGCCTTCAGCGTCTCCGTTCTGACGCCCCCTGCCGCGCCGAGAGCCAACGCGGCCTTCGCAGCTGTTTCGTCATCGGGGAATTCCGAAATGGTTACAAAGTCACACCGACCCATGGTCATATAGAACGCCGTCATTTTTCCCCCGGCAGCCGCAAAAGCTTTCTTGGCTGCATCCAGGCGGGTAGGGCTTTGCTTCACGTTTTCGATCCCTTTCTGCGTCCAACTCCCGAGCACGATGTAAGCGGGCATGGCTACTCCTCCAATCTTGAGTTCAAGTCCGTGGAATGGGGTCATTATGACCTTGCCGGGGCAGATGTCAAGTTTCGGAAGAAGACAGAATGTAGTTCCTCAGCCCTTTCGTCATCGGTAAGGGAATTGCTCTGGATTGAGCACCTGAGGGCGCCTACCATAGGAAGGGTGAGCGAAGCCCCAGTCATTTTGTCTTTCTTGCATTCAAACTGTCATCTAGGAGCGTGTCTTGATGAAGCCTTCCAAACCTCCAAAGCTTGAAGCGGCCCATGATATTCTGCGCGGGCGCCAGCATCCGTTGGACGTTTTCTTCGCGCCGGAGCGTGTGGCCGTAATCGGCGCCACAGAAAACCCCGGCAGCGTTGGGCGCACACTCTTTTGGAACCTAATCAGCAACCCCTTTGGCGGGGCGGTCTTCCCGGTCAATCCCAAGCGATCGCACGTTTTGGGCGTGAAAGCCTATCCGAACATTCGCGCCATCCCGGAACAGATCGACTTGGCTGTCATCGTCACGCCTGCGGTCTCGGTGCCCAAAGTGGTTCACGATTGCGTGGATGCGAAGGTCAAGGCAGCCATCGTCATCTCGGCAGGGTTCAAGGAACTTGGAGCCGAAGGAGCGAAACTCGAGCAGGAGACCCTAGCCGAGGCGCGGCGCGGGAAAATCCGCATCATAGGGCCGAATTGTCTGGGCGTAATGAGTCCAACGACCGGACTGAATGCCACCTTCGCTGCGGCGATGGCCCGGCCCGGGAACATCGGTTTTATCAGTCAAAGTGGCGCATTATGTACTGCCGTACTTGACTGGAGCCTGCGCGAGATGGTGGGCTTTAGCGCGTTCATCTCCATCGGCGCCATGGCCGATGTGGGCTGGGGCGACCTGATCGATTATCTCGGCGATGACCCGCGCACACGAAGCATCATCCTCTACATGGAATCCATCGGCGACGCCCGGGGATTTCTCTCCGCCGCGCGCGACGTGGCACTCTCGAAGCCGATTATTGTGATCAAAGCCGGACGGAGCGAAGCGGCGGCTAAGGCGGCGGCTTCCCACACGGGAACACTCGCCGGCAGCGACGAAGTCCTGGCGGCGGCGTTTCGGCGTTGCGGCGTGTTGCGCGTGCAGACCATGGGCCAACTCTTTTACGTGGCTGAAGTGCTCAGCAAGCA
>JBEKUI010000113.1:0-13089 GCA_049515175.1 Terriglobia bacterium
TTCGCCCAGCAGGGCGACCATCTGGACCCTGCATACCTCGGATTTGCATTCACGGACTCGGCCGGCGCCTGGGGTCCGGCCACCGTCGATCCTCCCGGCTACGGAACCGATGCGAGCGGAAACGCCACGTTCACACGGGCCGACAAGCAGTTCTGCGTTGCTCGGAAGGATTCGGTCATCTACGGAACCAACAGCGACGACCTGGCGGAGCACTGCGAAGACATCCACAACGTCAAAGGGCCGGATGACGCGAAGTTCTTCCCGTTCCCCACGGCGCTCTACTTTCGCCCGAAACTGAAGGACTGCCCGCTGTTTGGAAGCTGCACGGGCGGACACTATTACCTGGAAATCGAGGCGCCGCCGCAGGGACACGACTTGATCGTTAGGAGGCGATTGTCGTCGGAGGAACAAGGCTGGAAGATGGTCGGCGATTTTCTGAACGCCCTGGCTAAAGCCGGAGCGGAGAATCGCCAGAGCCGGGAGCAGGCCGAGGTAGCCGCCGCGGAAGCACGCCTGCAGCAGGCGCGGGAGCAGCAGGCCGCCAGAGAAGAGGCGCAGAAACGGATCAAAGCCGCGGCCGCTGCCGGCGTCCGCGACGCACAGGTGCCGGCACAAATGATCGCGCGCGACGAGGAAGACAACCGCCAGAGATGGGCCGGGTCGCGGCAATCTCCCGCCTCCTACGATCCCAAGTGGATGGGGCAGAACGTCGCGATCGTTGGCACGGTGTCGCGGGTGGAGGTCGACCCCAAGGGCTTCCCGCAGTGGGTGACCATCTATTTCAAGGAATCGCCCGACGCCACCTTCGTCGTTTGCTCCCCCTACCCCGACTTGTTCCAGGAGAAGGTCGGCCTAAATCTCTCCGTCCTGATCGGTAAGACACTGGAAGCGGCCGGGCAGGTCGAGTCGCCCTACTGCGGACACAAAGTGCCCAAGGGCAGCATCCGGGTGGTCGAGTCGAAGCAGTGGCAAGTACACTAATGAAGGCAGGAGCGTGCGCCGTTTCGGGCGCGAGCTGAAGAATATCATTCGACAGTAAATGCAGGAGGTTTCTATGAACCGGTTTAACAAATTCCTGGCGGCTACTTTCCTGTCGGCGGCCATGCTTTTGACAGGTGCGGCACAGGCGATGGAAATTCAGCAGTACGATAAAATGGCGGATCAGGATCAGAACGAATATGTCGGTGATCTGGTCATAGGCGCGGAAAAAGTGTTGACGGACGAAGGCAGGCCGGATCAGGCCGAACAGGTGCGCAAGCTTTTTACGGAGATAAAGCCTGGCGATAAGATCCCGGTGGGGGTGGGAGAATTTGAAATAAACTTGGCCTTGGCGCGTGTCGTTGATGCGAAAAGGATCGCACAAGATCCCAATGCGACACGGCTTGAGGTTGAACACGCGCTGATTGTGACCTTAAAGAAAAATGGTATTATTCTGCCGCAAAGCATCATGCATGTGGGCGACAATTTCCACCCCAGGTTCCCGCCGAAAGAGGCCGCGCCGGATGCGCCCGCGCCGCCGAAGACAAAAGACGTAAAGAAGAAGGACGACAAGAAGAACTGACTCGCCGACCTGCCCGACAAAGCACGCCGAATAGCTGGTTCGAGTTCTGATCGTCGCGTGTCCGGCTATGGCCGGTCGGGCCTTACTCGCTGCGCTCGGGACTTACACAGATACTTACACAGTTTCACGCTGCCAGGAAATAAGTGTAGTTGTAGCAGTCAGTTACAAGCACACGCATTGCACTTAAAATCCCTTGTCCCGCAAGGGACGTGCCGGTTCGATTCCGGCCCTCCGCACCAGGTTTCTGTAAAGTCCCGAGCTAGTTTGTGGCGACGATGCGAGCCAACAGGGGTGTTTCGTCGTGCTCATCGGAGTTTTCAGTGTTCCGCCGGCCCCTCCGTTTCTGTGCCTCTCGTAACTAAAGTCCCTGGTCTCCCCTGACGCGTCATTTGCTCATCGTTGGCGGGTCCGGATCGCGCGCGACCATCCGCGCCGCGGTGTTCGGAATCCCCTTGCCGCGAATCTCTTGCCGAAATCGTGAAGAAGATGTATACGTTTTCAGTGTCGCGGTAGCAGCACAAATGCCAGGACAGGTTTGGTGGCGAATGACGAAACGACATCGCAATTTCCTGCAAGGCATCTTGGGTACGCTGGCCCTGCTGGTGTTCAGCGCTGCCAGCGTCACATCTTCGCGCGGGAGTGCGCACATGGTCAAAAAAGATCCGTTTGGGAAAACTCGGGACGGGCAGACCGTCGACTTGTACACCTTAACCAACGCTCGCGGGATGGAAGTCCGGGCGATGACGTACGGCGGCATCATCGTTTCGATCAAGGTGCCGGACCGAACCGGCAAGCTGGATGATGTTACCCTCGGCTTCGATTCACTGGACGCCTACCTCGCCGGGCACCCTTATTTCGGGGCCATCATCGGGCGGTATGGCAATCGGATTGGCCAGGCGCGGTTCTCGCTGGACGGCGTTGAGTACAAACTCGCTGTCAACAACGGCCCCAACGCCCTGCACGGGGGACTGAAAGGCTTCGACAAAGTCGTCTGGCAGGCGGAGTCGCTCGACAAGAAGGATTCCGTGGGCGTGGTTTTCAGCTATACGAGCCCAGACGGCGAGGAAGGCTACCCCGGAAATCTCAACGTCAAGGTCACCTACACACTCACCGACAAGAACGAACTGATCCTCGACTATCACGCCACGACGGACAAAGCTACGCCGGTCAACCTGACGAATCACACTTACTTCAATCTGGCGGGGCCGGGGCTGCGCGACATCCTGGGGCACGACATCATGATTAACGCCGACAGCATCACCCCCATCGATTCAACCTTGATCCCTACGGGAGAGATCCGCAGCGTTGCAGGGACTCCGTTCGACTTCCACCGGCTGACGCCAATCGGACAACGCATAGAAGCAGACGACGAGCAGATCAAGTTCGGCGGCGGCTATGATCACAATTTTGTGCTCAATCGCAAGGGCGACGGCCTCTCCCTTGCCGCGCGCGTCCGGGAAGCCTCTACGGGGAGGATCTTGGAAGTGTACACGACCGAACCGGGAGTTCAATTCTATACCGGCAATTTTCTTGACGGAACCAAGATTGGAAAAGAGGGCCATGTTTACAAGCGCCGCTTCGGATTCTGCCTCGAGGCGCAACACTTTCCTGACTCTCCCAACAAGCCCAATTTTCCCTCGACGATCCTGCGGCCCGGGAAGAGTTACACATCGCGCACGATGTACAAATTCCTGGTGGAAAGGTAAGCGAAACCCTTTAGTCTTCGCCCTCTCCCACTGAAGGGGTATTCGCCGCACGAAGGGTATACGACGCAACCCCCAACGCTGGGGTCCGCGCTGTGGCCGGGGGAGGGCGAAGTCTTCCTACTGGCTGCCGGAAGTTTCCCACGTGTCGGGATTGGGGGTCCACCGGCGCGTGGTGTAGTCGCTCAGGGTGAGGGTAATCAGAATCGCCAGCCAGAACAACGCCGCTACGGCCACGATGCGCGTGAGCCGCGTGCTCCATTTCAGGTGCATGAAGAAGAGGACGACCAGGCTGGCTTTGGACATGGCAATGAGGAGCGCGATCACGATATTGAGCGGCCCCAGGTCGATGGTGGCGACGACCGTCGTGGTGAGGGTGAGCGCGATCAGCGCCGCAAACACCATGAAGTACAACTTCTTCGGCATGACGTGCTCGGACATCAGTGATGCGCTCCGATCAGATAAAGTAGCGGGAAGAGGAAGATCCAGACCACGTCCACAAAGTGCCAGTACAACCCGGCCATCTCTATGGCGGTGTAGCCCTCCGGCGTGAAGCGCCCTTGGATCGCCTGCCAGGTCAGCACAGCCATCACCGCCAGACCGATAATCATGTGGAGCGCGTGAACGCCCGTCATGGTGAAATAGAAAACAAAAAAGAGTTCAGCGCCCTTGGCGTGCGGGCTGTTGAGGTCGAAGTCCAGGCCGGGGGCCAGGTGTTCCACGTACTCGTGGTGCCATTCGAAAGTCAGTTTGACGCCCACAAAGGTGAGGCCCAGAAGCATGGTGAGGACCAAGAAAGTGACCAGGTGTCGGCGCTTGCCGAGCATGGCGGCGCGGACAGCCAGAGCCATGGTGAGACTGCTCGAGAGCAGGACAATGGTGTTGACGGCTCCCAGCTTGACGTTCAGCAGGTGGCTGCCCACGTCGAAGCCCGGCAGGTACATCATCCGGTACACCGTGTAGGCCGTAAACAGGCCACCAAAGAACATGATCTCGGTGGCCAGAAAAAGCCACATGCCCAGGCTCGCGGCTTCCCGCTGCTGTTCGAGGTCCTCGAATTGGTGCGCGAGCGCGGTGACGTGCCCTTCAGACAACACGGGCCTCCTTGGCTCCGTAAGCGTATGCCTCTTCGGTTACCGTCGGCGCCTGCTCGAAGTTCTCGGTGGGAGGAGGAGACGACGTTTGCCACTCCAGACCCTTCGCTCCCCACGGATTCGGCCCCGCCACCGGGCCGTAGCGCATCGACCAGATGAAATAGACGAGGGGGATGATGTAGCCCACTCCCAGGATGGAAGCGCCCGCCGAGGACATGACGTTCAGGACCTGAAACTCCTCGGGATAGACCGCATAGCGGCGCGGCATGCCGAGATACCCCAGAACGAATTGCGGCATGAAGGTCAGGTTGAAACCAATGAAGATAACCAGCGCGGCGAAACGCGCCCAGCCATCGGGATACAACCTCCCGGTCATCTTCGGCCACCAGAAGTGCAGTCCGCCCAGGTAGCCCATCAGTGCGCCGCCCACCATGATGTAATGAAAGTGAGCAATAATAAAATAGGTGTCGTGGAGATGGATATCGGTCGCGAGCGAGGCGAGGAAGAGCCCCGTCAGGCCACCCATCGTGAACAGGGCGATAAAGCCCATGGCGTAGAGCATGGGCGCTTGATAGGAAATGGACCCTCTGTACAACGTCGCCGTCCAGTTGAACACTTTGATGGCGGAGGGAATGGCCACCGCAAAGCTCAGGGCGGAGAAAACCAGGCTGGCATACACCGACTGGCCGCTGACGAACATATGGTGACCCCAGACGAGGAAGGAAATTGCCGCGATGGCCACGCTGGAAAACGCAATGAAGCTGTAACCAAAAACCCGCTTCCGGGAAAAGCACGTCACGAGCTCGCTCACCACACCCATGGAGGGAAGAATCATGATGTAGACCGCCGGGTGCGAATAGAACCAAAAGAGGTGCTGGAAAAGGATCGGGTCGCCGCCCAGTGCCGGGTCGAACACGCCGACATGGAACAAGCGTTCGAGTGCCACTAGGACGAGCGTGATGGCCAGGACCGGCGTGCCGAGAATCATGATGATGCTCGTGGCGTAGATCGCCCAGAGGAAAAGCGGAAGCCGGAACCAGGTCAGGCCAGGTGCGCGCATTTTGTGGATGGTGACGACGAAATTCAGACCGGTGAGGATCGAAGAGAAACCGGTAATGAAGACTCCCAGCGCGGCTGCCATTACATTCCCGTTCGCGTAAGTGGTGCTGAGTGGCGTGTAGAACGTCCATCCCGTGTCCACCCCGCCGGCGATCATGGCGTAGAGCGTGAAGAGCCCACCCCCGATGTAGATATACCAACTCAGCAGGTTCAGGCGAGGGAAAGCCAGATCGCGCGCGCCCACCATCATGGGCACCAGGAAGTTCCCCATCACGGCGGGTATCGACGGGATGAGGAAAAAGAACACCATGATGATGCCGTGTATGCTGAACATCTTGTTGTACGTGGCGGGTTCGAGCAGGGCGCCTTGCGGCTCGATGAGGTGCAGGCGCATCAGCCCCGCCGCGGCGCCGCCGACCATAAAGAAAAAGGTGATCGAGGCAAGATAAAGCAGCGCGATGCGCTTGTGGTCCGTGGTGAGGAGCCACGATTTCACGCCGTACTTTACGTTCAAATAATTGACGCCGGGCGACGTCTCAACTGCCGTCTGACTCATTCGTGTGCGGCCTTCCTTTCCGCGCTTCCGAGAGACTTGATGTACGCGATGAACTGCAGGATCTGCTCCTCGGTGAGCTGCCCCTTGAAGGTCGGCATGATGGCTGGATAGCCTTCAACGAGCTTCGCCGAGGGAAAGAGGATCGACTCGCGCAGGTACTCTTCGTCGGCCAGCACGGTCTTGCCGTCCTGCAGCCGAACCTTGCTCATGTAGAGATCATTGAACGCCGGCCCCTTGCCCGCGCCGTGACATGTGATGCAGGCGTACTGGTCGTAGAGCCGGGCGCCGGAAGCGGCCATGCTGTTTTCTTTCTTGCTGCCGGAAAGCCAGCGCTCGTAGTCCTGCGGTTCCATCACGATCACCTCGCCGCGCATCAGCGCGTGGCTCACGCCGCAGTACTGGGCGCAGAAGAGGTGATACTGGCCGGTCTTGGTGGCCTGGAACCAGAGGCTGGTGTATTTCCCCGGCACCACGTCTTTCTTCACCCGGAATGCCGGAATGAAGAAGTCGTGAATGACGTCTTCCGAAGTCATGGTCAGTTTGATCGGCCGGCCCACGGGGACGTGGAGTTCATTGATCTCACGGACGCCTTCGGGATGCTGCAACTGCCACATCCACTGCTTGCCAATGACGAAGATTTCCGTGGCGGCCTCGGGCGGACGGGCGTTGCGAATGAACAGGCTCGTGGACCAGACAAAAGTCACGACAACCAACACGAGCGGCACAATGCTCCAGAGAATTTCCAGGGGCAGAGAACCTTCGATCTGCTCGGGGGTCTCTTGCTGCGAGCGCCGCCGGTACCGGATCATGAAGTAGAAAATGGTCAGAAAGATGACAGCGGTGAAGAACAGGTCGATCGCCGTCAGGAAGTAATAAAGGTTGTCGATTCCTTCCGCGATCGTCGACGCTTGCTCAGGACGTAATGGAAACCCAAACCACATTTTCAGCAATCACCTGCCCAGACTATTTTCGAACTGCTGGCGCGTTGCGCCCTCATGCTTTGATCCGCGGCTCGCGGAGGAACATCACCAGCATCAGCGTGCCCAGCGTTAGAACTGTGAAAGCGCCCGCAATCTGCAAGACACGTGAAATGACCAGCCCATACTTGCCCACCGCGGGATCGTAATGGCTGCAGAAGAGCAGCACGGCGTCCACGGGGGAGCCAATCTTGTTGTCGGACGAATCCACCAGGGCCAGGCGCAAATCGCCGGCAGGATATTGGATGCCGTAGAAGTACCGCGAGACGCGGCCCTCCGGCGTAAGCACGATGATTCCCGTGGCGTGCGCGAACTGCTTGGTGGCGGGGTCGTAGTTGTAATGGAAACCCACCGCTTGCGTGAGCCGACGAATCGAAGCCTCGCTGCCGGTCAGGAAATGCCAGCCCTTTGCGGCGCCCTTCCGGCCGTAGAGACCCACATAAATGGATTTCTTCGCGCTGGCGGCTGCCGGCGTGTCCTTCGAATCAAAACTCACCGTCAAGACGTCAAATTGATTCCCAACATCGAACTTGACCTGCTTGAGAGCCTCGAGCAGGCCGTTCTCGGCCGTCGTGCAGAGCATGGGGCAGGCGTAATAGATGAGCGAAAGCACTACCGGCCGCTTGCCGAAATAGTCGCCGAGCCGGACGCTCTTTCCGTCTTCGTCGAGGAAGGGCAGATCGAGCGGCAACTGCTCGTTGAGCCGCTGGTCGATGCCCACTCCCCGCAGCAGAGGTGGAAGCGTCGTTGAATCGCCCCCGCGCGCCGGCCGCGCCAGACTCATGAAACATCCAAAAAACAAAACCCCGGCGATCGCGCGTGCGAGGCGCGAACGATGGCGAATAAGGTTGGTGATGCTCATCAGTTCTGTGTTCCCTGCTTCTGCTCCGGCCGGGCCTCGGCCGAAGCGGTCTTTGTGTTCGTAGCCTCTAACTTCGCGGTTCCGGCTGGAGCGCTCGGTGTCACCCGCACCGGGAAGCCTCGCTCAAGCGAAAGTTCCATGGCGCGCTCGATGGGGATGCGAACGACACCGGCATTCTTCTCCACCCACCCGTAGCTCGTAAGCTTGGTGTTCTCTTCCGCCTGGTAAGCCTTCAGCGCTTCCGCTGGAGTGACCTGGAGGCGCGGAGCCGGCGGCAGTTCGCGCGTATTCTCGAAGGGCGAAGCGGGCGGCCCGAGTTTTTGGACGCGCACAAAGTATTTGAACGCCAACCAACTCGCCAGCATTCCGGCCAAAATGAGGAGCGCCAATCCCATCGCCGCCCATACCGCCGGCCGGAGGGTGACGTCCCGAGTCTCGTAGCCGCGCGCGCGATTTTCCGCCGGTGGTTTTACTTCATGCATGATGGGGCGCTCCCTCCGTCATCCGGCTATCGTTCAAGGGAACGAGCGGGTTCAGCTTCAATTGCGAGACGAATCGCCAAATCCAGATTCCCCCGATGCCCACGACCGCCAGAACGTCAGTCCCGTGGAACTCCGGGCCGGAGCGCTGATAGGCCGGTGTCATCAGCCAGAAAAGATCCACCAGGCTCATCACGATCATCCCGGCGGCGACAGCAGCGAGAAACCGGATCCGCCGCTTCACATAGCGGCTGAGCAGCAGGAGGAAGGGGACGGCAAAATGAAATACGATCAGGATCACGGCCACCCACGCCCAGCTTCCCGTGGCCCGCGCCACGTACCAGGTAATCTCCTCGGGGAGGTTGCCTGACCAGATGATCAGGTACTGCGAAAAGGAGAGGTAAGCCCAGAGCATCGTGAAGGTCAGCAACAGGTTGCCGAGATCGTTCAACGCCATGGGGAAGATGCGATCGGCCAGCGGCTTGGTCTTGGAAAGCAGCAGGCACGCAATGATGGCTACCGATAGGGCCGACAAAACCTGCGTCACAATGAAGATCATGCCGTAGATCGTCGAGCCCCAGCTCGGCTCGAGGGACATGACCCAGTCGATCGACGTGAAGGTCACGCTCAGGCCGTAGATGACGAGTCCCGGCCCGCTCAGACCTTGCAGGCGGCGGATCAAATCGGGATGGCCCGTACGGTCCTGTTCCAGCGACCACCTGTTCAGGAAGAAGGCGAGAAGAATCCAGCTAGCGAAGAACGCCACGGTTCGGACAATGAAGAAGGGCACGTTCAAATACAGAGCCTTTTCCGCTACCGCCTTCTCGAGAGCGGCCTTGGGCGGATCGGCCCAGAGATAAAGGTGGCGCAATCCGAAAAGCAGAGGCACGGTCAGGGCGGCCATGACCACCAGGGTCTTCGTTCCGGATTCAAGCATCCGGCGGATGGCAAAGCCCCAGTTGCCGCCCACCAGGTGGTGGAGCATCAGGATGGCGAGCGAGCCCAGCGCCACGCCCAGCCAGAAGATGTATCCCAGCAGATAAGAGCGGAAGAATTGCGTGGGATTGTGGAATCCTCCCGCCACGCAAAGCAGCAGGGCGCCAAGGCCGGCGACGAGTGCCAGCTTGGCGACACTGCTCATTCGGGATTCGAGATTCTCGTTCACGCTCATTTCGTATGCGCCAGGAGTTTCGTCCGCTCGGCTTCCGGTACGTCGTCCACAGTGGCGTGCTGGCTGAGTTGCAGCGCCCGGATGTACGCGACAATGGCCCACCGGTCTTCGGGCGAGATGCGCGCCGCGTAGCTGTACATCGCCCCATAGCCGTTGGTGATGACATCGTAGAGATGTCCGACCGGCGCATGGCTCAGGCGGTCGGTGTGATAGGACGGCGGCTGGGGGAATCCGCGCTGCACGATCATGCCGCGACCTTCGCCGGCGTAGCCGTGGCAGGGCGTGCAGTAGATGTTGTAGCGTTCCCGTCCACGTTCCAGAACCCCTCTCGTAACCGGGAAGGGGAAGGCGCTGACCGGTACACCGTTCACTTTGCCAGCGTAAAGATAATGATCGGTCCGCAACTCCCCGCGCGCCACGGTCCCCGGAACCTCGGGACGCGCCGCGCGCCCGTCTTCAAAGAAGGCGCTGGAATCGAGCGGGTTGTATCGCGGTTGCACGTGCATATCGTTCCTACAGCCACTCAGCCACAGCGCGCCCAGCAGGGCGGCGCCGCAGGCCAGCGCGAGTCCGCGCTTCGAGTTTTGCGACCTACGCTTCAACTTCCGAAACCTCTCGAGCTTTCAGCCCGGCCAGGAACTCCCGCGTCTTCGCAGAGTCGAACTTCGGATCGCGCGCCTTGATGCAAAGGAAAAAGCGGTTGCGGCTGGCCAATTCGAACCGCGGCACATTGAAAACCGGGTGATAAGGCGTGGGGAGGCCATTCATCGCCAGCATGCCGAACACCGCCGAAAGCGCCGCGCCCAGGATCGTCATCTCGAAGGTGACCGGAACGAAGGCGGGCCAGCTATTGAACGGCTTGCCCGCGATATTCAGCGGATAATCGATGACGCTCGGATAGTACTGGAGCAAGAATCCTCCTACGCATCCGCACAAGCCGCCGAGGAGCACCACCAGAGGAAGGTGGGTTTTCTCGAATCCCACCGCTTCAGCCAGGCCCTCGACAGGTAACGGCGTAAAGGCATCCATGCGACGGTATCCTTCCGCGCGCGCGCGGTGCGCCGCGGCCAGCAATTCGTCCGGATTCTCGAATTCCGCGATTAGACCGTAGAGTGGACGCTTCTTCATATGCTACTTGCTTCGTGCCGTCAGCCGCCTTAGCGGCGGTCTTTGACCGCCGTCTTTCTAGTTCCCGCCTTGGACGGTTCGAGGGCGCCGCCACAACTTGCGGCAATCAAGCTCGCTCTCCCGTCTTGGGCCGCGTCGGTACGAGCCCGCGCATTTCAAAGATCGAAATCATGGGCAGGAACCGGATAAACAGATAAAACATGGTCAGGAACAGCCCGATCGTGCCGAGATACGTCGCGATGTCCCAACGTGTCGGGGAATACATCCCCCAGCTCGACGGGATGAAATCGCGGTGGAGGCTAGTGACAACAATCACAAACCGCTCGAGCCACATCCCGATATTCACAATCAACGAAATTACGAATAGCGCGGGCACGCTGGCGCGCACGCGCCGGATCCAGAGCGACTGCGGAATAATGACGTTACAGAGAATCAGCGCCCAGCAGACCGGGGCGTAAGGGCCGGTGAAGCGATTCAAGATCATGTATTTGTCGTAAGCGTGGCCCGTGTAGAACGCCATGAAGACTTCCATCGTGTAGCCGTAAGCGACGATGAGGCCGGTGGCGAGCATGATCTTGGCCATGTTTTCGAGGTGACGCATGGTGATGAAGTCCTCGAGCTTGTAGAAGGCGCGAATGGGAATTGCCAGCGTCATGACCATGGCAAAACCCGAATAGATCGCCCCGGCAACGAAGTAGGGCGGGAAGATCGTGGTGTGCCAGCCGGGAATGACTCCCACCGCGAAGTCGAAGCTCACTACCGTGTGCACGGAAACCACCAGCGGCGTCGCCAGCCCGGCGAGTAGCAGCGAGGCCAGTTCGTAACGATGCCAGTGCACCGCCGAGCCTCTCCAGCCCATGGCCAGAATGCCGTAGATGATCTTGGCGGCGCGATGGCGCGCGCGGTCGCGCAGCGTGGCGAGATCGGGAATCAATCCCACGAACCAGAACAAGAGCGAGACCGTGGCATAGGTGGAAACCGCGAACACGTCCCAGACGAGGGGGCTGCGGAATTGCGGCCATGCTCCCATCGTGTCCGGATAAGGGAGCAGCCAATAAGCCAGCCACGGACGGCCTACGTGAATCAACGGGAATATTCCCGCGCAGGATACAGCGAAGATTGTCATCGCTTCGGCGAAACGGTTTATGGAAGTTCGCCACGTCTGGCGCAGCAAGAGAAGGATGGCAGAGATCAGCGTTCCCGCGTGGCCGATTCCGATCCACCAGACGAAGTTGATGATGGCAAATCCCCAACCGACGGGAATGTTGACGCCCCAGATTCCCGTTCCTTTGAGGAGCAGGTAGGTGATGGAAGCCATCAGGACCATCAGCAGGGAGAAAGATACCAGGAAGCCGAACCACCAACCCTTCGAGGTGGGCTGGGTCAGCACGATGGCGCTGATCTTGTCCGTCACCGAGCCGTAGCTGTGCCCCGGACCAATGACGGGACTTGGAGCGTCAGTCCGCGGCGTCGAATTCTGTGAGAGCTCGTCCACCTGCTATTCCTTGATTTCCGGGTTGGGATTGCGCAGGCGCGCCAGATGCGTCGTGCGCGGCCGCGTGTTCAGTTCCCGCAGCAAGCCGTAAGTGCGATTCTGCGCTTTCAATTTCGAGACGCGGCTCGCCGGATCGTTGATGTTGCCGAAGACAATCGCCTGCGCAGGGCATGCCTGCTGGCAGGCGGTTTGGATTTCGCCGTCGCGGACCTCGCGGTCTTCTTTCTCCGCCTGAATCTTCGCGGCGTTGATGCGCTGGATGCAGTAAGTGCACTTTTCCATCACGCCGCGGCTGCGCACCGTGACGTTGGGATTGCGCAGCCCAAAGAGGCTGGGCGTGGTCCAGTCGGAATAGAGCCGGAAGTTGAAACGCCGCACCTTGTAGGGACAGTTGTTCGAGCAGTAGCGCGTCCCCACGCAGCGGTTGTAGATCATCTCGTTTAATCCCTCGGGGCTGTGGACCGTGGCGCCCACCGGGCAGACGCCCTCGCAGGGCGCATTCTCGCAGTGCACGCACATCACCGGCTGGTGGTAAGCCTCAGGACTGTCCAGGTCGCCGCGGAAGTAGGTGTCGATGCGGATCCAGTCCATCTCGCGGCCGGCGGCGACTTCTTCCCTGCCGACGACGGGGGCATTGTTCTCCGACTTGCAAGCGACTACGCAGGCGTTGCAGCCCGTACAACTATTCATATCGATCGACATGCCCCAGGCGTAGCCGTCGTACTTGTGCGCGGGATAGAGCGAGAGGGCCTTCGACGTGTATTCCTCGGGGTCCGCGGCGAACTCAGGATTCTTGCGATATTCCTCGACGGTACCAACCCGCACGAGCTCACGACGGAAAGCCTGCACGCTTTCTTCTTCCTGCGGTTTCTGGTTGTCGCCGCTAAGGGACCACCGCAAAATAACTTGAACAACTTTATGGCTTTGGCTTTTGGTTTCTCGGCCGGATGGTGTAGTTCCATTCGCCGTGAAATTCATGGGGCTCAATATTTAAGGAACGCATC
>JBEKUI010000114.1:0-13049 GCA_049515175.1 Terriglobia bacterium
CCACGCCCTTTCCCTTTCGTGAGGGGCTCCCAGGTATTCAGCGGGCAATCTGAGCGACCACCAAGCGTAGCCCGCCTCTTCCATCTGGGCGAGCACTGTGTTCCCGTCTTCCGTGTGGAGGAGGCGTGAGACGTTCTCAATAAGGACCCAGCGCGGCCGCAGGTCCCGGACGATGCGGAGGTACTCGAACCAGAGACCGCTCCGCTCGGTGGGGTTGTCTGGGGTGCCGAGTCCTCGTTTCTTCCCGGCCGTGGACACATCAGAGCACGGGAAGCCGCCGGTGATGGTGTCAACTGGCTGCAAGTTTTCTCGTCCACAATCCCTGACGTCGGTGAATTTCGGTACGTTCGACCAGCGCTTCTCCACCACCTTCCGCGCGAAGGGGTCAATTTCTACTTGCCATGCGGTCTCGTATCCCGCCCAGGCGAGACCGAGGTCCATACCCCCCACGCCAGTGAACAGGCTGCCGTGCCTAAGTTTTTTCGTCATTGCCGCTCCTCACTCCTCCCCAATGCTGAAGAATCCGGATGCCTTGCTTGCCTCCAGGGCAGACCGAACGCTGCCGAACGAGGTGAACTCCGCAGGCGCTGGCGTCGGCTTCCCGTGGGGATTTTGCACGATGAATGAAAGCATGGTCATCGGAAAGAAGAGTGGCAACCCTGGGGAAGCTTGACCAGGGAAGCGTGGTCGGGTCCCAGCCCCTGCCCGAAAGAAATCCTGGACTTTGAGTATTGACCTTCGATGACTTTTGGGAAGGGGGAGCAACATGGAAGCACTCTTAACATCGAAGGAAGCCGCACGCATACTGAGGATTCACCCCAAGGTGCTTGAGCGCAAGGCGAAGGCCGGGGAGATTCCTGCCCTCAAGGTTGGGAAATTCTGGCGATACCGGTCATTGGACCTTGAAACGTGGGTTGAGTCACAGGTACACTCCGGATGCCAGCCGTGCCGCACAGCGACTTCATTCTGAAAAGGAGAAACGGTGATGGCACGATACCAGTACGGAGATTTAGTTCGCAGGAAGCGCAAGAAAGGCCCGGACGTTTGGCAATTCACGTATTTCGAGAATGGAAGGCGGAAGTCAGTCTTGGTCGGGACCGTGGGGAAGTTGCCCACCAAGTCGGATGCGGAAAGGGCAGTCGAGCATCTTCGCATGAAGGTCAATGCCCAAAATCCGCAAGCCCAATTTCACTCTGTCACGGTTGGGGCCCTGATAGACCGCTTTATGGAAGAGTATGCGCCGAAGCGGTGCCGGAAACTAACACAGAGCACATACCGGAGCCTCTTCAAGAATCACATCCGACCAAAGTGGGGCAGGGAGTACCTCCATAACGTCAAGACAATGACCGTGGAACCGTGGCTTGAAGACTACCCGCACTCTCGGCAGATTAAAGCTCACGTTCGGAACCTCATTGCACACACTTTTCCAGGTGGCTATCCGCTGGGAGATGCTGGAGCGGAATCCCATTGACCTTGTACGACAGTCAAGGAAGCGGCTGAAGGTCCCCCGCGTTCTCACTCCGGCAGAATTCAAGGCTCTTCTGGGGCAACTGTCGGAACCTCACAAGACGATGGTGATAACCGTCGCGTGTTTAGGCTTGCGGGTTTGCGAATTGCTCGGCTTACAGTGGGGGTGACATTGACTTTGAAAACCTCACCGTAAGAATCCAGCGGAGCGTTGTCGAGGGAGAGGTTAACGAAACCAAAACCGAAGCCTCAGAAAGCGCACTCCCGCTTGACCCGGATTTGGCCGAAGTCCTGTTAGCTCACAAGGCGACAAGTCGTTACACGGCTGACTCTGATTACGTTTTTGCGGGGGCAACCGGAAAACCACCTTGGCCGGACGGAATACTTATCGACCACCTAAAGCCTGCGTCGACCAAGGCTGGAATCGGAACCGTCGGGTGGCACACGTTCAGGCATACCTACTCCACACTCCTACACGCCCTGGGCACGACCCCGGCAGTCCAAAAGGAACTGCTACGCCATGCCGACATCCAGACCACACTGAATATCTGCACCCAGGCTATATCCGCAGAGAAGCGGGAAGCGGCATCAAAGCTGGTAGACACGCTATGGAAGATGTGAGTATGGTACGAATTGGTACTTTTCGAGAAACCGCTTTGGGCGCTAAGCCCTTTGCAGTATTGGTCGGGGCGCCCGGATTTGAACCGGGGACCTCTTGCGCCCAAGGCAAGCGCGCTACCAGGCTGCGCCACGCCCCGAGGAGGGCAGGGTTAAAGGACCAGAAATTCGGGGCAGGGAGCGTGTCCCCCACCCCCACGCTGATGCCATTCTTTCAGGGGTTGGGGGGCAAGTTCTACTCCGAGCCCAGCGGCCAGCGTCTAGCACCGATCTTTATTGTGCCAAGGTTGTGCCTGGCTGTCCAGCGCGAATGCCTGCAGACAGCGACGGGAGGGCGGGGAATCGGAGCCAGCATGCTGCGGGATTACGGCAGGCGAGGCAGAGTCTGAAGACTCTTGTACGCTTCGTAGCGGTCGATCGTCCGACGCAGGCCAAGGTCGCTTTCCTGGAAGAGATAGTGATAAGCCTCCTTGTAGGCTTCTTCGAAAGTCTTCTGATGGCGCCGCATCCGATAAAGCGCCACCACCGCGCCGGTGCGGTCCTTGCCGTGATAGCAATGAATGAAGATGGGGCGTCGCGCGTCGCGAATCTGCTCAAACAGACGCATCATCCCCTCCTGGGAGACCCCTGTCTGCTCGATCTCGCGCGGGCCGATCGGAAAAGAGATGAAGTCGATTTTCTGCTCGGGCGAGAGCTGCAGGTTGAGCTCGTCAACGACAGCCTTTTCCTGGGCGGCCGATTCAGACTCTTCCAGATTGATGATGGTCCTTATCCCTAGCTCAACCAGCTTCGGAAATGCGCTGGGGTGCGGGCGACCGCCACGGTACAGGCTCTCATCAACTTGATGAAAGTTGCAGACGTCCTGATCCGTCACCTTGGTCGGGTTGGAGTCGTGCGGAAAGTCGAGTCCGCAAGGGGACTGGGCTCTCCCCGGCGCGGCGGCCCAGAGCAGCGCGACTAAAGCCAGAAAAGCGGGCTTGAGCTTCGTCGGTCTTTTCCCAGTTTGGTCCATGGGGAAGTGAGATTCGTTGTGATGATGCCGCGTTGCCCCGAAAACGAAGCCTGAGAGTAGCAGATTCGCGGGTTGTGACGCCATTCACACCGGGAATCATTTGGCGGGGCGCGATTGGCGCTTCGTGCGTGAGGGGGTTTGCCCGAGCGTGGAGGTCCAAATGCGGGACGGTTTTAACTTCGGTACCAATGCCTCAGTATTTGAGTTAGACTTCGGCCTTCACCGAACCCAGATGAAGGCAGGAGGTCAGTCGTGGCACACCGGGCGGAAATTATCGTCGGAGTTGACATGGGGGGCACGAGCCTGCGCGCCGTGGTCGTCAACAGCGAAAACAAGATTCTGGCCGTGGAAAAGAATCCCACACCGGTGGGGAAGAAGCCCGACGCACTCATCGAGGACATCGCGGCAGAAGTCATCGACGCCCTGGAGGCCGCGGGGCTGCGGCGCTCGGACCTCCGCGCCGTGAGCGTGGGCGCGCCCGGGGCAGTGAATCCCCAGAAAGGCATCGTCTACGAGGCGCCGAATCTGGGCTGGAAGGATGTGCCCCTCGGTCCTAAGCTGAGCGACTTGCTCGGCGTGCCGGTTCTGATTGAGAATGACGTAAACGTGGGGACCGTAGGCGAGCACGCGCTGGGGGCGGGACGGGGCACGAGCGAGTTGGTGGGCATCTTCATCGGCACGGGCATCGGCGGAGGGATCATCTCCGCGGGCAAACTTTATGAAGGCGCGCGCGGCGCCGCGGCCGAGGTGGGTCACATGACGCTGCTGGTTGACGGGCCGCGCTGCGGCTGCGGCAAGCGCGGCTGCGCCGAGGCGTTGGCCAGCCGCACCGCCATGGAGCGAGAAGTGCGCGCTGCCATCAAGCAGGGCGCGAAGAGTTGCGTGTTGGAGCTGATGAAGGAGCGCAACAAGGAACGCATGACTTCCAGCATCATCATCCGCGCCTTGAAAAAGAAGGACCGCGTCATGCGCGAAGTGCTGCGCCAGACGCAGTACTACCTGGGGATTCTCGTCGCCAGCGTGGTCAACATGATGGACCCCCAATGCGTGGTCATTGGCGGGGGGGTGGCCGAACGGCTGCAAGAGGAACTCGTCGGCCCCATCCGCAAGACGGCGCGCAAGTATTTCCTCTGCCAGCGCGACGCGGCGAAGGTCAAGATCGTCGCCGCGCGCCTGGGCGACAACGCGGGCGCCCTCGGCGCCGTGGTCCTCGCCCGCCAGCGGCTGCGCGTGGTGCGCTGAGCCGTCTCCCGTCAAGGGGCTTCTAGGTCTGCTGCGGACCTGCCTATGCAACGCAACGATTACGCCCGCATCGCATTTGTGGTAGTTCTGCTGGTGGTGGGGTACTTTGTTTTTCGGATCCTCCAGCCGTTCCTGACCGCTCTGGTCTGGGCGGCAATACTCGCCACCGTCTTTCACCCCCTCCACGAGGCTTTCGTACGCCGTCTGAAGCGCCCGGAACTTGCCAGCGTCCTGGCCTGCATTTTGCTCACTGTGGCGATTATCCTGCCGGTGCTGATTCTGCTCATTCTGCTGGCGGGCGAATCGGTGGACGCCTACCACTACGTGCAGGATCGCTTGACTTCCGGCGAGGTGCACGGCCTCGAATCGCTGCGCGACTCGGCGATGTACATTTGGCTGCGAGGGAAGTTGTTGGCGCTGGGACTGCCTGAGCCGGACTGGCGCGGCATCGCGGTGCAGGCGGTGCAGGCGATTAGCCAGTTTCTGGTTCGGCACAGTTCCGACGTTTTCGGCGGCTTCACGCGATTCCTGTTCAACTTTGTGGTGATGCTCTTCGGGGTCTTCTACATGTTCCAGCACGGGCCGCGTGCGCTGGCGGAGCTCCGCAGCCTGAGCCCGCTGCGGACCGAGCACGAGGAGGCCATCATCGCGAAGTTTAAGGAAATCACCCGCGCCACATTCGAAGGAAACCTGCTGACGTCGGCACTGCAAGGCGCTGCCGGAGGGCTGGTCTTCCTTCTCTTCGGACTGCCTTCGCCGTTGCTCTGGGGGGCGGTGATGGCTTTGCTTTCGCTCGTACCCGTCGTGGGGACGGCTCTCGTCTGGGGTCCGGTAGTCATGTATTACTTGCTCGCCGGGCACGTCGCGCGCGGTCTGCTCCTGCTCGTGTTGTGCGGTGCGGTGGTCGGCTCAATCGACAACTTTGTCAAACCTCTGCTTATCCGCCGCCACGCGGCGATCCCCACAGCGTGGATCTTTGTCGGTGTCATGGGCGGCGTGGGAGTCTTCGGATTCCTGGGCTTCATCCTTGGTCCGCTGATGATTGCTGTCCTCTTCACCCTTATTGAAATCTACAAAGTTGAGTTTCGTGACGAGCTCCGCGGGAAATCGCCTGCGTAGTTCCGAGTGACTGATCGTTGGCGCTGGAGAATTGTCCCCGCGGATCAGCTGTCGGACCGGCCGAGCCCAGGGCGGATCTTACAGAGACTCTGTGAAGACCAGGTAGGATTTTCCCCAGAGGTGAGTGGGGATGGAGCCGCGCGGCTGGGAGGTCACGATGATGTTGAACCCACGCTGCGCGGTGGTGAGGCGGGCGAGTGGATTGTCACGCAGGCCAGCGTCGCCCGTTTGGGGTTCGACGAGTGCCAGGGCCTCCAGCGCCGGATAGATGATCTCACTCGCCGCGGTCATGGGAGTTTCGAGCTTGCCGCACGCGAACTGGAGTTGAGCGTTGATCTCATAGAAGTGCCAAGCGAGGCAGGCACAGAAGCTGACGCCCTTCTCGAACTGCGCGAGCGACTTCTCATCGGTCTTGGGCACGCGCGTATCGAACACCAGAACTACGCGGCGCTCGTCCTCACGCGTGAACTCGCGCACCTTGAGTTGCTGCACCTTGGCACTGGCCTTCCAATCCACGTGGCGCGCCGAGTCGCCCTCCTGAAAATCGCGGATGGCGTAGAGATCGTGGCCGCGCCCCTTAAAGGAGCTTTCCACCTCGCCGGAGATAAGGGGCAGGATCTCGTAAAACTCCTCCGTGGGTTGGACGTCGGGGAGGACAAGGATTTCGCGGCGGAGCGCGACCTCCCGCGATTTCCGCAGAAATCCAAAGGGAAACTTGGTGCTGACACGAAAACCTTCCTGGCTGTAACGCCCGCGGCGGGGGAAGCTCATCTCCACGTGCTGGGTGACGGAGGCACGGCGCGGAATGTAGGGCACATAGACCGGCTCGCCGAGGATATGTCGCGGCGGGGAGGCAGCGGCCTGGGGGTCCTTCCTCTTCTTATCTTCCCGGGCCGAAACCGCCACCGACAATGACGGCAGGAACCATTTCTCGTTGGTCATCGTCACGCGCGAGATCATCGGCTGCTGCGCGAAGATGTGGTCCGGAAGCACAAAATCGAGTTCCAAATCCGTGAGTACGAGGTGCGAAAGAATTCCGGAAACCAGAATTCCGGCGAGCAGGCTGGCCAGGATCATGAAGAGGAGGTTGTTGCCGGTGTTGAGCGCGGCGACGGCAATGACCGCAATCAGCAGCAGGTAGATGGCGCCCTCGCGCGTGAACTCGAATTCGATCTTGATCATCCAGCGTTCGAGCGCCGTGCGGCGCGCCAGATAAGGGACGACCTTCACCGCGATGATGCCCGCCAGCACGAGGGCAAACACCGCCGACCAGAACGCCGCGCGCAGCCGGCCCGTGTCGCGCAACGCGCTGGAATAGACGGCCAGGAAAAACGAAACGGTGAGTGCAAACAGCGCCAGGAAGAACCGGCGCCACGCCGGGAGATCCAGATGCGTCAGGCGGTAACGCGCCAGCGCCACGAGGTCGCGCCAGAAGCGGCCCGCCGTAGGATGAGGCACCGTGGACATACAGATCTCATTCTAATGGAGGCGAGAGGGAAAACAAATCAGAAGGCAGAAGGCAGAAGGCAAAGACCTGCCGCGGCGGCTCTTTTTCGATGACAAGACTCCATGAGCCTCGCGCCTCAATCGAGAATCCACAATCGAAAATCCAAGATCAGAGGGGGACGGGTGTGGTATCGACAATCTCGCGTAGGATAGCTTCGGCCTGGTCGCCCTTCTTGAGTGTGGAGACGTAGCGCGAGCTGACCACGCAGCGGTGGGCGAGCACGGGCAGAGCAAGGCGTTTGAAATCGTCGGGGATGCAGTAGTTCCGTCCCTCGACGAGGGCCAGCCCCTGGGCGGCGCGGTAGAGCATCATTGACCCCCGCGGACTGACGCCGAGGCTCAGGTATTCGTGTTGCCGCGTCTTCTCGACGACGGCGAGTGTGTAGTTCACGAGGTGGTCATCCACTCTGACGCGGCGCACCGATTGCTGGATCTCCACGACTTCTGCCGCGTTCATGACCGGCTCGACCCGTGCGAGCGGGTCGGATTCGGAGAAGTTGCGCAGGATTTCCTTTTCGCTGGCAGCCGCGGGATAGCCCATCTTGAGCCGCATCAGAAACCGGTCGAGCTGCGATTCGGGCAACGGATAGGTGCCATGGTGCTCGATGGGGTTCTGAGTCGCGATCACCATGAAGGGCTGCGGCAGCGGGTAAGTGTGGTTGTCCGCCGTCACCTGGTTTTCGTTCATCGCTTCAAGCAGCGCGCTTTGGGTCTTGGGTGTAGTGCGATTGATCTCGTCGGCGAGCACGATGTTGGCAAAGATAGGACCGGGGCGGAATTCGAAGCGCTCCGTCTGCTGGCTGAAGATGCTGATGCCGATGACATCCGAAGGCAGCATGTCGGACGTGAACTGAACGCGCTGAAAGGCGCAATTGAACGAGCGCGCCAATGAGTGCGCGAGCGTCGTCTTGCCCACGCCCGGAACGTCTTCGATGAGCAGGTGGCCCCGCGCGAAGAGCGACACCAGCGCCAGTTGGATGATCTCGTCCTTGCCGCGGATGACGCTCTGGATGGATTCCTGGAGCCGCGTGAGGAGTTCGGCGGAAACGGGCGCCTGGTTGTTCAGGTCGGTTTTGCTCATCAGCTGCGGGCCGCGCCGGGCGCCGGTCTAGACCTTCGGGCGATAATTTGTTATCTTGAAAATTTGCCGGGCGGTTAACTCAGCGGTAGAGTGCTATCCTCACACGGTAGAAGTCACAGGTTCGAATCCTGTACCGCCCACCATTTCCCCCTGGATTCCGGCCCGACGGCTCATTCTAACCAAAAGCGGCGGGCGTCGCCACGCTTTTTCCATGCAGCGCTGCAAGCGGGGGCCGATGTAGGTGAAATCACGGTATCTCTCTCGCTGTAGTCTCTAGCGTGGAGGGCCGCGGGGAAGCAAAGCCAGCGAGTCGGTGTTAGTATCGTGGTTGCACGGTCGGCGCGCTTGGGTTTGATGGTGTTCCTCGCCGGGAGGCTTGGGTGCTGAGAATTGGAATCGTGGGACTTGCGCAAGTCGGGAAGACGACGCTTTTCCGGACTCTGACGCACGCGCATGGCACCGGGCTCGGTTCTGGCCGCCCGGAGGCGCACGTGGGAGTTGTGCATGTGCCGGACGCGCGGCTCGACCGCCTGTCGGCGATGTTCCAGCCCAGGAAGACGATCTACGCGAGCGTCGAATACGTGGATACTCCGGGGAGCGTGATAGAGCTGGCGCGCTCCGGCTTGCAGGCCGCCACACTGCGCGACATGGATGCCCTGGCGCACGTGGTGCGAGCTTTCGAGGACGTGGCACTGCCGCCGGAGGGCGGTTCCGTTGATCCCCGGCGCGACATCGAAAACGTTGAACTCGAACTGGTCCTCTCGGACCTGGCTTCGGTTGAGAAGCGGCTGGAGCGTCTTGAAAAGGACATCAAGAAGCAGAAGAATCCGGGACTCGAAAAAGAATATTACATCCTCGAACGGTGCAAGGAGGCGTTGGAGAAGCAGACGCCGCTGCGGGAGCTGGAGTTCCCGCCCGACGAAGAGAAGCTGATCCGCGGGTTTACGTTCCTCTCTTCCAAGCCGATGCTCTACGTGCTGAACCTGGGCGAGCAGGATGCGGCCAAAGCAAACGCTGCTGACGAATTCGCCGCGCAGGCGGGGCTGAAGCAACGCCCGAAGACCGAGGTCACGGCGGTGTGCGGAAAGGTGGAGGCGGAACTCGCCGAGCTCAGTGACGCCGAGGCGGCGGAATTCCTGGCCAGCTACGGACTCAGCGAGTCGGCGGTGGCGCGGTTGATCCGTTCGAGCTACCACCTGCTGGGCCTGATTTCCTTCTTCACAGTCGGCGAGGACGAATGCCGCGCCTGGACGGTCCGCTCGGGTACGCCGGCGGTCGAGGCGGCGGGAGCGATTCATACGGACCTGCAAAAAGGATTCATCCGTGCTGAAGTCGTCCGCTACGATGAGTTGATTAGCGCCGGCGGCCTGGCCGAGACTCGACAGCACGGCACACTGCGCTTGGAAGGGAAAGAGTACCTGGTCAAGGATGGCGAAATCATGCACATCCGGCATTCGGGGTAAAGAGCAGTGACGAGTGACAAGTGAAAAGCGGACTTGATTGTCTGGCACTTGTTCATCACTCATCACTCGTCGCTCGTCACTGTATGACTTATCTCTGGATCAGCCTGATTCTCGGTCTTGTGGCCGGCCTCGCCAACCTGTTTGGCGGGGCGATCGTGACCGCTCGCCCGTGGAGCCGCACGTTTCTTGCCTATTTCATCGCCCTCGGTTCCGGCTTCATGCTGGCGACGGCGATCACGGAGATGGTGCCGGAGAGCTTCCGCCTGGCGCCGAGTCTCGCGCCGCTGCTGATCTTGGTGGGGTATTTCATCGTCCACATTTTTGAGCATTCGATGCCGGCGCACTTCCACTTTGGCGAGGAAACTCATCACGATGAGTTTTTGAACCCTGCAACCGCCTACACCGCGCTGGGCGGCCTTACGATCCACACTTTTTTCGACGGCGTCTCGATTGCCTCCGGCTTCCTGATCTCCAACTGGCTGGGAACGGTAATCTTCGGCGCGGTGATCCTTCACAACATTCCGGAAGGATTCACCATCGCCTCCGTCATGAGGGCGGCGGGAAAGAGTCGCAATGCCGGCCTGTGGGCCGCGACGGTTCTGGGGATTTCACGAATCCTGGGGATCTTGGCCATGGCACTCGCACAGCAATTTGCCAGTTACGGCCTGGCGCTCTCGGCGGGTGTGACGCTTTACGTTGCGGCCTCCGACCTGATTCCCGAGGTCAACAAGAAACCGGGGCCAAAGATTGCGCTTACTGTAGCGGCGGGCGTGGCGCTGGTACTTCTCCTGCGCCTGATCTTCTTTGGGCAAGTTGCACCGTGACCGGCGCTGGAACGTGGAAATTGGAAACTCGTAGAGCTGAGAGCCAGAACACTCGACAGGTGGCCGTCGGCTGCGGGTAATGGAAGGCCAACAACCAGCAACGGGCTCCTGGCAGGCCCATTCTGGCTTCTGTATTCTGACTTCTGACTACTGCATTTTTCATGTATTCCGAAAGAGTCCTCGACCATTTTCACAATCCGCGCCATGCGGGCGAGCTGGACGACGCCACGGCGGTGATTGAGGTCACGAATCCTGCCTGCGGCGACGTGATGAAGTTGTGGGTCGTGGTTCGGGACGGACAGGTGGCCGACGCGAGATTCAAGGTGGAGGGCTGCGTGCCCGCCGTGGCCTGCGGGTCCTGGCTCACCGAGTGGATCCTCGGAAAGCCCCTGGCGGATTTGTCGTCTCTCCTCCCCCAGCAGATTGCAGCGGCTCTCGACGGTTTACCCCAGGCGTCGCAACACGCCGCTGTCCTCGCCTCCGATGCTCTGAAGCGTCTCCTTGAAGAGCTGGTGTAGGGGAGGGCTTCGCCCTCCCGTGTCGCGCGAGTGAGTCGTGCGCTTTGCGCGGTCACGCGTTCATCCCTGCGCAGCCGGGAGTCCTTTCAGTTCATACGCGCAATGCGGGCAGAAGGCATCACCGGCCTGGACGACGTGCGCACACTTCGGGCAGGCGGGGTGCAAGTTGTATTTGCACTGGGGGCAGTAGTTAAAGTTCGGATGGACCTGCGCGGGGCATTGCGGACATTTCACCAGCAGGGGCTGGCGGAGCAGGAAGTAAATAATGAATCCGATAGCGTTGGGGATCAACAACACCAGGACCGCCCAAACGGCCGAATTCATGCGGCGGCGCCTGGCGTCGCGGATCACGTAGCCGAGAAGCAAAAGCCAACCAGCCATGACCATGAGCAACCCGTATCCCAGGAGGAAGCTGAGCGGTTGCGGATTGTGTTTCTGAAAGAACACCGGGATGACAAACGGCGGCAGACCGAAGGCTAGAATAAGTAATGAAATGGTGAAGGCCCATATGGGGATAACCCTGAGTTCTTCCTTGATTTGAAGTTTTTCTGCGACCATCACTTCTGCTCCCCCCCCCGGCACCCTCACGGCAGAACGTTGTTCATCGCGCCAGTGTTGCCGGATGCCGGCTTCTTGGGGCTGCCGGTTCTCTCCGCCAGATCAGCACTGCTGCGATGACTACTGCGGGCAGAACCCACCAAATCACAAAAGCCATCATCCAAGCCGGCCTGGGGATGGCTGTCCGTTCACCCACCCACTCCAGTTCCTGCCACACGAGGGGCGCGCTGAGCACGCCCAGCGCCCAGGACAAACCGCATGAGATCCAAAGTCCCAGCATCCGAACCCTTTCCTCGCGGAGTTCATGCGCGCGGAGCCGCACACGAAACCGCGTGGCTTCGACCAACGCCCGGTCGAGTGGAACGGGGATGGAACGCAACATTGCGACGGCGCGTTCCAGAGTTGCGGCGTGCTCAGCACATCGCGCGCAGTCCTGAAGGTGCGCCTTAAGCCATCCCCGCTCGGAAGGAGAAATACCTTCTACGCGCGAGGCCGTCAGCAACGACTCGGCTCTCTTGTGAATGTCGTCGCTCATGCTTGTGCTCCCCCCAGGAACTGTCGCAGGGCCTCAAGGCCCCGGTATAGACGCGCTTTCACGGTGGATAGCGGTGCCCCCACAACCTCCGAGATTTCTTCCAGCGCCATTTCCTCCTGGAATCGCAGCACCAGGACTTCGCGATAACTCGCCGGCAGGCCCGCCATCGCCGCCCCGACCCACTCGCTTGTTTCCCGCTGGGCAACACGTTCAAGAGCCGAGGGCTGATCCTGAACTATCGTTGGAGGTTGTGCGTCGGATTCGGCGTCGAGCAGGTCCAAAAACCGAGGCTGGCGCCGCCGCTGGGAGTCGATTACCAAATGTCGCGCGATGGTAAACAGCCACGATTCAAACTTCGATTTGCCGTCGTACTGACGTCCGCGCTCCAACACTCGCACCCAGGTTTCCTGAAAAAGGTCTTCCGCCGTTTCCTGGTTTCCGACCATATAGATGAGATAACGGAATAGCCGGTACTGGTACCGCTCGATGAGCTGATCGAGGATTTCCGGGTCGCGCCGCCGCAACCCCCGGGCGATGACCTGGGTGTCCTGTTCCATCTCGACTTGAGCCGAATTGACAAACCAGCAAGCTGCGACGCTCATTCTAGTCTGTTATACGAATGAGGCAGCCCAAAAGACGCAGAGCAGGGAAGCTACATGGAAGAGGAGGCAACCAGGTTTCTTCGCACAGGTTGCTTAGCCACGGGTGTGTCCGGAGAATTGCTTCCCCAAACCGAGCGCACCGAGAACGCTCCGGAAGGCTGCGGTGGCTGCGAGGCCAATGGCTGTTCGCCACGGGCGCGCGTCCCGGACAGTTCCCCCGGTCTCATCGAGGGCAGCGGTGGGATGCAGTGCTTCGCCGGAGCCGGTTGAAGACGTCGCGTCCGGGTTTGTCCGGTTCACCGGGTCGATGAGGCGATAGCCGCATCGATTCAGAGTCTCGATATAGCGCGAACTATCGGCCGAGTCTCCCAGAGCCTTGCGAAGCTTGTTGATGGCTTTGTTGAGTCCCTGGTCGAAATCCACGAAGGTTTCGCGGGGCCAGAGTGCCTTGCGCAGCTCTTCGCGCGTGACGATATCGCCGCGATGCTCGAGCAGCAGCGACAG
>JBEKUI010000115.1:0-12934 GCA_049515175.1 Terriglobia bacterium
CCCAGTCTTCCAAACACTGCGGTAGCAAATCGATCTGATCGTAGTTGGCTCGTATCTCTTGGCTCATGCTGATTCACTTAGCACTCCACCTTCCACACTCCGAGTTTTGAGACAGGCTCTCGTTTGGAGGTCTGCGGTTCGTCCCCAATTGGCAACGAAAAGCCGCGGACCTTCAAAGCAGGTCCGCGCTACCCGCTCCACCGTCAGTTGTGCATATCGTTTGCCTATCGCAACACCTCTTATACAAGGTGTTGCACTTGCAGCGTGAACTTAGCGAATCCACCGCATGCGTTGGGGTGACCAAGAAGCGCAGAGCCTGCGCCGCCCGGCGTTGTGCGCGCCACCATCTTTCGAAACGCCCACACGCAAAGAACGCGTGGATGCGGCACCCGCGATGCCCTCCTGTCACATCAATCACACCTTGGCAGAGTGGCTTGACTTGGTGGTTTCCGGCGCGTAGTATCGGCGCATCTCACTGACACTGTAGAAGTGCCGGCGCAGGAAGTTTGCGATGCGGCAGACATAGAACTTCCTTACGACCGCCCTCAGGAAAAGCTGGCTGGCGTCGGCGCGGGTGAAGTGTGCAATTGACCTGGGCCGCGCTGTCGGGCTCTGGCAGGCATAACGGCCCGTTAGATGTACGTGACGCCTACAAGATTGGCGGATGAATCAGCGAACCCTCTTCCGCCGCGAATCGAAAGCTCCGAGGTCCGCGGCGGCGGTTGGGGTTCCACCGTAAGTCTCTTGGCACGTAATCACTCTTTGAGATGAGGAGGACATTCTTATGTCAGAAGCAAACAAGGCTCTATGTCGACGCATGATTGAGGAAGGCTGGAACAAGCACAATCTGGCCCTCTTGGATGAGCTCTATGCGGACTGCGTGTACTACAACCCCACAACAGGGGAGCTCAAAGGTGAGGCTCTGAAACAAC
This sequence comes from Terriglobia bacterium, assembly GCA_049515175.1. Taxonomy (GTDB): domain Bacteria; phylum Acidobacteriota; class Terriglobia; order UBA7540; family UBA7540; genus JACQNR01. Next base: position 933 of record JBEKUI010000115.1, read on the forward strand.
TCGCGGCCTCATTGCTTGCCGCCTTTCCCGACATCCGATTTACGATTGAGGATTTGGTAGCCGAGGGCGACAAGGTGGTGACCCGCTGGAGTTGCACTAGCACCCATCAGGGGGAGTTCATGGGCCTCGCACCCACCGGCAAGCAGTTGACACCCAGCGCACTGGACATCTTCCGGATTGTCGAGGGCAAGGTCGTCGAGGAGCGGGTTGAATTTGACACCCTGCGCTTCTTCCAGCAACTCGGCGCTCTGCCGCAGGCAACCGGAGCCAACAAGGCTCTAGATCGACGCGTGTTTGAGGAGGGCTGGAACAAGCACAATCTGGCCCTCTTGGATGAGCTCTATCCGGACTGCGTGTGGTACAGACCCGACACAGGGGAGCTCAAAGGTGAGGCTTTGAAACAATTCGTGGCCTCAGTATATGCTGCCGTTCCCGACATCCGATTTACGATTGAGGACCAGGTAGCCGAGGGCGACAAGCTGGTGACCCGCTGGAGTTGCACGGGCACCCATCAGGGGGAGTTCATGGGCCTCGCGCCCACCGGCAAGCAGGTGACAACCAGCGGCGTGACCATCAGCCGGATTGTCGAGGGCAAGTTCGTCGAGGTGCGGCAGGAAACGGACGCCCTGGGCTTGTTGCAGCAACTCGGTGCGGTGCCGGCGCTCGCCAAGGCCAAAGACAAGGCCGCCGCGTAAGTGGTAGCCACGGCATGCTCATGATGCCGTGGGTTCTTAATTGGAACGCAGAAAGCCCCACGGCACAACCATCGTGCCGTGGCTACTGACTACGAACTTTCAGAACTCAAATCTACGGAGGTGTCTTATGAAAGGGATCCTAGCAACCATGGTGCTCGTGCTCGCCGTGTCGTGCCAAGTCTTTTCGCAAGCAAAGCCGGCGGCACCGGCAAAGAGTGCGAGCGTGGAACAGGAGTTGATCAAGCTGGAGAACGATTGGAACGACGCCATGGTCAAGCGCGACCTGGCGGCACTCGGTCGGATCGTGGCGGATGACTGGACCTTCATAAACCCCGAAGGGACCATCGCAACCAAGACCGAGTCTCTGGCCAGCCTCAAGTCTGGCGAGGACGTTTACACGTCCGCAGTGGCGGACGAAATGAAAGTCCGCATTTACGGAGATGCGGCGGTGGTCCTCGGCCGCAATACGGTCAAGGAGCAATACAAAGGCAAGGACATCAGCGGCCAGGACCGATTCACAGATACTTGGATTAAGAAGGCCGGTCGCTGGCAATGCGTGGCCACGGCCGCTGTGAAGATCGCAAAGAAGTAGCACGAAACCACTGGAAAGAGCACAACCTGCGCCCACGGCAGCCCCGGGGGTGCGCGTGTGTTCAAGGAGGATCTATGAGACTCAAAATCATCTTCACGTTTCTAATCGTTGTTGTGCTGGCCGCAGTCGCCAGCGCGCAGACCAAGGTTTCCGGCACGCTCCAGTGCGGCAAACCGCACCAACAGCACGCGATCGAGGTTGGAGACCGACCCAACCATTCTTTTGTGATCAGTCAGATGAAGTGCACTTGGACCAAATCCCTCGAAATCGCGGGAGTTCAAAGCAAGGAGGGCGTCTATACAGTCTTCAGTGAAGTCAGCGGCAATCGCTCGCGCGACCAGGAGTATGGTGTGGTCACTATGACTAACGGAGACAAGTGTTACGGCCGTCCCCAGGGCTCAACCACCCTGAAGGACGGGGTGCTCGAGAGCGGAGAAGGCAAATCGAGCTTCGCCGGCGGTACGGGCAAGCTCAAGGGCCTGAAGGGAAAGGCCACCTACAAGGGTAAGGGTGCCCCTGATGGTACGTCGACTTGGGAGATCGAAGGCGAATACGAACTTCCCAAGTAATAGAGCGGTAGCCACGGTCAGGGCTTGTCTGACCGTGGCTACCAGCTTCCGCGACCGTGACACTCCATAAAGTCATTCCCGCGCAGGCGGAAATCCACTGCATTCCCGACCAAGGGGCGCAGAGCCTGCGCCGCCCGGCGATGTGCGCGCCACCATCTTTTGGACCGTACACACGCAAAGAGCGCGTGGATGCGCCACCCACGAGGCAGGATTGGAGTTCTTTAACCCCTCCCAGGAGCGCACCCCAAGGGAAAGCGCCAAGGGACCTTCCCATCCGCAGCCAGAGATTCACAAGTAGTTAACCGCGCGCGTTGGTTCACAAGTGGTTAACTTCGTCGGCAAGGTGTGTAGCACCATCGAGCCATTGTTCGCCTGACGGACTCCTTCTAGCATGGTGTCCTCAGGACGGCTAATGGCTGACTTCGCACCCGAAACAAAACTCGTGCAGCTTGCCGGTGGCAGTGTGGAGCAAATCCAACGAGTCGTTGAAGCCGTGGAATCGAAGCTCAAAGCTGACCCGGAAGGCGTCAAGGCCTGGTCCGCCCTTGCGGGTTTCTGCTGCAGAAGCTCCTGGAGGCGCAGGCGCGTGTTGCAGGGATTGCTTCAAAAGCTGTATCTCGCTGACTTGGTGAAGGTGCGGTCCGCGACCAGGTAGACCGGAGCGGCCCGCGGGAGGGATTGTACTGTTCCTCGGCATTACCAATGTCTTGACTGACGAGAAGAAACAACTGTGCCCATCTGTGGGACGGCTGTGTTGACCGCCGCAGGGCGAAGAGCGAGGAGGCCGGCTTGAAAAGAAAGCACACACCAAATCCAGGTCGCTGGGGAAGCGACAAAGGTCAGATTACGATCCTTGTGGCCATTGCCATGGCTCTCTTCCTCATTGGCTTTGTCGGCTTTGCCGTGGACATGACCAACCTGTGGTTCCATCGCCAGATGGCCCAGGGGGCCGCCGACGCCGCCTGCCAGGCGGGGATCATGAACATCCTCTTCCCCACCGGCACGCAGGGCTTTACTGCTGGAACGTCGTTTGATTGCGTCGGCTCTCCCACCGCCACACCGTGCAAGTACGCGGCATTGAATGGTTACAACGGCTCGGGACTGACGGCGAATACACCCTCCAACGCGGTGGCCGTGAGCTTCCCGCCCTCGACGGACCCCAAGCTGAATGGCTATGACCCCGCGATCCTGCCACCGAAGAGCATGGCGACGGTGCCGTTTCTGCAGGTGGATTTGACGGACCGTGTGAAAGTGTTCTTCTCGCCGCTGATTACCGGACAGCTCACTCAGGACGTCCACGCGCAAGCGATTTGTGGATTGGCTCTCATCACGATCCCCGTCCCGATGATCATTCTCGATCCTACCGACCCATGTACATATCAGCTCAAAGGCACGGGGAACCAGGCCAAACTCTCGATCCTCGGCGGACCATCCCAAAGTGTTCAGGTCAATTCGAGTAACGCTACAGCCTCGTGCGTCAGTGGAGGCCCGAGCGTTGACTTGTCTAAAGGCGGACCTAACTTTACGGGGAGTGATTTCGGATCTCTTGGTGGCCCAACCTCTCCGCCATTTGGGTTTAACGGGGGGACAACTGGGAATTACGTTTCGCCCCACCGCCCGATCTCGGATCCCTTCGCGCTGGTGCCTGCGCCGGCTCAACCGCCCCCCCCCACAGTAAATGGCGTACATGTCCCCTACCACAACCCCGGCACTGGCTGCCCAGACTCAGGGGGCTGCACCCGGTACTCCGGAGGGTATTATTCAAACGGGATACAAGTGAAGGGCGAGACAGCGATCTTCGACCCTGGGCTATATTACTTTGACGGAAACACGGGCCTGAGTTTGGACTCCAACTCAATCGTCCGGCCCAGCACCGCGGTCGGAGACGGCAGCGGCGGAACGATGTTCTACTTTCATAGTTCCGCTTCCGTTTCAGTCAAAGCGAATTCCGGGGGCACGACAACCGATGCTTTCAATACTTCTCTTGCGCAGTGTCCCGGCGGGAACCCGCCCAACCCGGGGATAGGCCTGCCGCCCGCGCTTCAGGGAAACATCTTGCTTGGTCCGTGTACGGGAACTTACGGTCAAGTGGACACCAACCCAGACGGAAGCACCACACCAGCCCGTGGAATGTTGTTTTTCCAGAACCGGGCCACCAACGGTGCGGGCTCGTGGGGTGGCGGGGGTGACTTCCTCCTGGCGGGCACGATGTACTTTCACCAGTGCAACGCCGGCGGAACAGGCGTCGGCTGTGGAAATCCTCCCGCGGATTACAATTCATCGTTCTCCTTCGGGGGCAATGCCTGCTCGGCAACCTACGTCCTAGGAGAGATAGTTACCGACCAACTGGAGATGCATGGGACCGGTTGTGTCAAAATGGCGCTTGATCCGTACAATTTGCAGCGCGTCTTGAGAGCGTCGTTGGTTCGCTGAGGATACACAGTACCGCCGGGTCAGTTTGATATGGCGGCGGCTTTAGGCCACCCGAAGGCGAGGTAAAATCGCCGCAACACAGGAAATGTTCCTTCATAGATGAACCACCCGCGAAACGTCCAAAGCGAGCCCCCATACCACCCCCAAGAGGGCGCAGTGTGATGTCTTGCCGCGGGTGGCGCATACATCGCGCTTCTTCTGAGGTGTGCGAAGGCTCAAACTGCCGGGATTCTTTCCGTCGGCTGACGGATCAGCCGACAGACTCAGAATGACAATTGCGCGGGCGCGTGGTGGGACGCCGAAGGCGTCGAACATCAGTAGCCGGGGGTGAAACCCCCGGAAAAAGAATGAAACCAAATTGTTATGATGAACCCTGAAGGGGTTCAATCCGTCAACTGACGGTTCGACCCCTTCAGGGTCGGGGATACGGTCGTGCGGTTGCGGGGGTTCCGTGGGTTTCGCCCACGGCTATTCACGTTCATCCCCTTCGGGGATGCAAACCTCTGCGTGCTGTAGGGGATTTCGGCGACGGCACGTTCGGCTGTAGCGCCGGTGTCCTCACCGGCGGTCGGCGATGGGGACATCGCCGCTACAGCCGAACCTGAATTCCGGAGCTTATTTCACCAATCCAAAATCCAAAATCGCAAATCCAAAATCAGCAATCCCCCTGCGGCGCGGCGCTTGAAAACGGAAACGCCAGTTGCGGGTGCCAGGGAGCGGGCTGATCGTCGCGCTGGCCATCGAGGCCGTAGCGCGTGGGCAGCGCGGCGACGAGTCGGGAGATTTCTTCCTTGTACTCGCCGTTCAAATAGGCCGAGCGGGCGTAGAGCTTGCGATAGCGCTTGACGAGGCGCGGATACTCGCGCTCGAGGAACGGCATGAACTGCTTCATGGCGCTGGGCATCAGGAAGAGCACGCCGGCATAGAGGAAACGCGCGCCCGATTCCGCCGCGGCGCGCGCCACCGCTTCCAGCGAGCGCGGCGAATCCGTCAGGCCGGGGAGAATCGGCATCAGCATGACGCCGCTGCGGATGCCCGCTTGCGCGAGCGCGCGGACGGCTTCGAGTCGTTTGGCGGGCGGCGGCGCTTTGGGCTCGAGCCGGCGCGCGAGAGCCTCGTCCGTCGTGGTGACGGTGATGCCCACGCTCAGCCGGTGGCGATCGGCATTGCGGCGCAGCAGGTCGAGATCGCGCAGAATCAGCGTGCCCTTGGTGGTGATCGAAAATTCCAGGCCCCGGAATTCCGCGAAAACTTCCAGCAGGCGACGGGTGATTTCAAATTGCTTCTCGGCGGGCTGATAAGGATCCGTCGCCGTCCCCAAGGCAATCGATTGGCCACGGTCGCGCGCGGCGCGGAGTTCGGCGCGCAGCAGCTCCGGGGCGTTCACCTTGGCGTAGATCTTGCGCTCAAAGTCGAGGCCGTCCCGGTGCTCCATGAACTCGTGCGTGTAGCGCGCGTAACAGTAATGGCAGCCGAATTCGCAGCCGCGATAGGGATTGATCGTCCAGGCAAAGGGCATGCGGCCGCTGGATTCGCGGTTGAGGGTGGAGCGCGCCGCGAGGGCGAAGAACTCCGCCTCGGCCCGGTCGCGCACCTTGGGGCTCGCCTGGGCCATGCGGGCAATGCCGATAAGTCCTTATGATTGTGTAGGTTGAAGAACGCTCAAGGTCGCCATGCCCCAAACACCTCACCCGAAGGTGCGCCTACTTTCGCTTTTTCTTCGCCTCTCGCAAGTGTTATTTTGGGGTGGCCCCAAAGCCCGTCTTCCGGCAGAACCAGCTATCACGGAATTCCCTTCCACGGTCATCCGCGAGGAGTCGCTGCCATGGTGATGGTGTGTGCTGGTAGAATGCTCGCGGGCTTCGTACTCAGTCTGCGGAAGGAGTATTCGCATGAAAGTCGCCGCGGTGCAGATGGACATCAGGATTTTCGAGAAGGAGCTGAACCTCGCGCGAGTCCTGCAGAAGATGGAAGAGGCCGCGCGCGCCGGCGCGAAGATCATCGTGTTTCCAGAGTGCGCGCTCACCGGCTACTGCTTCACGAGCCGCGAAGAGGCTTGGCCGCTGGCGGAGACGGTGCCCGGACCGTCGTCGGCGAAGCTCGCGGCGGCGGCGAAGTCGCTCGACTGCACGGCGATTGTCGGCCTGCTGGAGATTGCAGGCACGACGATGTACAACTCAGCCGCGGTCATCGATCCCACGGGCGTGCTTGGCGCCTATCGCAAGATGCACCTGCCCTGCCTCGGCATCGACTGGTTCAACGCCGTGGGCGACCAGCCGTTTCCGGTTTTTGCCACGAAACACGGCCGCATCGGCGTCAACATCTGCTACGACTGCAGCATTCCGGAGGCGGCGCGCGTGCTCAAGCTGCAGGGCGCGCAACTGCTCGTCATTCCCACCAACTGGCCGTTGGGCTCGGATTCATGGGCGCACACTCCCAAGGTGCGCGCCACCGAAAACCATTTTCACGTCATCGCCTCCGACCGCGTGGGCGAGGAGCGCGGCTTCCGCTTCTGCGGGCATTCACAGATTGTGGATTTCATGGGGAACGTGCACGGCGAGGCGGGAGAAACCGAAGAAACGATCATTTACGCCGATCTTGATCTAGCCGCCGCGGACCAGAATCGCGTCGTGCGCGTGCCCGGCACCTGGGAATTCGATCGCATCGCTTCCCGCCGGCCGGAGATGTACAAGCCTTTGACGGAATCCCGCCAACGCTGAGCACGCTATCCTAGACCATTACCTGCAGCGCCGAGGGGAGGACATCCAGAGACTCACAATGAAGCGTGAGAACCTCCCCGTCCACCATGACATCGACGGGGGCGTCGAGGGCGAAGTCCACGTGCCGGATGGGGCGCCGCGAGGCGAGCGGATGGCACACGTGGGAACCGTCGTAGAGGGTGCGAAGGTTCGCGATCAGGCCGATTCGCCCGATGGGCCCCCACCGCACGTATTCGATCAGCCCATCGGACGTGTCCGCGTTGGGCGCGATCATCATCGTGCGCCCGGTAAACTTGCTGTTGTTGAAAGTAAGGAAAAGGCAGGGCCGGCGGTCCCACTCCGGCTCGCCATCCAGTCGATGCGGGAAGGGCCGGCGATCCAATTTCACCAGGCAGGTAAACACGCCAAGCAGATATCCCAAGTGCCCCCAGCGTTTGTACTTGCGGTTGGTGACCGCCGCGGCGTCCGCCGCGAAGCCCACGCTGAGCAGATTGATGTAGTGGATGATGCCGTCGCGATGCTTCATGCGCAAGACGTCACACGGCCGCGAACGGCCCTCGACAATGGCGCGCGTGGCGTACTCCGACTCCCGTTCGATGGTGAAGTCGCGGAGGAAGGAATTCCCCGTCCCCAGGGGCAGAATTGCCAATGTCGGACGCTCGCCGGCTTCAGCGCCCGGGAAAAGCCCATTGACGATTTCGTAGGAGATTCCATCACCGCCCACGGCGAGGAAGCGACGGAAGCCGTTTCGATACGCCTCCCTCACCATTGCGCTTCCGTGGCCCGCGTGCTGGGTCTCAACCACTTCCAACCGCACTCCAGCGGCGCGCAAGCGGTCGAGCTCGGCGCCCGCCTCGCGGCGGCAGCGGCCGTGGCCCGCCACCGGATTGATAACGGTGAAGAAGGTCGCGTTCAAAGTCTTGTCACCGCGGCCGGGCGGGCGAGTTTGCCACGCAGCGCATCTGCCAGCACATTACGTTTGATCTTCATGGATGCGGTGCGAGGAAACTCCTCGTCCCAGCGAACCCAGCCGCTGACGCGCTTGAAATCGGGCAACCGCCGGTTGCGCGCATTCAAATCAGCGAGCAACTCCGCTGTAATCTCCTGGCCCGGCTCCGCGTGCAGCACCACAATCAACTCCTCGCCGCCGAGCGTCCGTTGCGGCCAGACGTAGTTCGCCGCAAAGACACAGAGTTCTTGCACCTTCAAACCGTCGAACGCGTTCTCGATGTCCTCGGGATAGACGTTCTTCCCTCCCTCGGTAACGATCATGTTCTTGGCGCGCCCGAACAATTGCAGGTGGCCGGTCGAATCGACTCGGCCCAGGTCGCCCGTCATCAGCCAGCCATCAACAATCGCTTCACTCGTCAGCTCCGGATCGTCAAGGTAGTGTGACATGACCGTCTTCGAGCGGATGGCAACCTGTCCGACGCCGTCGGCGGCGGGATTCACAATCCTGACTTCCATTCCCGGCAGCGGTCTTCCCACCGTGTCGGCGCGAAAAGGATTGAAGTCGTTGACGGTCACCGCCGTCCCCGCTTCCGTCAACCCGTAGGCATTGGCAACCGGGATGCCCAAATCGAAAAAGAACTGCAGGGTGACGGGATCCATAGAGGCCCCGCCCACAAAGACCGCTCGCAGTTCTCCTCCGAACGCCTGATGGACTTGCCGTAGCAGTATCCGGCTGAGCCACAGTTTAGGCCGCTGGCGCGCGAAGAAGCGGTTAACGGTGATCAACCCATTCAGAAATTTGCGTCGCCCCGCCGGCAGCGCCTCGAATCTCGCGCGCAGTCCCTTCTCGAGATTCTTCACAATCAGCGGAACCAGAGTCACATAAGTGATTCTGTAGCGCGGAAAGGCATCGCGCACAAACTCCGGACGCAAACTGCGGAGATGGACGACCGCCGCGCCGCAAACGAAAGGCCCGATGAAACCCACCATAAAATCGATGGCGTGATTCGTCGGCAAAATACTCAAGTATCGAACACCGGGCCAGAAGGGAAACCAGGTGGTGAGCGAAACGCATTGCTCAAGATAGTTCTCGTGCGTCAGCACGCAGCCCTTGGGCCGTCCACCGGTGCCGGAAGAATAGACGATGCCGGCCCAGTCGCCGCGAGCGCGCGCGATGAATTCGGGTTCACCGTTGCACTTGCTCTCCTCCCAACGCTTCGCGCCGGCGAGGTCGGCGTCGGCTGGCGCTTCGGTGACCAGGACGGTCCGGGCGGAGAGGTCACGGAAGTTTCCGGACTGCTGAATCGCCCGCCAGAGGTGGTGTTCGGCGATCAACACCTGCGCCTGGCTGTGAGCCAGCAGCTCGATGTGCTCGCGTGCGCTGAGTTTGTAGTCGAGCGGCACCAGCACGCCGCCGCAATAGAAGATGGCGTACGCCGAAATCAGCCACTTCGACTGGTTGGTCATGATGATGGCGGCACGGTCGCCCGGCTTGAAACCATTCGCCTGCAGCCATTGTGCCAGCGGCAGCGCGGCCGCTTTGAATTGCCGGTAGGTCAGCCGGCCGTTCTCGCGCTCGCGGTCGGCCTCAATGAGGCAGATCTCGTCCGGCCAGCGCTCCAGCGCATCGCGCAGGGCAGCTCCGAGCGAACTGTATCGCGAGAGGTCTAGCATCGTGGGGTGGCTGCGGGAACTTTCCGAAGTTCTCTCAATGATTCAATGACCCGATGAATCAATGACTCAATCTCTGTGCCTCTGTATCTCTGTGGCTAGAGTCTCGCCTGGATGCGCTCGGCGAGCGTCCGAAAATCCGTCACACCCTGCATTTCGTAGTCGGGCAACTCCACACCGAAATGATTTTCCAACCGCGTCAGGAGCTCCAGCGCCTGCAAGCTGTCGATCCTCAACGTCTTGAAGAAGTCATCGTCCGGCGTGAGCCCCGCGCGCGGAACCTTGAAGTGCGTTGCGGCGAGAGTCAAGATTTCTTCCACCGTCTGATCGAGAGTCCGCATGATTCCTTCCTCAACCACAGAGGCACGGGGGCCAGAGGAACAATTCACTGGCTCACTCACTGATTCACTAACTCACTGCCCCACTGATTCAATTCCTCTGTGTCTCTGTGCCTCTGTGGCTTTTCCTACGGCAAGTACGGCAAAGCGTCACTGCTTTCGACGAATTTGCGCAACCCCTCTTCCACCGCCGGCCGCGCCAGCAACTGGCAGAAGAGCTCAATCTCCTGCTGGAGCTCAGCATAGGGGACCGGCTTGATGAACTTCTTCGCGGTGATGCGCGTCTCGCGGTCGAACTTTAGAATCTGCGCCGCCGTCGCGCGCGCCACCGCCAGCGCCTGCCCTTCGGCAACGACCTGGCTGACCAGTCCGACGGCCAGCGCTTTCGAGGCATTGATACTGCGCCCGGTCAGCAGGATGTCGCGGACGATGGCGTTGCCGAGATCGCGCTTCAGCCGCGGGATTCCGCCGAAGCCGGGAATCAGGCCCAGACGCAACTCGGGAAAACAGAACCGCACCATTTTATCCGCGACGATGAGATCGCACGCCAGCGCCAACTCCAACCCGCCGCCAAACGTCACGCCGTGAACGGCCGCAATCGTCGTGAGCGGCGACGCGTCCAGGGCGTTCAACACCGCGTGGATTCGCTCCAGAAACTTCCGTACGCCCGCGACTCGCTCTTCTACGCTCGCCGTCCGCATCCCCGCATAGAGTTCGCGCAGGTCGGCGCCGGCGCTGAACCCCGCCTTTTGCAGGCTGTGGATGATCATCACGTCCGCAGTCTGTTCGGCCTCCGGCAGCGCCGCCACAAAGTGCTCCAACTCTTCCAGCATTGCCAGCCCGATTTCGTTGCAGGGCTCGCGGTGCAGGGCCAGCTCGATTACGCCCTCGCGCAGTTGCCACGACAAAGTATTCCCTTCGAAATTGTGCATGGTCTAAACCTGCCACTGAGACACACAGGTGCGGAGAAGACGACTCACGGCCCGGATGCTCTGTGCTTCGGCGCCTCCGCTACTCGCTCGTAAAGCGCTTCGATCTCTCCCCGGTACTTTACGGCGATCAGCCCCCGCTTGAATTTTCCATTGGCCGTCAGCAAACCGTTTTCAATGGTAAACGGCTCCGAAGAAATATGAAAGCCGCGAACGCGTTTGTAGTGCGGCAGTTCGGCGTTCACATGTTCCAGCGCGGCATCCGCCTGCTCGCGGCTGACCGCTCCGGTAATGATGGCCGCCAGATAAGCGCGGCCATTGCCAACCAGCATCACGTGGTTTGCGCCGGGAAGGGTCTTCAAGATCAGGTCCTCGATCGGCTCAGGCGCAATGTTGTGGCCGGAAGCCGGAATGATGAGGTTCTTGACCCGACCGATGATCGCCCAGTTGCCCTGTCCGTCCACTTCGCCCTGGTCGCCGGTTCGAAACCAGTCATCGGCGAAAGCCTCCGCCGTTTCCGTAGGACGGTTCCAATAGCCGGGAAAGATGTTCGGGCCGCGCACCAGAACTTCGTCGTCTTCTCCCAGCCGCATTTCGGTGCCAGGAATTGCCGGCCCGACCCGGCCCGGCACAACCTGGTGAGGATGGTCCATGGTGCAGATCGCCGTCGTCTCCGTCAGCCCGTAAACTTGCAGTACTGGAAGACCGAGCATCATGAAAAAGAGCTGGGTCTCCTTGGCCAGCGGCGCCGACCCGCAGATCAGCGCGCGAAGATTCGGTCCGACCTTGGAGCGAATGACGCGAAACACCAGCCGCCCGGCCAGCGCCAGAACCACGACGTCTGAGAAACCTAGTTTCTGCCTCGCCTGGCGGCGGAGCCATGCTTCCCTGCCGCGATTGAAAAGTGTTTGAACGAATCCCTCGCGCTTCGCGATTTGCTCCTCGATGCCGGCGCGAATTCGATCCAGCAGCACCGGAACGTTGAGCATGTAATCGGGCGGCGCGAGCTTCAGTTCGTCGCCGAGCTTGGTGAGGTCCGTCGAGAGCGTCAGGATGCTCCCGCGCGCGAGGGAGGTCAGCAAAAGGATCCACGAGCCCGCGAAG
>JBEKUI010000116.1:0-12929 GCA_049515175.1 Terriglobia bacterium
GGTAGCTGAACTGGCGCGAGCCCTCGCCGCCGAAGTAACGGAAGATGTTGATGGCGCGCTTGACCTCGCCCTTCGCTTCCGGGAGAGTCTTGCCCTCCTCGCGCGTCATCTCCTCGCCGAGCTTCCCGAGACGGCTCTCGAGAATCTCCGCGGCCTTGAAGAGGTATTCTCCGCGGCGCGGGGCCGGCAGCGCTGCCCAGGCAGGCTGGGCCTTCGCTGCGGCCTCGCAAGCTTTCAGCGTATCTTCAGCCGTTGAGGACTGGAAGTTGCCGACAATCTCATCCGTGTCGGCGGGGTTGATGTTGGGAAACGTCTTCTTGGCCTGGCACTCGACCCACTGCCCGGCCACATAATTGCGAAACACCTCCGGCATAATTCCTCCCTCGATCAGGTCTGACAAGGCGGCTTCGGTTCCGGCGAGGAAGCCATTATTGCCGTGGGGTTCGGCGAGTGTCAAGACGCGACGACAAGCTCTCCTAGTTTTCGGTGTGACTGACAACGCGACACGCGAACTCCTGCAAACCATCGGAGCACGCGCGGGCCGCGATCACGACCCGAAATCCCACGTTGAAAAATCGATCGGCGAGGGGATACAATCGAGAACGATTCCTGGGACGGTTCCAGCTAAGGAGCGATGTCGATGTCATTCCAAGATGCTCTTGATTCCCTTTCAAGAGATGAGAGGTTCAAGGCGACGGTGTATGCCATGAACAGCCTCTTGATTCAAAAGGGGATCTATTCCCACGCGGAGTTTGAGAGACTTTTCAGCGAATGGGCCGAAAAGCAGCGGGAAGAAAAGCTCGCAGGGGCTTCGACATCAACTCACCCCGCGCATCCTTAGTTTTTCTTTCCCGCCAGGTCACTCCATCTCGGCCAATAGCATTCCTTGCGGCGATCACCACAATGAGCCCCAATGTCGCATTGGGTGCAGTTGCACTTGCATTGTGGAGGAGGTGGCGGTGGTTTCTGGGGCTGCTTCTTCGGTCTCCCTTTCATCATGGTCCACGAGCCTCTTGCCTCTGACATTTTATGGTATGAGCAAAGATCGTCAAGTAAATGAAATGCTTCCCTTGTCCGATTCTTGTGCAAAACCCCAAAAACCTGTGGAAAGGTCGCGTGATCCTGTGGGAACCTCCGCCTTTCCTAGGGAAGAACCACGGTAGTTTCACTGGCATCGACCTTTCTTTCGTGGCCTCGTGACAAGGAATCCGGCCTAGCTGCAGCAGTGGTGACGAAGAATCGGAAATGCCCGCCCTCGGTTTTCACGCACGCAGCTTGGTGTGACCTACGTCGTTGTTGTCGATCCAGTCGACGTTATCGTTCTCGTCGACGCAGACCTCGTCGCCCTTGCTGTGTCCGATTGGCTCGACTAAAATCGCCCAGTCAGACAGGGGGGCATGAGGACGAAATGAAAATTCGACTTGCCATAATCGAGGCAGCTTTCACCGCCATTCTTGTAAGCGCCGGACTACTGGCCAAAGACTACGACACGGTGGAGATGGCGGCCGCGCACCTGGGCGGCATGACGGTGGGTTTCAATATTATCCTGCCGCGCGACTATGCCACGACGACCCAGCGCTACCCGGTGCTTTACCTGCTTCACGGCTACACCGACCACTACCCAGCGTGGGCCAGCTACAGCCGGATCACCGACTACGCGCGGGGCTACGACGAGATCGTCGTCATGCCGGAAGGCGACAACGGCTTCTACACCAACAGTTATGCCGACAAGAACCTGGCGTGGGAAGATTTCATCCTCCTCGACTTGATTCCCTACGTGGACGGCCACTACCGGACGGCGGCTTCCCGCCAGGGACGCGCCATAGCCGGCCTCTCGATGGGCGGTTACGGAGCGATGAAGATCGGTCTCAAGCACCCGCAAATGTTCGCCGCCGCAGCGAGCTTGAGCGGGGCGCTAGCGGCCGCGCGGTGGAAGCGCCGGCCCATTGACGATCCGGTGTTTCAGAAGCTCGTCGATGGCGTGTACGGGCCGCCGGATAGTCCGACGCGCGCCGCGGAAGACCCCTTCGAGCTGATCAAAAAGGTGCCTGCAGATTTGCGCCCGCAGATCTATTTTTCAGTCGGCTCCGAGGATTTTCTTCTGGAGGAGAACCACGAATTCGCCAAGCATCTTTCCGAGCTGAAGGTTCCCTATCAGTACCGCGAGTTTCCCGGCAAGCATGAATGGCCGGTGTGGGACCGCGAGATTCAGGTGGTGCTGGCACTCCAGGCGCCGGTGATTGGGGCAATGAGAGGTGGAACCGAATAGGGGCGGGTTTCAAACCCGCCCCTACAGTGAACGCACGCGCTGCTCGCGCTGCTCGGCTGAGGACATGAGGGCCACCGCATACTGGAATCCCGCCAGGCAGCCGCGCATCACCGCCAGGCTGCGATAGTAGTCGTTGTACCGGAAGCCCGTTTCTCCCCGCCACATCGGAAACTGATCGCAGGCCTTCAGCCATTTCTCATAGATGGGGCTGATGTCGAGGTAGGTGTCAGCCTGAAAGTTGGCGATGTCCTCCCAGTTTTCGGCAAAAAAGAGCTTGCCGACATTGTGCGCGGGCTGTTGCCTTTCGATGGCGGCGAGACCGGCATAGAACACCGCGTCGCGCACCACGCCGTGGCAGTTCTGATGGTCCTTGTGCCAGCTTCCACTCCAGTGGGTGACGACGATCGCCGGTTTGAACTTTCGTATCGCGTCGCAGACCGCCAGACTCGCTTCGTCGTTCAGCGGCACCTCCGCGTCGGGATAGGTGAGGAATGCCGTCTCGGCAGCGAGGAGTGAGGCGGCCTTCTCGGTGGCGGCGCGTTGCATTTCACCATACTGCTTGGGAGGAATCGTCTTGTGCCCGCGCTCGCCGAGAGAGAGGCTGAGGAAAGCGCCCTGGCCGCCGTTGGCAATATGCTGGGCGACCGTCGCGCCCATCGTGAACAGGGCGTCGCCGGGGTGGGCGGCGATGGCGAGGATGGTAGAGGGCATGGTAACGCTCCACGGGAAAAGGAAAATCAAAAGGCAAAGGCCAAAAGGCAAAGGACAAAGGACGAAGGACTAAGGACGCAATCGAATTCGGCCGCGGTCAGCGTGGTTCTTTGTACTTCGTCCCTTGTCCTTAATGAATACTACTGCCTTGGCACCACCGGCAGCACGAGCGCCGACGGGTGCTCGCGGTCGTGGTAAATCGTGTTGGCCGCCTTCACCATTCGGGTCGAATCCGCCTGCACCTCGCCGGTGTTCAGGTTGCGGTCGAAGCGCGGGAAGTTCGAGCTCGAAACTTCCAGGCGCAGCTTATGCCCCGCCTTGAAGACGTTGCTGGTGGCCCACAGATCGAGAGTGAGTTTGTACGCCTCGCCCGGGTTCAGGAATTCGGGCTTCTCCTGCGAGTTGCGATAGCGCGCGCGCAGGATTCCTTCCGTAAGGTTCTGGGCGAAGCCGTTGGGCCAGACGTCGACGAGCTTGCCGGTGAAATCCGTATCGACCGCGGAGGAGCTGGCGAAGAGCTCCAGACTCACCGGGCCGGTGACCTCGAAATCCTCTTTGAACGCCGGCGTGGTGAAAACGAGCACGTCGTCGCGCGCTTCCGCGGGGCGTTGATCCCGCGGGCCGGGCGCAAGATGAGTGGCGTCGCAGCAGAGAGGCCCGCCGATGGTGGGCACGGGTTCGGCCGGGTCATAAACAAAGTGATCGGCAGGCTCAGCTTGCGGGCTGGTGGTCGTAAGCGCCCCGTCGCCGGAAAGCGAGTTGGCCTTGCCGGCGGAGTGGAGGAAATAGCGCGTCGCGTGGGCGCGAGAGAGAGGCCATTCCGCCTCCTCGCGCCACTGATTCGCGCCCATCACAAATATTTTGACGGGTTTCTCGCCGGCAGCGCCGTTTGCGGTCCCTTTCAGCAGGGAATCGTACCAGCGCAGCATGATGGCGTCGGTGTCGAATTCCGCCTCGGGCCCGAAATCGACCTCACCGATTTTTCTTCCTCCGCCCGCGTGGCCGCCAATGATCACCAACAAGCGCTGCCCGTTGCGCGCGGCCTCGCTCCCGCCCTGGGCCTTAATGCCCAGGTAGTTCCGCAGCGACCCGCCTTGAAAGATGTCGTACCACGCCGCCACGTGGTAAACGGGCACCGTGATTTTCGCAAAGTGCTCTTCAATGGACCACTGTTTCCAGTAATCATCGTAGTTCGGATGAGCGAGCCAGTCGCTGAAGTATGGCGCCAACCCTTCGGCGGTACCCAAGTCAACCAACGGGTACTTCGACAGGGGCAATTTCCCGGCCCACAGTAAGGCGTTGGAATTCTCCCGGACGAACCGGTCGTGCGTGTCCTGAGCGAGTCCCGAAGTCCACGATTCGTTGAACCACTGCTCGAACGCTCCGCCCTGGTAGGTCCAGTTCTCGTGGTAGTTCGAGGCCGTCACGACGGGAAAGATTCCGGCGAGATGGGGCGGGGCTGCGATGGCCGTGAGCATCTGCGTGGCGCCGACATACGACCCGCCGAACATGCCCACTTTGCCGTCCGAATAGGGGAGGGCCGCGGCCCACTCGACCGTGTCGTAGCCGTCGTTGGATTCGTGCTTGAACGTGTACCACTCGCCCTCCGAGGTGTAGCGCCCGCGCACGTCCTGGATGATAACAACGTAACCGCGCGCCGCGGCCTTGAGGCCGAAGTCCACGCCGCCGCGCTTGTCGTAGGGCGTACGCTCGAGCAATACGGGAAACTTCCCTTCCGCCTTGGGTCGGTAGATATCGGCCCGCAGCGTGACGCCGTCGCGCATCTTCGCCGTCACGCCGTGCTCGATCGTGACGTCGTAGCGTTCGCCCGCTCTCGCTTGACCAGCAAGAATCACCGCACCCACCAGCAGGACAGCAGCACGCCTGTTCATGAAAACTCCTCCTCGGGAAAATCGAAGGCGTTGGGATTATCGGCGGGCAACTGGCAATTATCAAGTCGCGCCGCTTTACTTGCAGTTCTCACGCGCGACAGGTCCGCCGAGAGTCGAATTTGCCGGGATTCTTGATTTTCTGCCGCTACCCCATTACCATGACTGCATCGCTCGACAAAAGCATTCGGAGAGGAGACTCATGACCATCGGGACCCGACTTTTTCTGAAATTGTTCGTACTCGGCTGTGTTGCTTCGGCGTTCGCCTTCCAGGCGGCCGCTCCGCCCAGTGGCAGCTCGATCTTCAAGCGGCGCTGCATGATGTGCCACGGCGCGGACGGTAAGGGATTCCCCACCGTCAAGACCCCGGATTTCACCGACCCCAAGTGGCAGGCGTCCATGAAAGACAAAGACCTGATGGAGACCATCAAAAACGGCAAAAAGGGCACGCACATGCCTCCCTTTGGCGACAAGCTTTCGGAAGACGAAATCAAAGCCGTAATCGGTCACATCCGGTCCCTGAAAGCCGAGAAAAAGTAGGCCTTAATTCTCATCGTTTTGGCGCTCGTTCCGTCCCACGAAGTGATCACGCTGGGTTGAGGAGATTTCCATGGACAAAGTGCGAGTGGGTTTGATCGGGGGAGGATTTGTCTCGGACATTCACGCCGAGGCGTTCCAGGAGGTTCCGGAAGCGCAGCTCGTGGGAGTCTGCAACGCCTACGAGTCGGCGCTCGCGCCTTTCGCCGCCAAGTGGAAGATTCCCTTCACGACGACAGACTACCGGAAGCTCGTCGCGCGCAAGGACATCGACATGGTCGTGCTGGGGATTCCCAACGACCTGCACGAGAAGGTGGCGGTGGCGGCGGCCGAAGCAGGGAAACACGTCGTCGTCGAGAAACCGCTCGCGCATACGCTCGAGTCGGGACAGGCGATGGTGAAGGCGGCGAAGAAACACAAAGTGAAACTGATGTACGCCGAAACCCTCTGCTTCTCGCCCAAGTACGGCCGCGCTAAGAAGCTAGTGCAAGAAGGCGCGGTGGGCAAGCTCTACATGCTGAAGCAGGGCGAGAAACATTCCGGGCCGCATTCCGACTGGTTCTACGACGTCCAGCGCTCCGGCGGCGGAGCCATCATGGACATGGGCTGCCACGGGATCGAGTGGGCGCGCTGGATGTATGACAAGCCGCGCGTGAAGAGCGTGACCGCGCATTGCCAGCACGTCTATCACCAGCGCACCCAGGGCGAAGACAATTCCGTCATCATCGTGGAGTTCGAAGGCAGGGGCATCGCCATCATCGAAGATAGCTGGGTGAAACACGGCGGGATGGACGACCGCGTCGAAATCTTCGGCACCCAGGGCGCAATCTACTGCGACCTGCTGCACGGCAGCTCGATGGAAACCTACAGCCTCGATGGCTATGGCTACGCCATGGAGAAGGCGGGAGAGACCAAGGGCTGGACATTCACCGTCTTCGAGGAATCCCACATCTACGGCTTCCCGCACGAGATGCGGCACTTCACGCAATGCGTCTTGAACGACCAGACTCCCCGCGAGACCGGCGAAGACGGCATCGCCACGCTCGAAGTCATATACGCCGCGTACGAATCCGCCGGCAGCGGAAGGAAAATCACCTGGCCCTACAAGCCCAAGAAGCCGGGCGATGTTCCCGTCAACCTTTGGCTGAAGCCGTGAGCGTCACGTTCGCAAATGCTGATCGACGGCTAATTGGTCTCTAGTCCCCGGATGAATGTTCGGACACCGTCGTCGTCCCAGTTCGCCGGCTCAACCGATCTGAACTTCGCAGCCCCCTTTCGATCAAGAATATAGGTCGTCGGGGAACCGTGAAGCGGCAGGTCGTTGGGAAATTTCCCGCGACTCAGATAGACAGGCAGGCGAAGGCCGTGTTTCTCGACAAAGGCTTTCACGCGTTGCTCGTCGTCTCTGGTGACAGCAAGGAATGCGACGTTATCACCTTTCATCGAGTCATAGAGCTTTTCGATCGCCGGAAACTCGGCGATGCATGGCATTCAACCTGGGCTCCAGAAGTTTAGAAACACTACCTTTCCTCTCAGCTGGGATAACTTCAGCTTCTCCCCGTTGAGGCGTTCGAGCTGCCAGTCATCGTGCGTGGCGCCGGAGACCTGGGGGAGCCACGGCCTCGGAAGCCTTTCAGATACCCCGGGATTTGTATTCTCTGGCCCCCGCATGAAGGGGCGGAGCAACCGTGGCCGGGAAACCAGAGTAAGCTCCTGCTCGTACCGACCTCCCCAAATATCAAGGAAGACGAGTGTTAGAGCTACCCCAGCACCCACCCCAATCAGGAGGCTCTTATTGAGTATTCTCATTTGGCAACTCCTTGGCGGACTCACCCGAACTGGCGATCATGATAAGCCCACGGGGAGAGCACGGGCAAGTTGGCAGCCCGCGGCAGCGGGCGTCGGAATTTCCGCTTGCACTCGACCGAATGCGCTCGTGTTATAATCTCGCGCCAAAGCTGGACTTATACAGGACTGCCTGAATCGGTGTCAACGATACCGCAGTCGGACGAGCGGGCGGGCGACGGGGAGCAAGGTGGCAACCCCATTGTCGAGCTGCGCGGCGTCAGCAAGCGCTACGGCGAACAATTCGCGTTGGAGGATTTCTCGCTGCAGGTTCGCCGCGGCGAGTTCATCACCCTGCTCGGTCCGAGCGGCAGCGGCAAGACCACCATCCTGCGCCTGGTCGCCGGCTTCGAACAGCCGCTCGCCGGCCAGATATTCCTCAGCGGCCGCGACGCCTCCGACGTTCCCCCCTACGTGCGCGACGTCAACACGGTTTTCCAGCACTACGCGCTCTTCCCGCATCTCGATGTCTTCCACAACGTGGCCTTCGGCCTCGAGCAGATGAAACAGCCTCGAGACGAAATTCGCCGCCGCGTCAAAGCGATCCTCGAGATGGTGGAGTTGCCGGGGAAAGAGGACCGCTACCCGAATCAACTGAGCGGCGGCGAGAAGCAGCGGGTGGCGCTGGCGCGCGCCCTGGTGCTCGAGCCGGCCGTGCTTCTCCTCGACGAGCCGCTCGGCGCGCTGGATGAGAAACTGCGCAAGCAGATGCATTTCGAACTCAAGCGGCTCCACGAACGGCTCAAGATCACCTTCATCTTTGTGACCCATGACCAGGAGGAAGCGCTGGTGATGTCGGACCGCGTCGCCGTGCTCAATCGCGGGCGGCTGGAGCAGTTGGGGACCGGGGAAGAAATTTACGAGCGGCCGCGCACGCGCTTCGTGGCGGAGTTCATGGGGGTTGAGAACTTTTTCGAGGCTACGCTCGCCGAGCACACCGCCAGCGAGACGCGGTTTGAGGCGCGCTCGGGGCTCCGCCTGTGGGCAGGAAATTCCAACGGCCTCGCGGCGGGCGCCGCGGCCACGCTCGCCGTCCGGCCGGAGGCGATTCGGGTTTCCCTGTCCGCGCCCGTTCCCGCCCCGCCCAACGCCCTGGCGGGCGAAGTGGTGGAAGCGATCTACGAAGGCGGCAGCCGCCGCTGGGTGGTCGAGCTGGCGACGGGCGAACGGCTGATCGTGCGCGACGCGACCTCCGCGAATGGCGGCACGCCAGCCATCACCCGCGGGACGCGCGTCCACCTCTCGTGGAATTCCTGCCAAACCCTCGTTTTCCCTCCGTAGAGGAATGCTCTGGCCTGCTGCCCTCGCGCCAGGCTGTGTCGTCCCTGCCGAGGGGCGGGACAGGTGAGAGTGCTGGCGACCTCAGGAGCCACTAACAACTGGCGAGAGAGCTTTGTCTCCTGAATCCTGACTCCTGAATCCCGTCCTTTCCATAGCTTTTCATCCGCCGTCGTCGTATTATGGAGTTCTCTCCCATCCGGCGCGTGAGTCGGAATCTGCCCAAACAGAAGAGGGTTTTCTTTATGACTGACAGGAAATACCGCCAGCGCGGATACCAGGATTCCGGCGGCGCCCGCGAGCCGCGCGAGAAGCGCCCGAGCCCGAGAGCCGAGAGCTTCGGCCCGCGCACTCCCAACCTGCCCGGCAAGCGCGAGGTGATTCGCTGCGCCTCCTGCGCCACCATCCTCCCGCCCGGGCTCGATATGAACGGCAAGTGCCTGAAGTGCGGCTTCGAGCTGCATAGCTGCAAGATGTGCGCCTACTTCGATACCTCGGCGCGCTTCGAATGCACAAAACCCATCACTGCCCGCCTCCCCCGCAAAGACGTCCAAAACCATTGCCACCTCTATATGGTCCGCTCTACCGTGGAGCGCGAAACTTCCTCCTCCCGCCCCCTCGACGCCCGCGCCGCCTTTGAGAACTTGTTCAAGAAGTAGCAGACCTGCGGTGGTGATTCGCAATCGGTCTAACTGAGGTAAGTTCCCGCCCAGAGTAACCCCGGGCCGACAGCGGCCACGAAGATGACCCGGCCAGGCGTGCCATCGGGCGTACCATCGAATCGAGTGAGGGCTGTGCACAAGTTGACACCGCAAGTAACGGATCCAAGATTTCCTGAGGTGTGTGTGATGCGGGGGATCTTCTCGAGAGGAATACCCGCCCGTTGCGCAAAGATCTCAACCAGGCGCGGATTGGGTTCGTGAAAGGCGAAACAATCAACCTGGGATCGCCGCTTCCCGCTCAGGTCTTCGAGGTTTCCCACAACTTGGTTGAGAGTTGTGACAGCGGCGCTGGCCAGTTGCTCGCCTTTGAAAACCACATCCAGTTCGCCGTGGTCACGCAGCGTTAAACCCAGCGAGGATGAAAATGCTCCGGAACACCCGGATGCAAAATCGCCCAAGCGAAAGCCCTTCGCCGAGTGATCCTCCCCACCTTGGAGAACAAACGCGCAGGCTCCGTCCCCAAACAGGCCACGGAACTCCCCAGGCACGCCTGGGCGGGCAAGCATTCGGCTGTTCACTTCGGAGGCGATGACCAAGGCTGTCCGGCGTCGTGCGGTGTCCAGCAAACGTTGGGCTGTGGCCAGAGCGTGAATCACTGCCACGCATGCGCCGCCGATATCCACCGCTGCGCACGATTCGCGCAACAGCAGGCGATTATGGAGAAGCGCTGCAAAAGAGGGAAACCCGATGGATGTGGCGCTGGTACCCAAGAGAACGTCAATCGCTTCGGGTCCCAAACCAGCCTTTTCCAATGCAAGTTCAGCGGCCTTCGCCCCAAGCGTGATTTCATTCTCGCCTTCAGTTGCCCGGGCCACCGTCTCGATGCCGGCGCGATCCATCATCGTGCCTGTGGGCAGACCGCACTCTTCGTCGACGCTCGCTGCCGTTACGATTTTGGACCCCAAGGCAAATCCCCAGCCCGTCAAGGATACGGAACGATCCAGGCTCCCCCGACCTTGCGATTCCTGCTCTCGCCCCGGCAACTGAGATTGCAGGCGAGCGTCGCGAAACGTTTCTATCAGGGCACGAATCGACTGGGGGAGGCCTTCCGGCCAGGCGGCTCCGAAATTGCGAATCCCTGTCGCCTCCTCAATTCCGGAAAGAATTCCAACCCAGCCCATGGAATCGACCGCGCCGGTTTTCACCAGGTCTTCCTCATCGCGGGGCAAGGAGGCACCCGTTCGGGTTTCGCGCTGAACAAGTCTGAGGATTAGGTCGCGAATTGCCGAATCGTCTTGAAATTGGACGAGAGACAAAACATCCTCCTGATTGAGTTACAGTAACTCTAGCCATGCCTCCTTAGGCTGGGGGAATAAAGAATCGAGCATTAACCAGCATTGGCGATCCTCTCTGGGCCGCGGTAGTCCGATTCTCGCGAACCGCAGGGGCGACGAAAGCATCTTTCCGGCAAGCGTCCGATTCAGAAACCTTTCTGCCAAAGGCAGCGGGTCGGCGCGTTGAATGCGTTTGACTAATTTCGCCACGAATCGGTTCCAGTCTCGGTCAACGATAGGGATGCTGTTAATCCGCTCGTTGGATCTCATCACCACCTCTCCGCGGAGAGAAAAACTGTCCGACTCGCGAAACAATCGAATCCGAAGATTTTCATACTCGCATCCACAAATTGAACGCGCGGCTTCGTCCGGATTCACCCAAAGTGCGCGCCCGCCGCGATCGCTAGCGTGAGTGTCGCAACCAAAAAGATCATGGAGATTGTCGGCCCTCTCCGCTTGACGAAGGCAGGCCACGAGTTGCTCTTCGTTCAGAGAATTCTCAGCTTTTGTGAAGCCCTGCGATTTCAAATCCTCAACGTGGGGAGAGGAAACCGTCGTGCGGGAGACGTGAAATTGCACCCGGTCGCCCCGGCCAAAGGGGAACGGCTCGCGCCATGCAAAGCCCCAAGGGGGGAGCGGCCGCACGGAGCGGTACGATTCGGCCTGCGCTTCCTCCAACCCGATTACACAGTACCCGGGGCCCATTACCGTAATGTCAGAGAGGATCAGTTCCGGCATTGAGCTTGGAACCACGCTTCCTGCGAGGGAGGGGTCTCTCTATGATGAGATGTCTGATTTCCACGTGATATCCGAGCGCATTCCAGCGTTGCGCGAGCATCTCAGCGACAAGGTGTCGGTGGCATTTCTCCGGTCCGGGTTCGGAACAGAGCAAGGCGACCCTGCCTTCGAAATCCTCGGGGATGACCGACTCCACCACTTTTCTCTCCAGCATCAATTCCCCAAACGATTTTTCGTATTGCTCCCAGTCCTTGGTTTTGCGATATGCGTCGCGAATCTCCGGACTTGGGGCAAGCGCAGGCCGATGCTCGTATTTGATACCTAAAATTCGGTCCAGGAAGAATTGAAGGTCGGGGTACTTCGCAAAACCTGAGAGTTGCCCGCCTCGGTTCTCGCGAATATCCACAACCTTCTGGACACCTGCATCTTGGAGGAGCCCGAAAAACTCTTCGGCGGTTTTCTTGGTAAAGCCAATGGTGAAAAGTGTAGAAGTCATGGGCAAACTACCATCGGTCGACGGCCATGGGATCCACGCGGAACGCGAATTTCCCGGCCTGCAGGTCGTAGGCTTGTTCTAGGACTTCAGCGCGGGCGTCGGGGAACAGAGTGTTCTCGGCAACGTCTCCGAACCCTTGGGATGCGAGCAAGCGAGTTTCGGCGGCTTCCTGGGTCTCGATCCGTGAGCCTTTGCGGATGTGCAAGGGGTGAACGCCGTCGCGAACCAGTTCCGGGCAGATCATGAGGAAGCGGTGACACTCCAGCGGGTCTTCTTCCGCGCACATCAGCGCCAGCGGGCGTTGTTCCAGTTCCATCAGCACGCGATCCAGGCCCGACCTGAATGCGTACGATTTTCTTCGCACGCGATAATCGACCAAACCGTCGGGACGGTATGCGTCCGGGGCATCAGGCCGCCCGCCCAGTTCTTCACCAAGGAACAAGTATGAGATGCTCTCGTTTTCGAGGGATCTCTCCAACACCTGCTGGCTGAATTGGGGAAAACGTGCGCTCTGCGGACGGCTGCGCACATCCACGAGAAGTTCGACCCCACCGTCTTTCAGGAGCTTCAGGAACTCGATGAAATCCAAATTGGAATGCCCCACCGTGTAGAGCACCCGCGGGCTTGGTGGCACGGCTTGCGATGGGACGGGCAAGAAGAACAATACCTCCTCATTATGTCCCATCATACTATAGTGCGCGCGTCAACTCACGGTGCGGCTGGAAACGCCATGGCTGCTAAGGCTGCGGTGCGTCCCCCTCACCTGGGTCCGTCCGTCGGCCGACGGACGGACCCACCCTCTCCCTCGGGGAGATGGGCGGGGGTGAGGGCGATCAGGCGGAGGACAATCTGTGGCACAATGTCCCGGGATTGTATACTTCACAAACCCAGAGTAATTTGATAAGGTTTAAGGTGCGTGATCTGTTAATGCTTTGAACTGTAAGCGGATTTCGAAAGGCAGTGTTTCGGTTTCACCTATCTTACGAAGGGAAGTAAGGAGAGATTCAACGCTTGGGTATGCTGGACCTTCTTTCCATTGGCGAGCGCCAGGGCAATTAGGACACCCGTAGGCCAACGATCCGTTCCACTTTATAGGATCATATCCTTGGATGGTTCCGCAGGCCTTACAGACAAGGACCACAGCTTTAACGTCCTGAGCTTCGGCAGTG
>JBEKUI010000117.1:0-12926 GCA_049515175.1 Terriglobia bacterium
TCACCTTGTCCACGTGCCCAAAACACCTCTTGTAGCCACGGCATGCCCTTCATGCCGTGGGCCCTTTATGGGAACCGACAAAAGCCCACGGCACCCAGTCCGTGCCGTGGCTACCCGCTCTTGAACAACAATGTCTGCGCCACCCGCCTGCCCGAGTTAGGCACGATGTTTCCACGTCCGCCAACGGAACACGCACCAGGAAGCCAAAAGAGCCGCCAGCCCGACCCCCTGCCACCATGAGAATGCGGAATTCGCCGCTGCCGGCCATAGACAGAACAAATACACAGTCAGCGCGACTCTATCGAGAACTGTCGGCGGTTTTTCAGCAAATCGGAACATAAGCATGAGAGTTGCTACGCAATAAAAAACGAGCGCAAGCGGTTCAACTCTGGTCGAAAACCCATGGGAGGGGAAGCTGCCGGTTGCGAACAGGATTAAGCTCTTCAGAGAACCAAACAGCAGGTATCCACCCAGAAGCATCAGCCATACGCGGGCCGTAAGCAACAGGATGACGGCAGCTAACACGAGTTCTGCCCAGCCTATCCAGTCAGCCCAAACGACTTGACGCGATCCCTCTCCTACGATTCGGCCTAGCCCATTGCCCATTAGCATCCCCCCAATGAGAAAGGCCCCGAGGCAGCCGCCGACACGGAGTCCGCTCACAATCTGTTGCTTGGTCGTTTTCTCCATGTGAACCTTCGGGAGTCTATCGATGGAAGGCACACCCGAGTGCCTGGGCGCCCGTTAATCCAACATCGATTGCAAATTTGAGCTCTGCCACCCCACTCAGCCATCCGGCAAGCTTTTCGGCACCAGTTCTTGCCAGAATCATTGGTGCGGGTCCGGTCGTTCCAGCGAGATTGAGGTCCATGATTGAAGCAGTTCTCCTACCTGCTGTCATCACTTCACCTACGCCGCCTTCAAAAGAACGCGAACCTCCCTCCCAGAGCACTATTCCTCCCGTCCCTTCGGCGGAACTGCCGAACGTAATCTGTGAGACATCATTACCGAGTGCAAATTTCGCCCCTTCGCTCTGCAGGTTGAACGCACCGGCGATGCTGTAATTTCCTGAGTTTGCGGACATACAATTCGTCCAGTTCTGGCCCGGTGCGCGGACGCCGAAAGTGACCTTTGTCGGGGGCTTGCCGTGCCCGGCCCGGCTGTCCGCGGGCTGGCTGTTCCCTGGCCACGGAGAGTGATTGTACAAATCGTTGAGAGAACCAACGTCGAACGTGTCAACCGTATGGGCATCGTCTGATCCCGGAAGCCTGCCTGTAAAGGATGAATCGATGCAGGTAGTTCCCGCTGCCGTCGCCAAGGCCTGCCCCTCCGCAGTGCAGTCGAGCCCCAAGGGGTCAGTGAAATTCGTCGGGTTGTTGAGCACATAGGCGTAGCGGTTGAGGGATTGGGGATTCGTGATGTCGCCCGCCACGGGGTCGGGGGTCATCCAGCGGCCCAGGTTGGATTCGTACATGCGGAACTGGGTGTAGTCGTTGCCGGTTTCCCCGTCGCGATACATTCCGGCGAAGTGGTAGCTCTGGTTGCAGGTGTTGCCGTGCGCCTGCTCGCCGCCGAACAGGTAGTAGTCGGCCTCGTTGCAGGCGACGGCGTTCGCCCCGGTGATGGTGCGCGTCCGCCCCGCCGGTTCCTCAAGATAATAGGACACGTTCCCCGACCCGTCCTTGCGTTCAAACGCAGAACAACGCTCTGCACCAGCCCGTGCGCCACGTGGCGGCGAAGGGCTGCCGTACTCAGGTCGGCATTATATACCGAAGAGCAACGAGAGCTGGAGGGGCGACGGCGTGCAATGCGGCTCGAGCACAGGGAGGAACGCCGTGCCTCGGGGGGAACGGGCAGCTTGGGCGGAGGGAAATGCGTCAGGCGCGGCTGGGGCCTTCGCCTACCGACTGGCCGGTAGGTAAGTAAGTAAGGGCAGGACAATAAGAGCGCTCTTTTTCAGCCCATTTTAGCAAGAACGACCTATCACGGAATTGCTCCTCTTTCCCACAGACCTAGTGCCGGCGTTGTGCGGGTCCGCCCCAACTGGCCAGGAGATACAGATGTCTCAGGGGATCGCGGGTACCTTGGGTAGGAAACTCCGCCGACGGATTCCAGCTTGCTACCAAATCGTTGTGGACTTCGGTAAGATAAGGGTGCACGGGGACGCGTGATGACCCTCGCCCCGCGTCCCTCCAACAATTCATCCGAGGCGATCCCGCCATGATTCACTGCAGCCTCAGCAGGAGGGAAGATGCCCATTAAACAAATCAAGCGGTTTCTCTTTGGCGCCCCGCGCATGTCGCGCGAGGACGCGACAAAGGTTTTCAAGCGCGACCACTTCAAGTGCCAGTATTGCGGCCTGGATGGGCTGCACAAGTTCGAGAACTGGCTGGTCCTGACAGTCGATCATATCCATCCCCACGCGCGCGGCGGCGGCCGCCACATGGAGAACCTGGTGACGGCTTGCCAGCCCTGCAATCTCCTCAAGGGACAGCGTGAGTATGCCAGCTTTGAAGCCGCCAAGGCGCACGTGCTGGCCAAGCGTGAGGAGTGGCATCAGAGGTTTCAGGTTCAGGTAAAAGCCTCTGCAGCACCTGCAGGGCATTGAAGAGGCGTCTGGGCTTTCGGGGCTCTGGGACACCATCGCGACAGCAGAAGTGTGCGCGGCGGACTTCACGGCCCGTACCCGCCCGTGGCAGTGTGCAGTCGGGGCATCCGTCGCGCCGCTTGCGTCGACGAAGGAAACCTGTATTCTAAGCAGTCTTTACTGAGGGCCCCGAGCAGCGCGGCAACTCTTGGATGACCGTCCGAGCGAGCAAGTTGACGCCTGGCGAATCGGCATCTCTTGGAGTGAGGAAATCGGGTGAGCGGCATCACGTCCGGCGTCCCGGCGGCGCCGGCCAGTAGCGAGAACAAATCCTCAGGGACGTCTCCCATTGCCGCTCTGGCCGACGCCTTCGCGCGCGCGGTGGCCATCCTCCTCAATCCCTTTGACCCGAAGCGCTGGATCAAGCTAAGCGCGGTGTGCGTTTTCCTGGGTGGCGGCGCGTCGTGGGCCGCGGTGCATTGGACTCTGACCGCGTTGCCGACCGAGACAGGAGTGGGGCCCACCTGGCTGCAGGTTCGCCTCTTTCTCGCCAGCCATCCGCTGGCCAGCCTGACCACCACTCTGCTGGCCGTGGCTCTGGGCATCGGGCTGATCTACCTGCGTGCCATGTCGCGCTTCATTCTCATCGCCAGCATTGTGCGCGGCGAGGTAGAGTTGCGGAGAGCCTGGCAGGAGGTGCGCCCGCTGGCCGGCACGTACTTCCGCTGGCTCCTGGCCGCGCTGCTCTTGATGGGACTGGCCCTGGGGAGTGGGATCCTCATCGCCCTCCCTCTCCTGCAGGGCGGCGAACCGCGATCGGCTTTCGCAGCGATCATGCTGGCCACGCTCCTCGCCCTCCAGGTCTCGCTGAGCGTGATCATGGCCCTGGCCATCGCTCTGACGGATGACCTCGTGAATCCCATCGTCTATGCCGAGCGCCTCAGCCTCCCCGCCGCCTGGCGACGGTTTGTAGGCGCCACCCGGGGAGACGCGGGGGCCCTGCTGCTCTACATCTTCCTGCGCTTTGTGGTTTCCGTGGCGGCGGGCGTGGCCGGGATCTTGCTTCTATTTCCCATCCTGGTCACCGTGTTCTCCGGCGCGGTGATTGTGGCCGCGCTGGTGGTGGTCAGCCTCCACCTGGTGGGCCTCGATTGGATCTGGACTCCGGGGACAACCTTGCTGGCCGCTGCCGCGGTCCTGCTGCTGGTGGGATTGCTTCTGGCCATCCTGGGCGCTGCCGGCATGCCCCTGCAGGTTTTCCTGCAAAGCTTCGGAATTCGTTTTGTCGCCCCGCGCGTCCCGGCGGTGGGGGCGCTGTGGGAGCAGCAAGAGTCCGGGAGCCAAGAGGAATGAGGCCCTCGTCGCCAGCGACCCCCGCCGCACCTTCCTCGTGGGCTCAGCTCTCCCGCTATCAATGGTTGGTGTTGGTCGTGGCGTGGCTGGGCTGGGTCTTTGATTCGATGGACGCTACCATCTATGCCCTGGTGATGACCCCAGCCCTCAGGGAGATTCTTGGTGCGCGGGGGACGACAGAAAATATTGGCTGGTACGGCGGCCTGATCTTTTCCATCTTTGTGGTGGGATGGGCGGTTGGAGGGATCGTTTTTGGCATCGTGGCCGACCGGATCGGACGGGCCCGGACCCTGGTCATCACGATTCTTATCTACGCCGTTTTCACGGCCCTGGCGGGCCTTTCTCATACCTGGTGGCAACTGGCCCTCTACCGCTTTCTCACCGCCCTCGGCATCGGTGGCGAATGGGCAGCGGGCGCGACGCTGGTCGCGGAGGTCTGGCCCGAGTCGCTGCGCGTCAAAGGCGCCGGGCTGTTGCAGTCGGCCTGGGGAGCCGGCTACTTCCTCGCCG
The DNA here is from genome assembly GCA_049515175.1 of Terriglobia bacterium. Taxonomy (GTDB): domain Bacteria; phylum Acidobacteriota; class Terriglobia; order UBA7540; family UBA7540; genus JACQNR01. The sequence goes on from JBEKUI010000117.1 coordinate 4,451, forward strand.
CCGCCATTTATCTGACGCTCTCCGGCCGGAGCTGGCGCGTCATGTTCTTTGTGGGATTGGTCCCTGCCCTGGTGGCCGTTCTGGTCCGCTTAAGGGTGCGCGAGCCGGAACGCTGGGTAGAGGTCCGTCGGGGCAGCGAAAGTTCGCAATCCCCGAAATCGGGGCTGGCGGCCCTGTTCACCTCGGAGTCCCGCCGCGACACCCTGGTGGGCACAGGGCTGGCGTTTGTCGCCGTTTTTGGCCTGTGGGGAGCGACCAACTGGACGCCCACCCTGATCCGGGAACTGCTGGAAGTTCGACACCTGGGCGAAGCGGCCACCGTGCGCCTCGTCAGCTATGCCATCATGTGCCTTAACATCGGTGCGATTGCCGGCTACCTGGCCTTCGCGCCGATGGCCGAGCGCTGGGGGAGGCGCGGCGCCTTCCTGGTGATGCTGGCCGGCTCGGCGGCGTCTTTGCCGCTAGCGTTCCTTGGGGCCAAAACCTACACGGTAGCCCTCGCCCTCCTCCCCGTGTTGGGGTTCTTCACCAATGGCATCTTCAGCGGCTTTCCGATCTATTTGCCGGAGCTTTACCCAACGCAAATTCGCGCCACCGGTTCCGGTTTCTGCTTTAATGCCGGACGCGTGCTGGCAGCTTTGGGCCCGTTCCTCACCGGCGCCCTCGTCGCTCGCTTGGGCAGTTTTGCCCTTGCCGCTAGCGCTGTCTCATTGATCTACCTTGTGGGTATTCTCGTACTCGCCGGGGCACGAGAAACCAAGGGTCAGACTTTGCGTTGACGGGCTAAAGGGCCGCCTTGGCCTGCGAGCCTCCTCTTTCGATCCCGACACCTCATTTTCGGCATGTGGCCCCTTCAGACCGGCCGATTACCAATTAGGATATGCCGCTCGAAAACGGGACTTGCCTTGAAGGCACCCATGTTATAATCCCCTTCAAGTCGGCAAGTAGAAAAGGGGACACTGGGAAAACTCTATGAATACACAGCAGGTGACTTTGTTTCCATACCGCCTCCTGAAGGGACGGCTTGCGCGCGCCGCCGGATTCCTGAGTGTTGCAGGCTTGCTCGCAGGCTGCCTATTCAGCGCGGCATTCCCCTCGGCCGTGCGAGCCGCTTCGGAAGCGTCTTCGCCCCAGCGCGCGAAAAGCTCTCCGCGGCGCGTTGATGCGGCCACCAAGGCCCGGCTGGCGCAGGACTACGGGCGGCTGCCCATGAGCTTTGAGACCAACCAGGGCCAGACCGACGCGCAGGTGAAATTCCTCTCGCGCGGCCGCGGCTACCAGTTGTTCCTCACGCAGGACGAGGCAGTGCTGTCACTCAAGAAGCCGGCGGCCGGCAGTCCGCAGTCGGCAGAGAAAGGCTCTTCGCCAGCCCCCGACATGCTGCGCATGAAAGTAGTCGGGGCTAATGCCCATGCCGAACTGGAGGGCCAGGAAAAACTTCCCGGCATCAGCAACTACTTCATCGGCCGCGACCCCAGCCAGTGGCATACCCAGATCCCCAACTATCGCCAGGTTGCAATGAAGCAGGTCTATCCGGGAATCGATCTGGTTTATTACGGCCAGGGACGACAACTTGAATACGACTTCGTCGTTGCGCCCGGGGCTGATCCCAAGCGCATCGTCCTGGCGATCGACTCGGGCACCACAACGGGCCATTCGCCCCACATCGATGCGGACGGCGATCTCGTCGTAGCCTTGGACGGAGGCGAGGTCCGCTTCCACCGGCCGGCGATCTACCAAATGAGTCCCAATTCCGGCGACCGGACTCAGGTGGAGGGTCGCTACGTACTGCGAGCTTCGAAATTCGAAACTGGAAACTCGAAACTTGGCAATCCAAAATCCGAAATCCAAAATCCAAAATGGGAGGTTGGTTTCGAAATCGCCTCCTACGACGCCACCCGCCCCCTCATTATCGACCCTGTCCTCGCCTACTCGACTTACTTGGGTGGCAATCTACCGGGCACTCCCGGCTTCGGAATTGATGCGGCGAACGGTATCGCTGTTGACTCAACGGGAAGCGCATTTATAGTGGGTGAAACGGACTCGACTGACTTCCCGACAGCCCACGCGCTGCAGCCAGAGACCGGCGGGCCGTTGGATTTTCCGGACGACGCTTTCGTTTCCAAGATCAGTCCTGATGGCCAGACATTGGTTTACTCCACCTACTTGGGCGGGAGCAAACAGGATCAAGGGTCAGCAATTGCGGTTGATACCTTCGGTTCGGCCTATGTCACTGGGACGACGGTTTCACCGGACTTTCCCCACAGCTTCGGCGCCGCCGATCCCAACTGCGGGAACGACGGACAATGTGATGCCACTCTTCTCAATGGACTGGTCACCACAGATGCCTTCATCACAAAGTTGAATCCGGAAGGTTCAGCCCTCGAATACTCCACTTTCTTCAGCCACCTAGGGCCGGAGCTCTTCGACTCCGACGGTAACCCAGTCCTTGGGGCCAACGGTCTTCCCGTATTTCTGGGCGCGAACGACCGTGGCCTTGGAATTGCCGTGGATAACAATCGCAACGCTTATGTGACGGGGACGACCGATTTTGCTGAGCCTTCACTTCTCATCGGCCCCGGAGGCGACATCGACGCCTGGGTGCTGAAGGTTGATCCATCCGGCGCAAACTTTATAAGCCTTTCAGATCTTGGCGGCAGCAGAAAAGACATGGGACTTGCAATTACTGCCGACAACAGTGGGAATGCCTACGTATCTGGTTTTACTCTTTCACCTGACTTCCCAACGCTGAACGCTTTCCAGCCGACAATAGGTGGCAACTCCGATGCGTTTGTCACGAAAGTGAATACGAACGCCGGCAGCGGTTTCCCCGGGTCCCTTAGCTACTCAACATATCTGGGTGGTGATGGCAACGACAGTTGCTGTGGACCTGACCCCTCGCATCCCGGAAAGGGCATTGCGGTGGACACCACAGGAAAAGTCTATGTCACCGGCGTGACCAATTCGACGACTTCCCCATTTCCGACGACGCCTGGAGCTTACCAGACGAGTTGCACCCTGAATGCGCTGGACGGGTGCGACAGCGATGCCTTTGTCGCCAAACTCGACACCACGCTGTCCGGAGCAGCCTCGCTCGTGTACTCAACCTACCTTGGTGGAAGCGGCGCCGACGGCGGCGTCGGAATAGCTGTGGACGTCAGCGGCAATGCTTATATAACTGGCATTACGACCTCTCCGGACTTTCCCATCTGGCCCACTGCTGGTGTGGTCTTCCAGCCGAATTACGGCGGCGGCAACGCCGATGCTTTCGTAACACAGCTAAATACAACTGGGACCGGGCTCGTGTATTCATCGTTTCTGGGGGGAAGCAATACGGAGGACGGACGCGGCATCGCCGTTGACACCCGAACCCCCGCCAGCGCCTTTGTGACCGGGCAGACTTGCTCGACGGACTTCCCCACGGCCCGCCCACTGCAGGAGCTTTCCGCTGGCAACTGCGACGCTTTCGTCTCAAAGGTGGTCGTGGGCCCGGATATTGCCCTCTCACCAGCGGCTCTCAGCTTCTCTTCGCAGGAAGTGGGCACCACCAGCGCGCCGCAGACCATCACCATCACGAGCAATGGCGATTCACCCTTGACCATATCGGCCATCACCGTCAGTGGAGAATTCGCTGAGACTGACAACTGCACGGGCGTAACGTTGACGAAGTTTGGCGACAAATGCACTATCAACGTGACATTCTCCCCGACGACCACCGGCCCCAAGAGCGGAACCGCTACCATCACAGACAACGCCCTCGGCAGTCCGCACAGTGTTCCCTTGTCGGGGGGCACGTCCGGCGTGACAGGTGACTTCTCCCTCAGTTCTGATCCGACCGCCAGCACGGTCAGTGCCGGCGGATCAACCAGCTTTAACTTGACTGTCACACCGGCCAATGGATTCACTGGGAAAGTCAACCTGACTTGCACGGGAGTGCCGAGCGCGGCGACCTGTTCAGTAATTCCCACATCTATCACGCTGGATGGCCAAACGCCACAGACCGCGGCTGTAAACATCAGTACCACGGCGCGAGTCATGGCTCCGCCGGTTTCCGGTCCGAATCATTGGCTGCCACGCCCCGCGGTGCGCTGGGCGCCGTGGCTCCTGCCGTTATTGCTGTTGGCGATCATGGGAGCCACTCGCCGCTACCGGACATCATGGGTGTTGGCCGCCATGATGCTGGTCGTTGTACTGTGGTCAGCCTGCGGCGGGGGTGGCACTGCGGTGGGAGTTCCTAGCGGAACGCCCGCGGGCACGTATGTTGTGACGATTACCGGTACCTCGGGAAGCTCCACTCATGCAAAGACGGTGTCTTTGACTGTCCAATGAAGAAACAAGGATCATCGGGGCATTTCAGGGGCGTCAAAGCATGGCGACCCCCGAAAAGACCCGGTCCAGGCTGCGGGAACAAGCACAAGGAGGCAAACTAGATGCGCAGGTTCATGTGGGTAGTGGTACTGACGGTGGCCGTGGTCCTTCCGACGCGCGCCCAGCAGACGCCCCAGATTGAGCTCATGGGGGGATATTCCTATCTCCGGAGCGATATCGGAGGAGTGGATCAAGGTTTGAATGGATGGAACGGGTCCATTACCGAAAACATCAACCACTGGCTGGGCGGGACCGCGGACTTCAGCGGGTTCTATGCCCACCCGGGAGGCATCAACGTCAACACCCATACGTTCATGTTCGGACCGCACTTTGCGTATCGCAAAAGCGGCTCCGTCACGCCCTTCGCCCACGTCCTGATCGGCGGCATGCGTGCCAGCCAAGGCTACTTGGGCATCTCCCAGTCGAAAACTGATTTCGCCGCCGCCTTGGGCGGAGGGGTGGATGTAAAAGTCCACAAGATCGTCTCCATCCGCATCATTCAGGCCGAATACGTGTACACGCCTTACCTGAACATGCGACAGGATAACCTGCGCGTCTCCGCCGGCATCGTCCTGCGCTTCGGCCGCAAATAGAGCGTCAGCCACACCCTCACCAACCCGCGCGGGACCTCGTGGCGGCGGGTGAATCGTCGCCAGAGGTCTTCCCCCGTCCCCTATTGGGCAGGGCCAGTGTTACAATTGCCAAGTCAATGAACCGCGGCACACTCTACTCCGTCTGCGTGCTCGTTCTGTTTCTGTGGAACTGCCCGACGCGGCAGACCGCCAACCGCATTGTGTACGTTCCTGCGCCACCGCCGGCAGCGGGTTCGACGGCCTCTCAAGACACCGACTCCCTAGTCATCGAAGAACCCCAACCGCCAGAACCGGAAGAAACTCCCCCCGCCGAACAGCCCTCTGTCTCCACGCCGCCGGTGAAGCGCCGCCCACGCCCGGCAACGCGAACAGAGACTTCTGCTCCCCCCGAGAGTCCGCCAGAGATCGAGCCGCCGCCCGTCGAAGTGCCGGCACTGGAACCCCGCGAGAATCCCGGACGGCAGGCGGCCCAGCGCCAGCAAATCACGAGCCTCCAGGATCAGGTCCGCAACCGGATCAGCCGACTGGAGAAGACAAACCTCTCCGGTGAAGACCGGCATACCCTCGAAGACGCCCGCACCTTCCTCGGCAATTCAGAGCGCGCCCTGGCCGGCAGCGATTTCGAACGCGCCCTCAACCTCGTGCGTAAGGCCTCGATGCTGATTGCCGTGCTGGAGCAGCAGTAGGCCCTCCCTCACAGCCAGCGATGCTTGCCGACGTAGAACGCTACCGGACGGTCGGGATACTTTTTCTTGAAGGCGCGGAATTGACGAAGGATGGATTGATAGCGACGGTCGGAGGTTTGGATTTTTCGATGCGGAAATTTGATGAGGGCTTTCTCGACGGCCCGAACGTTTTTCTCGGAGAGCCGCCAATCGCAGCGGCGGAGCGAGCGGAGATCGAAGACACCGTAACCGGTAATGCGCCCTGAGCCGTCCACGTAAGGATCGACGTAACTCATCACCAGTTCGCGGAGGGTTCGAAAGACCGGCTTGCGCCCGTGCAGACCGAAATCGCGCGAGCGCGCCACGGTGCCATAGCGGCCGTTGCGGCGGAAGAGAAACAGTACGTGGTCGAGCTGGTCCTGGGATTCGAGATCGAGAAGCAGTGGCGGGTAGCCATGCTGTTCGAGAATTGTTGCGGCCGTCAGCGCACCTTCCAGGCAGTGGGCCTGCCAGTGCCGGACCACTTGCCGAAAGGTGCGCAGAGTTTCGCCGTTCTTTTCCCAGTTGTAAGGGAGGCGGCGGAGGAATTCCTGGACTTGCTTGGGCGTCCGGCACTTCCGGATAACGGCCCACTCCTTGGCGGTAAAGGCATCCCGGCTGGGCGGGGGCGAAGATCCTTCGCGAATCGCCCGTCGCGGCGAGCGAGCCGTGATTTTGGATTTTGGATTTTCGATTCTGGAGTGCGCGCCCAATTCTAAATCCTGACTCCTTCGTTTTATCTTTTCCCCCACCGGTCGTACCAAAGCTGGAAACAAAGCAACGTCCAAAGCGTCTTGCGGTGATCGGCGGCACCGCGCCAGTGCTCTTCGAGGAGGCGGCGCACGAAAGCAGCGTTGAACAATCCGTCGCGGCGCAGCTTTTCCTCGGCCAGGGTCTCATCGACCAGAGGTTTCAGCCCTTCCTTCATCCAACTCGCAATGGGCACCGAGAAGCCGCGCTTCTGACGATAGACGATTTCGTGGGGCAGCCACTTCTCAACCGCCTTCTTCAGAATGTGCTTCAGTGTGAAGCGCCGCACCCGCAACTGCGAGGGCAGGCCCGCCGCAAACTCGATGAGCCGATGGTCGAGGAAGGGAGTGCGTAACTCGAGCGAGCAGGCCATGCTGGCACGGTCGATCTTGACGAGGAGGTTGTCCTCCAGGTACATGCGGAAATCAAGATACAGCATCTCCGCCACGGCGTCCTCGAATTGCGCGCCCTCGAGCACGCGGGCGAGCGGGGTGAAAATTACGCTGGTGGGCGGCGAGGGCCCCTGCCATCCCGGTACGAACAGTTGATCGAGCTCCGCGGGGTTGAACATCCCGAACCAGATCTGATGCCGTTCCGCCGGATCGCGCTCGGCGTGGGTGAGGAACCGGCGCAGGAACAATCCTTTCGGCACCGCCGTGGACGAAACCGGCAAAAAACGCTTCAAGCGGTCGAAGAACTGGCGCCGCAGGAGGCGCGGCAAGCGCAGGTAGTATTCCGCCAGTCGCGCCCCCATGTAAGTGGGATAGCCGCCGAAGAGCTCGTCGCTGCCTTCCCCGCTCAGCGCCACTTTAATCTCGGTGCGCGCGAAGCGGGAAAGCAGATAGGTAGGAATCACCGCCGGGTCCGCAACCGGCTCATCGAGATGTCCGGCCAGAACGTCGAGCGCCTCGCGCAGGCTCCGGTCGTCCGCGGTGAGCACGTGGTGCTTGGTGTTGAAGTGCCGCGCCACCAGATTCGCGTAGGGCTCCTCATTGAAACTCTTCTGGGGGAAGGCGACGGAGAAAGAATTGACGTTTCCCGGCGTGAGTTCGCTCATGGTGGCGACGAGGGTCGAGGAATCGAGTCCACCACTGAGGAAGACGCCCAGCGGAACATCACTCACCAGACGCGAGATGGCGGCCTCGCGGAGCTTGCCACGCAATTCTTCTGCGATCGCCTCTTCCTCCTGCGCGCCAATGGCCGGTGACCCCGGTGGCCGCAAAAAGCTCTGCAGCCGCCAGTAGCTGTCGATACGCATCTCACCGCGTTCCACCACCATCCGATGGGCCGCGGGGAGTTTCTTGATTTCGTCGTAAGCGGTCCGCGGCGCCGGGAAATAGCCGTAGAAGAAATACTGCGCCAGCGCCTCGCGGTCGATGACGCGGCTGACCCCCGGATACTCGAAGAGGACTTTGATCTCCGAGCCGAAGACCAGCATGCCGTTGCCGAGCCAGTAGTAGAGCGGCTTCTCCCCGGCGCGATCGCGGGCCAGCACGAGGCGCTTGGCGCGGTCGTCCCAAAGCGCGATGGCGAACATGCCATTCAGCTCGCGAACGAAATCGGGACCTTGCTCTTCGTAAAGATGGAGGATGACTTCGCCGTCGGAATGCGTCTTGAAGCGATGGCCGCGCGCGATCAACTGCTCGGTGAGTTCGCGGTAATTGTAAATCTCTCCGTTGAAAACCAGCGTGACTTCGCCGGTCTCGTTGGAAAGGGGCTGATCGCCCGTCACCAGGTCAATGATGCTCAGACGCCGAATGGCGAGCGAGAGGTAGGGCAACTCAAACTTTCCGCCACTGTCGGGCCCGCGGTGGAACATAGACGCCGCCATGGCGTCGAGGCGCTCGCGATGCGCCGCGGGTCCAAGCGAGAGGTTGAGAAATCCGCAAATTCCACACATGAGATAGAGGTTATAGGCGCTATTGTTGGATGCCAGATGCGCGCTGAGTGGACTTTGTTTCTGTCCACTACTCACTGGCCAGCGTGCATGGTACTTTTCCGTTTTCCCGACTTCCTACTTCCTACTCCCCACTCCCTCCGTCTGCCCCGGTGGAATCTTCC
>JBEKUI010000118.1:0-12886 GCA_049515175.1 Terriglobia bacterium
TCGGAGCCTTAGGTGTCCTCTGGCTGGGCCTCTACTACCTCTATCGCCAGCGAACGTTCGTGCGCATTTAGCGTAGGGACGGGCCTTAGACCCGCCCTGGTTTGCTTTAGGGGCGGATCTTAGATGTGCTCCGGGCAGGTCACAGACCTGCCCCTACATAGGCGCTCCCTGTGGTGCGCTGTGGACGGACATCTCTGAGCTGATTTATGCTGGTGTCTCATGAGACTCCGCCGCGCCACCCTGGACGACCTCCCCTACTTGCGTCAGCTTGAACAAAGGTTTTGCAGCCTCGGCTTCGTGGGTGGCGATGATGCGGGTGTGCACGAGCGCCAAATGGCTAATGCGGACTGCCTCTATTACATGGTGGAACAAAAGGGCGAGCGGGCGGGGTACGTCATCCTTCGGGGCCTGACGTCGATCAATCGTTGTGTTGAACTGAAGCGGATTGTGATCGCTGAACCCGGCCGTGGTGTCGGCCGTCAGGTTCTGCGGGCCATCATCGACAAGGGCTTCGGGGAGCTGTCCGCTCACCGGCTCTGGCTCGACGTTTATGACGACAACCATCGTGCCCGGCACATTTATCGCTCGCTTGGCTTCGTTGAGGAGGGTACGCTGCGAGAATGCATCGAATGTGAAGGCCGCTACCGCTCGTTGGTGGTTATGTCCATGTTAGAATCCGAATATCGCGCGGCTGCCGCCAGGACACATGCCGCCAGCAAGAGCGGAAGCGGCTAGTGCAGCCCCAGGCGCATCCCCATGGCGGCCTGAAGCCGCTCCCACACCAGGCAACTCCCTGCAAAGTTACTCGTCCGCGTTCAGGAGGGGACCGGCTCCGACCGGCGTGAGGATTCCTTTTCCGGGTCAAATTACTTACTTGACATCGCTTACCACTCATGATATAAGACAGCACTAGGCTAATAGGTTGCGCCGGGCCTCGCGGCCGCCCTCGGCCCGTGGACCGTTCCGCCCCTCCCCCGTGGCGCCCCCGCCGGGCGGCGGGCGGGAGACCCAACCACACTTCTCTCCCGGGCGAGGGGTCCAATCGCGTCGCGAGGAGGCGCTTCACGAACCGCCCCCAACATCAACGACAGGAGAATCTTCCCATGAAGAGACGTATCGCCATGACGCCGAAGGCTTTGGAGGCCCGGCGCCTTAGCGCCCAGCACTCCACCGGGCCGCGCACGCCGCAGGGAAAGCGACGCTCGGCCGCCAATTCGCACCCGGGGAGAGCGGCCGACGCGGGTTCCTCGGCGCTCGGTCAGAAATCCCCGGAATTGCTCGCCGGACTGGTGAAGGCCTTCGAGCCTGCCGACCCCGCGGAGCGCCTGCTGGTGGAAGAACTGGCCCGGTTGCACGAAGCCAAGCGACACAACCAGGAGGCCCAGGAAGGTGTGATTCGACGCAGCCTGACGAAACTCCGCCGCCAGCGCGGCGACCATCAGCGCGAACTGACGCTCGAGAGCTCCGATCACCCCTATGCCATGGTCGCGGCGGCGGGATTCTTCCAAATGAATGACTGCCCCGCCAAGTTCCGCGTGATTTCGCGCCTTCTAAACACCGTCAGAGACGATGTCGAGCTGGGGAACTTCTCCGTCGAGGTGGAAGAACTGCTGAGAATGATCTACGGGCCCGGCCCCTCGATGCGTGGAGCGATGGTCGTGGGCAGCTACAATCGGCTGCTGGAGAGCGCGTTCAGCCTCGGGCCAGTGAGGAGGAGGACGGAAACCACCGACGCGCCGTTGGAGTCCCCGGACGCAGCCGCGCCGGATGCCAGGGAAGCCGACCACACTCGCGCATCGCTGGAAGCCTCGCGGGCGCAATTGTTGCGTGCCATCGACGAGGAGAAATCGCTGCTCACCGCCAAGTTCGAGGCGTACCTCGAGGAGTACATCCCGAGCCCGGAGGACCTCGAGCGCGCCGCGCTGATTCCGACGGACCAGGTCTGGCGCGTCCTCTCCCAACAAGACCAAGCCCTAGATCGGCAAATTGAGAATAAAACGCGCCTGCTGTTGTTTGTGCAGTGGGTCCGGCGGTCGAGAGAGGCGAGGGCTTGAGCCTTATATAGTAAAAGGACGAACCGAGAAAGTGCTGCTAAATCAGGGATTTACAATTTGCCATAGCGGAACGAACCGAGTAAGTGCCTTAGAATCAACGCCTGTTGCAAATCTCGACGAACCGTGCAAGTTGTGATTCATGAATGATTTGCGGATGTGCTGAAAGGACGAACCTGAATTTCCAAGGGCTAGATTCGTAGGCTTTGAGTTCTGGGTTGTGGGTTGTCGCCGGTTCGGTGTAGGCTGGGGGCCTGAAACGGCTGTGTGACTACCCGGCTGTAGCGGCGGTCTATGACCGCCAAGCCCAGCCAGAAACCCGCAGCGACGATGAGGACATCGCCGCTACAGAAAGGCCCCATGCAGGAACGAAAACTTGAAGACGTCGCCATCATCATCAATCCCGCCAAGGACAATGTGGCGGTGGTGACGGTGGAGTTTATCGACCAAGGGACCGTGCTCGCCCATGAGGGCGGTTCGATCACGCTTTCTGGGCGCGCCCTGCGGGGGCAGAGTTTCGCCGTCAAGAAGATCCGCCGCAAGGAGGCCTACATTTCTCTGGGCGACCCCATCGGCCTCGCCTCCCGCACCGTGAACCCCGGTGATCCGGTTGACGAGAGCAACATCGAAAACCGCCTGCCCAAACTGCGCGTCGCCTATCGCGACAATCCCAAGCGCGCCCCGCTCGATCGCGCGCTTTCTTCCCTCACCTGGGATGGCTTCGTCCGCCCTGACGGGAGCGTGGGGGCGCGCAATTACATCGGCATCGTCACTTCCGGCATGTGCTCGTCCACCGAAGTGCGCGAGATCGCCGCGCGGGCCATGCGCGAGCTCTACTCGCGCGAGAAGTATCCCAACGTCGATGGCGTGGTTCCCATCATCCACGAATCGGGCTGCGGCATGCCCGACGGGTGGGCCGTCGATCTCCTCAATCAATTGCTCGGCAACACGCTCCGCCACCCCAATCTCGGCGCGGCGCTCTACGTCGATCTGGGCTGCGGCAAGACCTGCGTCGAGTGCTCGGCGCCGGTCCTCGTGAACTTTGTTCCCAATTACCAGCAGAGGGTCGTTAATCTCACCATCCAACTTTCGGGTGGAAGCCTGAAAACGGTCGAGCGCGGCCTCGAAGTCGTGGCCAAGATGCTGCCCCACGTCAATGAGTTCAAGCGCCAGCCGGTTCCCATCTCCAAGCTGATCGTCGGGACGGAATGCGGCGGCTCCGACCGCTGGTCGGGCGTGACGGCCAATCCCGCCGTGGGCGTGGCTTCAGACATGTTCGTGAAGGCCGGCGCCGCCGTGCTGCTGCCAGAGATTCCCGAACTCCAAGGCGCGGCGATGATTGACCTGGTGCGGCGCGCGCGCAGCCGCAAGGTCGGCCGCAAGCTCATGGGCGCCCTCAAGCGCTACGAAAAATACGTCAGCAAGTTTGGCGAAGACTTCCGCGAGAACCCATCGCCCGGAAACAAGAAGGGAGGCCTCTACAACATCTTCCTGAAATCGAGCGGTGTGAAGGCCAAGGGCGGAACCTCCATTGTCGAGGATCTGATTGACTACGGCGAGTGGGTGGGCGACCGCAAAGGCCTCTACGTGCACTACACGCCGGGCTACGACCAGGTCTGCACGCCCGCGCTCTTCTTGAGCGGCGCGCAGGTCGTGCAGTTCACCACCGGCCGCGGCACCGGCATCGGCTGCGCTCTCGGGCCGGTGATGAAGATTGGCTCCAATCCCCCGCTCGCGCTCGTCAATGGCGATATCGACATCGACGCGGGGAGGATTCTCGAGAAGAAGGCGACCATCGACGAAGTTGGCCGCCAAATCTTCTACGAAACCATCGAGGTCGCTTCCGGCCGTCGCACTCCGCGCGCTGAGGCCTCCGGCTACCATCACGAATTCAAAATCTGGGAATCGCTCTGGCCGACGCTGTGATTTCGGGACTCGGGATTCGGGACTCGCAAAAATCTGTAATGTCGGCCTGAAAGCTGGCGCTACTGCATACTGAATCACGGTCAGGACATTCTGTCTCTGGGCAGGCACGGCCTGAAAGGTTAAAGTAAATCGCATGGAAGGAATTGCTGTGTTCGTTCTCTTCTTCGTTGTTTACTTCCTCGTGCTGCCGCGCATTCCCGGCCTTTCACGCTTCACGTGAGCCTCCAGGTCATGTGCCCCGTCGGGGCAGCCGGAGCAGAAAGGCACACCCACAAAGGATCAGGCTTAGCCCCCATGCCGATTTTTGAGTACACCTGTCGCAAATGCGGGAAGGTCTTCGAGAAGCTGGTCCTGGGGAGAAACGGAGGCGAGATCGTCTGCCCCGAATGCGGCTCGAAGAAGGCGGAACAGATGTTCTCCACCTTCGCGACGGCAAGCGCCTCGCCCTCATCGGCTGGCGCTTCCTGCGGCCCCTCGGGCGGCACCTGACGGCTGCGCTGACGCCGGGCCGTGAGCCAGGTCGATTGATCATCCGCTGGACTTAGAACGACGAGTACTTCAGCCAAGCCTCCACGATGTCTTTGCCGCGAAAGACCCAGGTGCGGTCGTTGATTTGCTCGACGCCGGGCTGCGGGCGGAATTCCATCGTGCCGCGCGTCGTGGATTCCACCTTCACCTCCACCGGGCCCGTCATCTTGTATGGCTTGAATTCCGCCAGGCGCTCCATGGCGCGGCGGGCCTTTTCGCGAATCAAGGCGCAGGCGGTCGAGTGCGGCAGCATATAGCCCGAAGTTCGGCTCACACCGGATTTGACCTCGGCGCACTCGGCCGCAGGCACGAGGTCGTGCAGTTCCTTGCACGCCGCGGTGTCGCCGGAAAGCATGACCACCGGCACGCCGAAGTATCCGGCGAGCATCACCCGCCCGCCAATTTCGCCCACCGGCTTGTTATTCACCCAGATGTTCTGAATTCCCAGCGAGCTGTAGGAATGGCTCAGGATGGCCTTCTCCGCGCCGGCCATGGCGTGCTGGCCGATGAAGATCACGGAACTGTAACTCGAGTCGAGCTCCATCGTGGGAGAGACGGGCACGCCGGTGAGCAGCCGTGCCTTGGGATGAATATCCAGGACGGAAAGTGTGCGGCTGCTGTCGTGGCCGTCCCAAACGACGACCTCGGTCGCACCGCCTTCGAGCAGCCCGTCCACGGCGGCGTTGACCTCGCCCGTGAGCAGCTTGCGCGACTCTTCGAAGCGCGGACTCTGAAACGGCAAACACTGCAGGTCGGTGTCGAAGATTCCCGACACGCCTTCCATGTCGGTGATCACGAACACCTTTCGCGGATTACCTTCCGCCATGGCCATCCCACAGGTCAAGATGACGCTGGCCGCAATCATCAGGCGCCGCATCCACGGCACGGTCATCTGTCTCTTCATAGAAATATCCCCCTGAAACATCTTGCACTCCGTATGCAGAATTCTGAATTCATGATTCAGCATTCTTTACTCCTTCTCCGCCTGGATACCCAGCTCGCGCAGCTTCTCCTGCAGGCTCTGGCGGTGCAGGCCGATGGCGGCGGCTGTGCGGGTAATGTTGCCGCCATGCTGGCGCAGCTTGGCCTTAATGTAGGCGATCTCGAACTGGCGCTTGGCCTCGCGATAATCGTCGGCGGTCAGGAAATCCGCGGGCGCGGCACCGGGACGCACCGCCGCAGGCACGCTCAAGAACTCAGCGGGAATATCTTCCGGCTGGAGCGTGTCGTCCCGGCTCAGGACGACCGCGCTTTCCAGAACGTTCTTGAGTTCGCGGACATTCCCCTTCCACTCCGCCGAAGTGAGCAGCGCCATCGCTTCGCGCGAAACGCTGAGGGCACTCCGCCGGTGCTTGGCGGCGAGCACCGAGCAGAATTCCCCGACGAGGAGCGGAATATCTTCCTTGTGCTCGCGCAGAGCCGGACACTTCAGCAGAACGACGCGCAGGCGGTAAAAGAGATCTTCGCGGAACGCCTGCCGGGCAATCTCCGCCGCCAGGTCCTTGTTCGTGGCGCTGAGCAGGCGCACGTCCACGTCAATCGACGCGGTGCCGCCCAGGCGCTCGAAACGATGGCTTTCCAGCACGCGCAGGAGCTTCGCCTGGGTGGCGAGCGACATGTCGCCCACCTCATCCAGGAAGAGCGTCCCACCGTGGGCGACTTCGAACTTCCCGCGCTTCTGCGCGGTCGCTCCGGTGAAGGCGCCCTTTTCGTAGCCGAACAGCTCGCTCTCGATGAGGTGCTCCGGGACAGCGGCGCAATTGAGCGCCACAAAAGGTTTCGAGCCGCGATTGCTGCGGCGGTGAATCTCCCGAGCCAGCAATTCCTTCCCCGTCCCACTCTCGCCCTGGATGAGCACGGTCACCTCGGCAGCGGCGACGCGGTCGGCGAGCTCGAAGAGGTCGCGCATGGGCTTGGCGGAGCCGATCATCGCCCCGAACTGTCCCTCCGACGTCAGCTGGCGCTTCAGTCGAATATTTTCCTCGGCGAGATCGAGATGCTCGAGCGCTTTCTCGACCACCAGTCGCAGCTCATCGAGTTCGAAAGGTTTGGGAAGATAGTCGTAAGCGCCGCTCTTCATCGCCTCCACCGCCACCTTCTCAGAACCATAAGCGGTGATCATGATGACGATGGGCGAACTCTCCCGGCCTTTGAGCTCGCGCAGGAAGTCGAGGCCGTTTTCCTCCGGCATCTCGATGTCGAGCAGAAGCAGGTCGGGATTTTCGGCCGCCATGACGCGGCGCGCGGCGGCGGGACTCTCCGCCTCGAAGAGTTTGTAGTGCTCTTCCAAGACGCGCCGGATGCCGTAGCGCGCGCTGCTGTCATCATCGACAATCAAAATGGATCGCATATATTTCCGATTTTGGATTTTGGATTGGCACATCGCGCTGGTCCCGGCAAACCACCGCGAAGCTCACCTTCTTTCGAACTTATTTTCTGGTGTCAGGCCCAGGACCTCGGTCGCTCAAATAATTCTTTCCCCCTTGCGGGCACTTACTTCGCGCGCGTGTCTCAATCGGAAATCCGAAATCGAAAATCAAGAGGCGGCGCGGAAACGAACTCGAAAGCAGGTTCCGCCGCGGCTGCCACTCTTCCAGGGAGAAACGAAATCCACTTCCCCGCCGGCCTCTTCGGCGCGGCGCGTTACGATCGCCAGGCCCAGTCCGGTCCCGCCCGGCCGCGTGGTGAAGAAAGGGTGAAAGATCTTCTCGCGGATTTCCGCCGGGACACCCGGCCCTTCGTCTTCCACGGAGAGCACGGCCCGCCCGGCCTCCGGTTCGCGTTCCAGTCGCACGCGCACAACGCTTCCCGGCGGGCTTGCTTCCAGGGCGTTGACGAGGAGGTTCGAGACGATGTCGGCGGCGGCCTCCTCTCCGCCTTCGACCGATATCCGCTCCGGCGCCGCCTCCCACTCCAGCCGCACTTGCCGCCTCTCCGCTTCGGCGCGCGAGAGATTCACCACGCGGGCTACGACACCGCCGAGATCCGCGGGCCGGTCCGTATCGCGGGCGGGCTTAGCATAACGCAGGATCTGCGAAATGTTGTTGTTCAAACGGTCGATCTCCGCAATCACCAGTCTCGCGTCGCGGCGGGCCAGCTCGGGGAGACTGTCGTTCTCCTCCATCAGCTGCACCAGGGTCTTCATCGAGCTGAGCGGGTTCTTGACGTTATGGGCGATGCGCGCCGCCATCTCCCCCAGAAACGCCATCTTGGCTTTGTCGGCCAGCGCGCGCTCGAGGCGGACCTTGTCGGCAATCAGTTGGCATAGCTCCAGCGCCACCGCGAGCTGGTCGGCAAGCAGTTGCAGCGCCGCGTAAAGATCTCCGGACAGGTCCGCCGTCACGGGGGTAACCACGAGCGTCCCGAGCCGGACGTCACCGCGCCGAATCGGGAAGAAGCGAACCTTGCGCGGCAAGGCGGCGACTGGCGGTGAACCCTGATCCTGTCCAACTGCCAGGCGGACGCTCTCCAAGCCGAGCTCATGCGCGAGACGATCTTCAACCAGGCTGCGCACGGCCTGGAAGTCACCCGTGCGTTGGGCGCACTCCTGGATTTCGGCGGAGAGCCGCTGCACTCGCTCGAACTCCGAAACGAAAGCGGCCTGGAGCAGGCGGTTGATCTGCTTCTTTACCGGCTCCAGAAGAACCACCAGCAGAAAGATCATCACTGCCTCCGTGACCGCGACAGGGAGAATGCTGCGCAGTTCCAGGAAGCCGCTGATCCGGCGGATGACGTTGAGATAAATGAGCAGCCCGAAGATCGCCACCATCGTGTAAATGAGATTGCGGCGGACCTGGAGGCCAAGGAAGTTGTAGTGGAAGACCGAGTAGCCGACCAGGCCGCCGGGAGCGATGCCGGCGAGCATGAGGAAGGTGGCGAAATAACCTCCCAGCCCATGCAGGGCCGGGGTCATGAAAAAGTACTCGAAGGCCAGGCCCAGCGCCAGAAAAGCAAGCATGACCGCCAGCGCAGTGTGGAACCTTGCCAGACGTTCGTCCGGCAGGCGGCGGGCCTGCCAGTTCAGCGCCGCCGCGACCGCGAGTGCCAGCACCAGCCAGACGGCGAGCGGCACCACATACGGACGCAGCGCCAGCAAGGGATCGAACTCCAGGCCGCCGAGGAGTCTCCCCACCCACCAGGGAGCGACGGCGACCGGCAAGTAGAAAGCCGCCGTGAGGATTCGATACGAGAGGCGGTCAGGCCGGAACTGGCGAAGATATTCCAGGTGGACATGGACCACCGTCGGCACGGCCACCAGAAATCCCACAAAGGAAATGAGCCGGGAGATGGCGACGAGGCTGTTGGGGCCGACGCCGTAGAACAATCCCACGTTGAGCGCCAGGAGGTTGCCGGAATTCCACATGAAGAGCGCCGCGATCAACAGAAAGAGCAGCCACTCCAGACGCCGCAGGCGCCGCTGCCCCAGAATCAGGACCATGAGAAACAGGTGGACCAGTGCCCCGAGAGAATAGACGACCAGCTTGAAGGCCACGAGGAGAGTGAGTTCGGAGGCCGCGTCCAATTGACTACCTCGAGTGGCAAGCCCGTGCTCGACCCATCCTTCCGGCTTGCCTTGGGAAAGGCTGCGCACATTCTACGCGAGGGCGGAGCCGCCCTCAACCCGTTGGAGCCGCGTTCACCGGCGAAAGGCTCGGCGCCTTGACAGCGTCAGCCGGCAAGATGACCTTCCTTCGATTGCGCCAAATCGTCCGCAAGCGGCAGAGCCCTTCCCTAACACTTCAACTCGTGCAAGAATATGTAGGTTTCGCTCCCGGGGAAATCGCAGAATGTCGAGGCGCAGATCACCCGGGCGTGAGGCAAATTCGACCGTCCATGGACACTCCCGCGTCTGAAGCGTCGGAAGCCAAGCCTTCCAACATCACAGCCCCCCGAGTCCTGGTCGCCACGACGGCGATGCTGTCGTTTATTTCTTTCTGGCGCGCCGCCGCGATCGTCCTGAACGATCTGGGTTCCTCGGCCTTTTACGCCGGCGGCATCGCCGAGCAGGCCGTCGGCAAGGCCGCGCCCTGGTTCATTCTCGGCATCATGCTGTTTTCCTATGCGGTGCGCTCGATATACATCGAGAGCTGCAGCATGTTCGTGCGCGGCGGCGTTTACCGGGTCGTCAAAGAAGCCATGGGGGGGACGCTCGCCAAGTTCTCCGTTTCGGCTTTGATGTTCGACTACATCCTGACGGGGCCGATCAGCGGAGTTTCCGCAGGCCAGTATCTGGTGGGTTTTCTCAATGACCTCTTCCACTCCGCCCACTTGAACATCGTCCTGCCCATGAACTTTACCTCCGCCCTCTTCGCCATGTCCGTCACGCTCTATTTCTGGTGGGAAAACACCCAAGGCATCGTGGAATCGAGCGACAAGGCGAAGCGCATCATGGAAATCACGACGGTGATGGTGGTCCTGATGCTGGCCTGGGCGGGATATACGGTTTGGGTTCGCGGCCTGCATCTTCCTCCTGCCCCGACGCCCTCCCACATGGTGTTCAGCGAAGACGCGCTGGGCTGGCTGCACCATACGCGGCTCCCTTACACCATCGGGCTGATAGGTATCCTGATTGGACTCGGCCACTCCGTCCTGGCGATGAGCGGGGAAGAGACGCTCGCCCAGGTGTACCGGGAAATCCAGCACCCGAAACTTCGAAACCTGGAGAAGGCGGGGCTGATCATCTTTGCCTACAGCCTGGTCTTTACCGCCGGCGTATCCTTTCTCGCCTACTCGATCATCCCGAGCGAGGTGCGGCCGCAGTACTTCGGCAATCTGATCAGCGGCCTGGCGATGAACCTCGAGGGGCCCTACCACCTGCGTCTGGCGTTTCAGGGCTTTGTGGTCGTGGTGGGCATCCTGATGCTAGCGGGGGCGGTCAACACCGCCATCGTGGGTTCGAACGGGGTGCTGAACCGGGTTTCGGAAGACGGCATCCTTCCCCACTGGTTTCGTCATCCTCATCCGCGCTACGGGACGTCACACCGCATCATCAACCTGGTGGTCATCCTGCAACTGGCGACAATCGTGCTGAGCCGCGGCAACATCGTCATCCTGGGCGAGGCGTACGCTTTCGGCGTGATGTGGAGTTTCGCCATGAAGGGGCTTGGGGTGCTGGTCCTCCGCTTCACGCGGCCGGGGGCGCGCGAATTCCGGGTTCCTCTCAATCTTCGATTGGGGCACATTGAACTCCCGTTGGGACTGGGGCTGGTGACGCTGACGCTGATCGCCCTGGCAGCGATCAACCTCTTCACCAAAGAGATTGCGACGATTTCCGGAGTAGCCTTCACTCTGGTCTTCTTCGGGATTTTCACCCTAACCGAGAAGATCACCCACCGACGGGGCGCTGATCAGGCCGGGCTCGACCAGTTCCATCTGGAGGCGGGCGCCGAAATCACCCCCGCGGCGATGGGCTGCCGGCCCGGGTCGGTGGTGGTGCTTGCCCGCGACTACCACACGCTCTACAATCTGACGGCGGTCCTCGACCGTGTGAATCCGGCGCAGCAGGACGTGGTGGTGCTGCACATCCGCATCCTGCAGCGCGCCGGTTCCGGCGAACATGGCCTGGAGCCGGAGCAGCTTTTCAGCACCCGGGAGCAGATGCTCTTCACCCAGGCCTTGTCCTTGGCGGAAAAGAAGGGGAAGAAGATTTACCTGGCGGTCGCAGCGGCCACGGAGATTTGGGACGGCATTCTCCGTTCCGCGCAGAGCCTGGAGACCAACACGATCGTCCTGGGAGCGTCGGCGAAGATGGCGCTGACCGAAGAGGCGCGGCGCGCCGGCTTGGCATGGGAACAATTACCGGACCCCAAGCCGCACCTCACTCTTCAAGTCTTTACGCCCACTGGATACGAGGAAATCTTCTACCTCGGGCCCCACGCCCCGCACCTCACTCCCAATGAGATCGACCTCCTGCACGAAATCTGGCTGCGCTTCAGCAACGAACTAGGTGCCCAGGAGTTGCACCACCACGACATCATCCATTTCGCGCTGCGTGAACTCGAGAAGGAAATAGGGGACGGGAAAGAGGGGGAGGTTCTGGCAAGACTCCGACAACACCTGCTCGACATCGAGGCCCGCCGCGTAGCGCATCTTTAGAGTGCCCAGTGGATAGTGTACAGAGGCCCGGACGACGGCCCTTCCTCTTGCAGGAGCGTCCCGGCGGCCGGGAACATGCAATGTCCGTTCCTCAGCCCGCTAGCCACTGTGCACTGCCCACTGGCTGCTAGACCGCCTGCCGCTCTTCGTGTGGCCGGAAGATTTGGGTCAGCGCGACTCCCGCGGAAACCAGCAAGACGCCCATCAACATCACGCCGTTCAAGTATTCGTGGAGGAAGAAGCGCGCAAAAAGCGTGGCGACGAGCGGCGTCATCGCGGAGAAGGCATAAACGCGCGCCACCGTCATCAGCCGCAAAGCGGTGAACATGCAGTAGATTCCGACGATGCCCGAGAGGACCCCGCTCGCCAGGAGGGCGGAGATATCGCGCCCCGCCGTCGCGCCCAGAGACCGCCAGCCGCCGGCCGCCAGCAAGCCGGCTACGGCTACCGCCATGCTGGTGGTGAATTGCAGGAAGATGGCGGTAGATTGATGCGCGCCGCGTAATTGTCCGTCGCGCCACAGCACCCCGGAGACGCCGTAGGTCAGGGCCGCGAAGAGCGCCAACGGGATCGCCCAATACCATACCGGTGAGGTCGGGCGCCCGCCCATTTGTCCCAGCGAAAGCGTAATCAGCCCCGTAGCGATCAGCCCCACGCCCAGCAGACTCAGGGCGCGCACGCGCTCGCCGAGAAAGCCCCAGGCGATGGCGGTCCCCCAGATCACATAGGTCTCTAGCACCGGGATGGTGATGGTCACGCCTCCCACTCGAATGGCGTAGTAATAGACAAACAACCCCGCCGTCGAGAGCACTCCCGCCCACACAAAGGGCAGAATGGCGCGGCGTCCAATGAAATTCGGGGAGCCGGGACGAAGCTGCGAGAAAGTCCCGCTTCTTACCAGCAAAACGATCCCCAGGAGCAGGCTCGGAATGCCGCGCAGACAGGGCCCCAGAATCGGGTCGGCATGAATCACCGCCACCCGGTCGAAGATGTTCGCCGAGGAATACCCCAGCACCGAACCCAGCGCCCAGGGTTCGCCGCGCCGCGTAACATTCTGATGCAGAGAGTTTTCCACCATCGAAGACCGGGAAGAAACGAAATACGAGTATACGGGCTATCCATCGCCGGTCAAGCAGAGAGGGAGCGAAATGACAAAATCTTGACCTAAGGGCTGACGCAAAAATAACTTTTCTATATTAATCGTTATCCACTCATTAAAAAGGGTCGGAAGCGGTCCTGGGAATCACGTGCATCCTTGATTCGGCATGGTTCCATGCTGTTCCGTG
>JBEKUI010000119.1:0-17230 GCA_049515175.1 Terriglobia bacterium
CCATCCAATCGTGGTTTGGATTATAAACCTACAAAAGTGAACGGCGTCCTGCAAGGGCATGCCATCGAATGCGATCCTAGTGTGCAAGCTTTCGCGTGCGACCTGGTTGACTCTATCGACTTCGGGTTTGCTCGCGCCTTTGGCTAACAAAAGCTGCTCCATTGTCGGATCAACACCAAACCATAACCGCGTAAATGGAGCGCCGATTCCTCGCCAGCTAGCCCCAATCCCGTCCTGTTCCCTTACTGGCCTTGGTTGACTATCTTGGGGCAGAATAAACTCCCACTCTGAAGCAAGATGTTGGCCATCTGAATAGCCAGCGATCAAAAATCCCATAACGGGTAGCTGGTCTTGCTGCATAGAGCCGAATGCCCCTAGATAGTGGTTGCGCATGAAAGCGAGGAACCGAGCGGAGATTTGCTCGACATTTACGGTCTTATCTTGTCGGCCCTCTTCCGATCTGCTGAATTCGCGAACAAAGCTCTCAATTGATCTGCGGCCAATGTTGCCCGCCCCGTAAGTTAATACGCCGACCGGGAAAATGCCGACTCGGAATAGCTTTTGGGCATTTTCATAAGACTTAATGACTTGCTGTTGTCCTTGGACAGTCGCGGTCAACTGCGTCATGCTCTCAGCGCCCAATACAATCCCATCATACACTTTCACGCAGGCAACTATCGACACTTCGACGCTCCGCTCTTAAACCTTGCACAATACCATGAAGTTATATTGTGGAGCAAATGCCCGCCAATTTCAACTCAGCAACACAGATTTAGGACACTACCGGGTGGCGCAGACATCGTTTTGTGATGTCTGCGAATCGGGCGCGCCGTTGACGCCAGAGATGATCCGCGTCCGCCCCCCTGTACTGCAGAGCTGCGCTCTGCGCCAGCCGGCGGCGCCACCGTAGGGGCGATTCACGAATCGCCCTCTTTCGCGGGGGCAATTCCTGAACTGCCCCTACACGTTTTCTGCGCGGTCGCGGCGAGTTCATTCCGCCACCTTCGAGCGCCCTCCACGAGCCCCAGATTTGGCTTTGAAAACGCCGGCGGTTTCTCAATCCATTGAAAAAAAGTGACATCGCAGCTTTGTTGAATTTCTAATCAGTCCCTTTATTTTCAACGACATCGCAGCTTGGTTTTGTCCAGAAAATTGTAATCGCCTCATTCCAAATGACATCGCAGCTTCGCTTTCTACTATATATAAGGGGCGCATGAGGCCTGCGCGAGGCTGTCCGGCACGTCCCGGCTCGCCCTGACGAAGCGAGTGACCCGTGTCTTGGTTCCACTCTTCCATGGCCGGCCGACTTCGCACGTTGAGTTACGATCCCTGGGTTCCTTCACACGCCCTCCGCCGACTGCCCGCCCCCGCCATCCCCCAACCCACTAGACTAGCACACTTGCCTAACAAAGTCAAGGGGATTTCCGCCCGCCTCCCGGCCGAGCGGCCGGCCGGCGCCGGCCTTCTCAGGCCACCCGCGACGACAACTCTCCCCTTGACGGAGCGGATAACCTTATCCATGCGCCAAAAGGTTTGCTCCTGCGGCGCGGCACGCTTTGGCATTTGCTTTCGCTTGTTAAACTCATATAATCCTGCGCACGCGCGCGCTGCGGCCCCAGGCATGGGGCATCGCGCCGGGGCGGGAATTCCATGGACGAGCGATCGGAACGGATTGAACAAATCGGCCCGCAAGCTCGCCTGCAAGACGAAATTTTCAAGCTCGAGTCGCGGAACCGCGACGCATTGATCCTGGCGATCTTCGGGGCGGCGGTGCTCCTGCTGGGCATCCTCTCCCTGATCACCCCCGACAGCTTCTGGCGGCACAACACGCTGGAAATCCGTTTCCCTCCCCAGGCCCTCTTTGTCTTCATGATGATCGTGATGGTGCTGGCCTTTTACATGGTGCGGCGCGAGGCGGAGGTGCGCAAGCTCCGCCTGCTGAACCTCCAACAGGCGATGACCTCGCAGTCAGACCGTTCCGCCAGCATGATTGACTCGCTGACCAACGTCTTTAGCCGCAGTTTCCTGCGCGAACTCCTGCAGGGCGAAATCTCCCGCGCCGAACGCAACGACCGGCCCCTAGGGCTGATCATGTGCGACGTGGACCAATTCAAGGCAGTGAACGACCGCTTCGGGCACCTCATGGGAGACTTCGTGCTTGGCCAGATTGCCAGCATCCTCAAGGGGTGCGTGCGCGGTTCGGACTACGTGGTGCGCTACGGCGGCGACGAGTTTCTGGTGGTGTTGGCGGAGACCGATGAGGTGGGTTCTCAGGTGGTCATGAACCGCATCCGGGAGCGTGTGAGCGAATGGGACAAGGCCAACCGCATCGGCGATATCGCCATCGGCGTCAGCCTAGGACTGCACCAACACGTCCCTGGACAATCCGTCGAGCAGTCCGTGGCCGTCGCTGATGCGCGAATGTACGCCGACAAGCAGGCGGCGCACGAGAAGGATGGCCTCGCCGCTCCCCCCCAAACCTGAACCGCAAGCCTCAGTTTCCGCTCCCTTCGCTCCGGGGCCTTGCGGCACCGCCTTCCAGAACCGCCCGGGCGCGATCCAGCGCGTCCGCCAGGCGTTCCGCCTGGGTACGGGCGCGCGCCAGGTCGTGAGCTTCCAGCGCCTCACGCAGACCGGGCAGGGTCTCGGCTTCGTAGCTCGGGAGCGGCGCGTAAATGAGATGGCGAAACCACGGCCTGCCGGGAATCCCCTCCTCGTCGAGCAGGGCGCGCTCCTGTGCCATCACTCGCGTATTGAAGAGTGTTGCAACAGGGGCGGACGCGCCGGTTCGCCAGTTCTCCAGCTCCTGATTCATTGATGTGTTCGCATCGCTCCACGCCCGGCATTTCTCGATCAGCGGCTGGATGGTGTCGCCATAGAAATCCGCCGGTGCAATCTTCTCCAGGCCCTCAAGGTAAGCTGCGATCTCGCCGGCGTAGAGCGAGTAGTCGAGGGGAATCAGATCGGCATTGGCAAAGCGCAGAGCGAGCAATCCCCAGAGCTGGCTCATCGCCGCGTGGTAGTGGAACCCCGGATCGCCGAAGCGGTCCATCCACCGGAAGTCGTCGTACAGCGAGTGATAGACGCCGTAAGGCCCGTCGAAGAGCATGTCGAGTGACGGAACGCCGTTGTGCTGGAGGAAAACCATGTAATCCGATCCGCCGCCCAGCAGCCCGAAGGGCACCGGAGCCGGCCCCGAGCCGGGCACGGCGTAGCTGCGCACACTGCGGGCGGCGCGGGATTCCTTCCAGCGGTCGTAGACGCTTTGACCGGTCGCGGGGTCTTTCACCGCCTGCGTCGCCTCGATGATCGCGGGAATCAGCGCCGGGACAGCGCTCACAGAAAAATCCTGCCCGCTTGCTGAAGCGTCCACGTTCAAGCAGACGACGGCGTTTTTGCGGAGGTCGTCGGCCAACTCTTCGCCCCACTCCGTCGAGCCCGTCAGCGTGTATTCCTCCGCATCCCAGTTTCCGAGCACGATGGTACGCCGCGGGCGAAAGCCTTGCTTGAGCAACTTACCGAAGCCGCGCGCGAGTTCGAGCATCGAGGCGGTGCCGCTCGCGGGGTCCACCGCGCCGTACACCCAGGCATCGTGGTGATTGCCGAGGAGCACGAGTTTTTCCGGCTCTTCGCGGCCCGGGATGCGCGCGATCACGTTCCATATGGGCGTCGCGCGGTCTTCCATGTCCAGGGCTAGATGAATTTTCGCCGCCCCGCCTCCCACTCGATAGGTGAGCGGCAGCCCGCCCTGCCACTCCCGGGGCGCTTCGGGTCCGTTCAGGCGCTGAAAGATTTCCTGAGCGTCCGCGGCGGAAAGCGGAACCATCGGAATCCTGGGAAGGATCTTCACCTCGCTCGGGTCGAGCCGCCGCGCGGATTCCGTGGAAGGCCAGCCGGGAGTCAGTGGGTCGCCCGGAGTGATGTAATCGTAAACCACGGCGCCGCGCTGGAAATGGCCGAGCGGGCCCCAGGGGCCGTGGGGATAGACGGGTCCGCGCGGGGCGCCGTCATCGGCCGGGTCGGAGAAAACGATGATCCCCGCCGCGCCGCGCCGCTCCGCTTCCTGGCTCTTGCCCCCGCGGTAGCCTTGAAAATAACGGGCGAGCACGAGCTTGCCTTGGACACTGACACCCATTCGTTCGAGCTGGTCGTAATCCTCGGCCCGGCCATAATTGACATAGACGACCGCACGCGTAAGGTCCGCGGAAGGCGAATAGCCGTTCCACGGCATCTTCGCCATGGGGTCGCTGGGCCGAGTGTCTTTGTCGCCCGGGATTTCGGGTTCGGGGTTGGCGAGTCTGACGCGCACGGGCTCGACGAGTTCGACCGCAATGTTTTTCGGATAGGAGAGCAGAACGCGGTACTCGACGATCTCCGGGTTGAGCCCCGCGCGCTGGAACTCGTCAAAGATGTATTGAGTGACGCGCCGGTCGCCGGGCGTTCCGGCCACATGCGGCCCTCCTTTCCCACTGCGCCTGGGTCGAAAAGGATTGAGGACTGAAACCGAGAGGGACGGCCTGCGCTTCGCTCGCTGCGCGCGGCCTCGCCATGACCCCGAGGCGAGGCGTCGAAATCATTGCCGCGACGACGAGCACTAATGAAAGGCTTCGAATCCGCATAGGAGGTTGGCGCCCCTTGCCCAGGGCGCGAGCGGATTATGGTGGGCTTGTTGCGGGATGTCAATCTTTGGGCGCCTGGTCCGACCGGCGGATTTTCGGGGGCGGTTCGGTGTCGCCGACGACATGGGAAGGCGCGCCCACGATGCCGAAATCCCAAAGATCGAGGTTCAGCTTCTTCTGGACCAGTTCGGCGAGCGCATATTCGCCGGGGTCAAGCGGCCTGGCGAGCGTCAGCTTGAAGACCCCAGGAGCGATTTCGCTGCGCTCCAGGGACACCGCGGCGCGCAATTCAGCGGGCTTGGTAATGCCGGCACGCCATTCCACTCTCTCCACCTGGCGCGACTCATTGCGCGGCTTGACGGTGACCAGTTCCAGCTTGGCGCCCAGGCCGTTGCTCGCCTGTACGTAGAACACCGGCTCCGTGGACATCACGCGCACGGCCGCCGCCGGCCCCGGCAGGACCACGTAAGCGCGGTTCTTGAGCAGCGGGCCGGGAAGAGCCAACAGCAGCGTCGCACGTTTCCGGTCGGTGACCACTTCACCAGAGGACTGAATCATTCGGACCACGCGCTGGCCGTCGTAGGCAAAGACGCCTTCGTCGCCGGGCAGCCGGACGCCAGGAGCAATTTCTACCCCGGCGGCTTCCGGCTTCTCAAATCGTTCTTTGTCGATTTTCCGTGCCTCGGCCTCTTGCTGCTTCTCGATGGCCTGCTCTTCGCGCTGGGCGCGCTCCGTGGCTTCGAAGTCCACCAGGGCGAGTGGAACCTCTTCCCAGTCCGAGCGCTCCACACTGTAGAAGCGCACCCGGTCGCCCTTGACTTCGTAGCTCTTTACGACATGAAACGTCCCGTCCTTGAGATAGAGCTTGGTCTCAGCGCGAATGAGGCCGGGCATCGCCAGCGCGGCGAGAAAGAAAACCATCGTTAGAAGAGCTCGAGGGCGCGATCGCGTCATGGCTGCGGCCTTCCAGAAACTTAGATGCTACTTCCCCAAGGTAGGGAGGTTCAAATGCTATCTCCGGGACTCTTCTTGGGAAACGCCTTCGGACGGCCCCGGCGCTGCAATCTCCACACGAATCCTGCTCGCGGGCGGAGCAGATTCACGTATGATGCTGGCGAATGGCCGCCGACCGGGTCCCGCGAAACCTGAACTGGTTTTTGCCGCGATTCAATGCATCCCACGCTGGGCGGGCTTTGCTGATTATCGGAATTCTCTGCTTGTTCCCGCCGGCGCCCGTGCGCGCGCAGGCAAGTTACTTGGCACGATTCACGATGGAGAAGAAATCCTTCCTGGTCGGCGAGCCGGTCTTTTGCACCTTCAGTATTCAGAACACTGGCTCGCGGCCCTTCGCGTTTCGTTATCGCATCCCGACGCGAATCGTCAATCCCGAACTCGAGTCTGAGCCCCGCTTTTCGGTGCGGGACGCAACGGGCAAGAAACTGGCGGACCCTGCACCGCGGCGCTGCGGAGGAGCAAAGGGGACGGCGGTGTATGGCTCGGTCAGCCTGCCTCCCGGGCAAGTCCACACCGAGCGCTGGCTCATCAACCAGTGGGCGCGCTTTCGGCGACCGGGCAAGTTCCGCTTGCGCGCCGAGCGCCGGTTGCCCCTGCTGGGGTTGGATGCCGCGCAGCTGCAATTCACCGGCGCGCCGATTGCCTACGCTCTGGCTGTGGACGACATTACAATCGAAGTCGCGCCCGCAACCCACGACGCTCTGCGCGCAGCCTTCCAGCCCTATGAGAGGGCGCTGGACAAACCCGGCACGGAGGGATTCCCGGAAGCATTTGTCGCCATTACCACGCTGCCGCACGATTTCTTCCTGGCAAGCCTCTCCGCGCTGGCCGCCGCTACGGCGGGAGAGCGCCGCTGGAATCGCGAGCAGGCGCTCGAAGGGCTGGCGCGCTTGGGCACCCCGGCCGCCTGGGAGGCGATTTTGAGGATCGCGGCGGGAAGACCGGCTTCCACGAGCGGCGCTGCTCTGCCGGAATCTCCGGCGAAGGACGATGCTGTGCGCTCCACGGCCGTCTTGCTTCTCGCGGAGAGAGGCGACCCCAAATTTGTGCCTGCCATCCTGGCGTTGCTGCCGGAGGCTTCCGAAGCGCTGCGCGGGGACGCTCTTCGCGCCCTAGGGTTCTTCCAAGACCCACGGGCGAACCAGGCGCTCTTCGAGTGGCTGCACACTGCGGCGACCAATGACCGGGTCAATGCCATCCTGGGTTTGCGCAACCTGCAAAGCAAAGACGCCATCCCCGCCCTCATCGCCATGTTGAACGATCCGGAAGCACCAGTCCGCCAAGTGGCGAACTTCGCCCTGCAGAACCTGACCGGCCAGTCGTTCGCCCTCTCGGGGACGGCACCCGCCGCGGAATCATCCCGCCTGCAAGGGCAGTGGCACGGGTGGTGGCGAGAGCGAGGTGCCACCTTCAAGCCCCTTCAGCAACCCCCCTGTCGGGACTGGTGAGCCTGCCGCCCCGGCGGGATATCTTTCATGGCGATTATGTTTTAGAATAAAGCTAAGAGGATTGAGATGGTTTATCAGGATCGCGTCGAGATCGAACCCTCGATTTGTAGCGGGAAACCGGTGATCCGTGGCACGAGGATTCTGGTGACCTCTATTCTGAGCCAACTCAGCGCGGGGGAATCCTTTGATTCCATCAAGACGGGCTTCCCAGGTCTTACGAATGAAGACATTCGGGCTGCGATCCAGTTCGCGAAGGACACTATTGAGTCGACCGAGCTTGCAGCCCTCCGCGATTGATGCACCGTTTATTCATTGACCAGAATGTTCGGATTGAGGTCGCCGAGGCCCTGCGCGGGGCCGGACACGTGGCCACTCATGCCAGTGAAGTGGGTTTGAGTGAGCGTGACGATGCCGCCATTTTCCGCTGGGCCAACGAGAAGGATCTGGCCATTGTGACGTTCGATGCGGATTTCGCGGAACGAGCCATCTGGAACCGCGTGCCTCATCCCGGCATCATTCGCCTGCGGTTGGAGCCTCAGACTCCCGGGCACGTGGTGCCAATTCTCAGGGATTTTCTGGCTGCATGCTCGCCTGAATCGCTGCGCAATGCCCTCGTAGTCCGCACCGAAGGGAGAGTCCGGATTCGCCGGTAAAGGCTGGAGCATCAACCTGCAGGCAGGCAGGACGGTGCCGTCCCGCCCGGCGTTCGCGGGAGAAACCTGTTGCACCCATCCACGGTTAAAGGCAAAATAGAGATTGCTCCTCTTGCAGCGGCTGGCGAGAAGGGTCGGCGAGTTGGCAGCTGCGACGGCGGGAGTTCCCGGAACATCTCGTGGAGAGGCTTCACTAAAGCGCGGAGAGAATTCTTTGCAACCGGCTTCGCAGCTCTTCCCATCCATCTCTCTTCCAGACGACAAGTTCCACGACCATTGTGGTGTATTTGCCGTGTTCGGCCACCCCGAGGCGGCCAAGCTGGTCTACCTGGGTCTCTACGCGCTTCAGCACCGCGGCCAGGAGAGTGCCGGCATTGCAGTATCGAACGGCGAGAGCCTGATCTGCCACAAGGAGATGGGGCACGTCCAAGAGGTTTTCAACCAGGAGGTGCTGGCGAGCCTGGTCGGACCCTACGCCATCGGCCACACCCGCTACTCGACGGCCGGCGACACAGTGGTGAAGAACGCCCAGCCGCTGATGGTGACTTGCCAGAAGGGCCAGGTCGCCCTCGGCCACAACGGCAACCTCGTCAACGCCTCGAGCATCCGGCGCGACCTCGAAAGTCGCGGTGACATCTTCCAAACCACCAGCGACACGGAAGTCATCCTCCACTACTTCGCGCGCTCGAAGCACAACGGCTTGCCGGAGTCGATGGCCGACGCCCTCGATCGGATCGAGGGCGCCTATACACTCGTGGCGCTGTTTAAGGACAGCATTTACGGGATTCGCGACCCGCGCGGCTTCCGCCCCCTGACCCTTGGCAAGCTCGACGGCGCCTACGTGCTCGCCTCGGAGACCTGCGCTTTCGACCTCATCAACGCCACGCCGATCCGCGACGTGGAGCCGGGTGAGATGGTAATCCTCGACAAGCGCGGCGTCACTTCGCTGCGTTTTGCTCCGCCCGCCAAGCCCGCGCAGTGCATTTTCGAACATGTCTACTTCTCGCGGCCCGACAGCGTGGTCTTCGGCCGCTCCGTGCAGGACAGCCGCGAACAGCTCGGGCGCTTTCTGGCGAAGGAGCATCCCGTCGATGCCGACATGGTCGTTCCCGTGCCCGACTCGGGGGTTCCGGCGGCCACCGGCTTTTCGGAAGAGTCCGGCATCCCCATGAAGATTGCGCTGATCCGCAATCATTACATCGGCCGCACCTTCATCGAGCCCAGCCAGGCGATCCGCGATTTCGGCGTCAAGCTGAAGCTCAATCCCGTCCGCAGCCTGCTGGAGGGAAAACGCGTGGTGCTCGTGGACGATTCCATCATCCGCGGGACAACCAGCCGCAAGATCGTGCGCATCGTACGGGAAGGCGGGGCAAAAGAAGTGCACATGCGGATCAGTTGCCCGCCCACGATTTCGCCCTGCTATTACGGGATCGATACCCCGACGAGGAAGGAATTGATCGGATCGACTCACAGCGTGGAAGAGATTCGGCAATACATCGGCGCGGACAGCCTGGGTTATCTTTCGCTCGACAACCTGCGCAAGGCCGTGGGCGATACCGACAACCGGTTCTGCCTGGCCTGCTACACGGCCAATTATCCCACGGTCATTCAGGAGCCGCTCCTTGCGCTCCGTCAGAGAGATTAGATGGACCCCCTAGAAAACCAGCCCGCGGCCGAGCCGTCACCGGAAGCCGAAGGCCCTCCGCCGCCTCCCGCCCCCGAAAAACCATCGCGTCATGACGGCTTCTGGGAGGCGGTTCGCTCCCTGGCAGGGGTCCTCGCTTTGGTCCTCTTGACGCGGACCTTCATCGCGGAAGCCACGGTGATTCCCACCGAGTCGATGGAGAACACGATCCTGGTTGGCGACCACGTATTTCTGAACAAGATTCTCTACGGGCCGCGCCTTCCGTACACCTCCTGCCGGGTGCCACCCTTCAAGTCCGTAAAACGGCAGGAGATTGTGGCATTCCATTACCCCCTCAACCCCTCGGTCATGTTCATCAAGCGGGCCATCGGGTTGGGCGGCGACGTTGTGAAAATCGTCAACCGCAGAGTGTCCGTGAACGGCAAGCCCCTCGAGGAGCCCTACGCCCAGTACGAGTACTCTCGTTTTAATCCCTTGTACGACAATTTCCCTCCCCCACTGCATCAGATTCCCACCCTGCCGGCGGCTTGGGGACTCGATCCCTCCTGGGCGCGCGGGATGGCCCAGTTCATCGAGAAGGACGGGCTGCACGTTCCTCCCGGCTATATCTTCGTGATGGGCGACAACCGCAACAATTCCCTCGATAGCCGCTTCTGGGGCTTCGTGCCGGAGGATGCGGTGGTGGGCGAGCCCCTCTTCGTGTATTGGTCTTACGACGCCCCAACCCGGGACTGGACGGCGGAAGAGATCCGCGACCGCATCCGGTTCAATCTCTCCATCGCCTGGAACTTCCTGACCAAGACACGCTGGTCCAGGACTGGAAAAATCTTCTAATCCGTCTATACTGCTTTCTGGTTCCCCGCGCCGGTTCAGCCGGATGCGTTAAGGACCCATCATCTCAACCAGCGAAGTCTTGCGAATCTCATGCGCTACCGTGACGCCGGTGTGGATATCGACGCCGCCAGCCGGGCCAAAGCCAGAATCAAACAGCTCGCCCGCCAGACGTTCAGCCGCCGGGTGCTGAAAGATGTGGGCGCGTTTGGCGGTTTCTTCTCGCTCGCCGGCCTGCCCCGCGACGCCGTGCTGATTTCCAGCGTGGACGGCGTGGGCACGAAGCTCAAGATCGCCTTCGCGCTCAATCGCCACACGACCGTCGGCCTGGATATCGTCAACCACTGCGTGAACGACATCGCCGTGCACGGCGCCGCACCGCTCTTCTTTCTGGATTACCTCGCCACGGGCAAGCTCCATCCGGAAGTCGTCACCGATATCGTGGGCGGGCTGGCAAAAGCTTGCCGCGCCGTGGGCTGCGCTCTGATTGGCGGTGAAACCGCCGAGATGCCCGGCTTCTATCCCGAAAACGAGTATGACCTCGCCGGGTGCATTGTCGGTTGCGTGCGGCGCCGCGAGATCATCGACGGCAGCAGAATCAAACCCGGAGATGTCATCCTGGGCCTCGCTTCCAGCGGCCTGCACACCAATGGTTATTCGCTGGCGCGCAAGGTTCTGCTCGAACGGCAGGGCCTCAGCCTGACCGAGCCCTTCGCTGAACTCCGGCGCCCTCTCGGCGATGTGCTTCTTGAGCCACATCGGTGCTATTGGCCCATTGTTGAGCCGCTGCTCCAGGCGCGGCTGCTGAAGGGAATCGTCCATATCACGGGCGGAGGACTGACGGATAACACGCCGCGCATTCTACCCTCCGGCTGTCGGGCGGAGATTCGGCTGGGTTCGTGGCCAGTCTTGCCGATCTTCGATCTCATCGGCCGGCTCGGCAATGTCCCGCTGGACGACATGCTGCGGACATTCAACATGGGCGTCGGGATGGCGCTCATCGTCGCGCAACGGGATCTGCCGCGAGTTGCCGACGCGCTCAAGAGGAAACGGGAGAAGTTCTGGATGATTGGCCGGATCGTCCGTGGCCGGCCATGCGTCAAATACGTCGAAGCCTAGGCAAGAATCCTCGCAGCGAATCGGAAGATTCGCCACCCTGTGTGCATTCATCTGAGAGATAACCCATGAAGAAAATCGGCATTTTGATTTCCGGTCGCGGTTCGAACTTCGAAGCCATCGCGCGCAACGTACAGGCGGGGAAGATCCCGGCTGAGATCGGCGTGGTCATCAGCAACAAGGAAGAAGCCGCGGGCCTCGCCATCGCCCGTCAAATGGGACTCAACGCCGTTTGCATTCCGTCCAAGGGCAAAGAACGCGAAGCCTTTGAGCGCGAACTTGTCGCGGCATTGCGCCAATACAAAGTCGATTTGGTTTGTCTCGCGGGGTTCATGCGCGTCCTGACGTCCTACTTCATCCGCGAATTCAAGGGCCGTATCCTGAACATCCATCCGGCGATCCTGCCGTCGTTCCCCGGCGTCGAGGCGCAGAAGCAGGCGCTCGAGTACGGTGTGAAGTTCACGGGATGTACCGTTCACTTCGTCGATGAAGGTGTGGATACGGGCCCCGTCGTGGCGCAGGCCGTGGTGCCCATCCTCGATAACGATACGCCGGAGACCCTGGCGGCCCGAATTCTGAAAGAAGAGCATCGGATTTACACAGAAGCCGTCTGCTTGGTCGTAGAGGACAAGATCCGCATCGAGGGCCGGCGAGTGCTGCTCAGACAGTGAGCGGGTCGCTGTAAGGACAATCTGCTTTGGGAACACCGCGCTCCACCGCGCTTGCGTCCGCGAGGATTGCTGATGGTCTGATCCTCCACGAGCCGCCCCGCAACTTTTCTGCGCGGAACTCCCTTCAGGCTTGTATGATTCTGTTTGGCCTCGCGCGCCATTCGGCGAGAGCCCATTGGACAGCATGACGATCGACGAACAACTTGCTTACCTCACGAAAGGCGCCGAGGAGACGATTCGCGAGGAGGAGCTCCGCGCCAAACTCGAACGCGCCGCCAAGGCCGGAAAGCCGCTGCGCGTCAAGGCGGGCTTTGATCCCACCGCGCCGGACATTCATCTTGGCCACACCGTGGTGATCCGCAAGCTCAAACACTTTCAGGACCTCGGCCACACGGTGATTTTCCTGATCGGAGATTTCACCGGGCTGATTGGCGATCCGTCGGGGCAAAACGTGACTCGCAAGCCGATGACGCCCGAGCAGGTGGCGGCCAACGCCGAGACTTACAAGAAGCAGGTCTTCAAGATCCTTGATCCTGAGAAAACCGTCATCGACTTCAACAACCGCTGGCTCGGCAAGCTGACCAGCCTCGAATGGGTCAGGCTCTGTTCTAAATACACCGTGGCCCGCATCCTCGAGCGTGATGATTTCTCAAAACGCATGAAAGAGCAGCGTCCCGTCGCCATTCACGAGCTGCTTTACCCGCTCGCACAGGGCTACGACTCGGTGGCGCTCGAAGCCGATGTCGAATTGGGCGGCACGGATCAGAAATTCAATCTGCTCGTGGGCCGCACGATTCAAGCGGAGTATGGCCAAGCGCCGCAGGTCATCATGACCATGCCCATCCTCGAAGGACTCGACGGCGTGCAGAAGATGTCGAAGTCGCTCGGCAATTACGTGGGCATCAACGAACCTCCCGCCGAAATGTTCGGCAAGATCATGTCCATCTCCGACGAAATGATGTGGCGGTACTACCTGCTGCTGACGGATATGACGCCAGCCGAGATTGAAGCACTGGGGAACAATGTGGGCTCCGGTACAGCTCATCCCTTGGCTTTGAAGAAGAAGCTTGCCTTCCAAATTGTCAGGGACTTCCATGGCTCTTTGAGCGCCGCACTCGCGCAGGCGGATTTTGAAAGGCAATTCCAGGCAAAGAGTGTCCCGTCCAACGTGCCAGAAAAGTTCTATATGGATACATCCCCAGTGAAGATCACTCGCTTTCTCGCCCGGCTTGAGCTAGCCGCGTCGGGGGCGGAAGCCGAGCGCAAGATTAAGGAGGGGGCGGTGTCCATGAGTGTTGGTGACTCCGGGCAGCCCGACTGGCAACCGCTCACCGATCCCGCCTTGGTGATTGACCCACAGAAATACTCCGTCCTCACGGTTCGGGTGGGGCGTCGAATGGCAAAAGTTGTGTTTGCCCGGGGCTGATCACAACCGAAGCCTTTGGCAATATTCCATGCTAAACTCAGGTAGGGATTAGCGGTCATGCGCCAGATCAAGATTATCGTTGAGAAACACTCCGACGGTTACATTGCTTACCCACTGGGAATCAAGGGTGTAGTCATCGGGGAAGGCGCGACCTACGAAGAAGCGGTGGCCGACGTCAGGTCAGCAATCAAGTTCCACATTGAAACCTTCGGGGCCGACATGCTCGAGAGTCAACCCCCTGTCCTAGAAGCGTTCGTGACTGAAGCCGCCGTGGAAGTCTAGTGGCCAAGTTCCCTGTTGATGCCCCAAAGAATAAAGTCCTAAAGGCGCTTCAGGCCTTGGGATTCCAAGTGATCCGCGAGCGTGAACACATTTCCATGGTCCGAGCGAATCCGGACGGAACGAGCACCCCACTAACCATGCCCAATCATCCCAACCTGAGGGCGTCAACCCTAAGAGGCATTTGCACGCAGGCGGGGATTCCTAGGGATGATTTCCTGCACGCATATGAGAATGTCTAGCCGCTGCAGCTCACAGCGGGTTGCGTCCCTTACTTGACTTCGTTCATCCGTTTCTGCATCCTTTCGCCGACCCTTGAGAATCATCATCCTGTTCAATCCTGCGGCGGGCCGGGGCAGTGCGCGGCGCAAGCTGGCGCTGGCGGTGGAAGTGTTGCGGCGGGGCGGAGTCGATCCGGAAATTCGCGAGAGTCGCAGTGCTGAGCATCTCCACGAGCTGGCGCGCCAGGCGCGCGCCGAGCAGCCGGACGTCGTGGTCTCCGCGGGTGGTGACGGAACTCACCATCACGTAATCAACGAGCTGCATGGAGGGGAGATCCCGCTCGGGATCATTCCCCTGGGAACTGGCAACGACATTCCCCTGGGGCTTGGGATCTCCAGCAACCCACGGCGGGCCGCGGCGACGCTGCTTCGCGGCCGGACCAAGTCGATCGATCTGGGCCGCGTCGGCTCAAGGGTTTTCGCCGCCGTGGCGGGGGCCGGGCTCGACTCCATGGCGGCGCGCTACGTCAACGAGCAGGCGCAGAACCTTCGCGGGACAGCGGCGTATGCGTGGGCGATTCTGCGCTGCCTGAAGGATTACAGACCTCAGCCTATGGAGGTCCACGCCGAAGGTTTCAGTTTTTCCGGAAATGTCATCGCCGTGCTGGTGGGGAACCACCCCTTTTATGGAGGGGGCCTCCGCGTCACACCCTGCGCCCGCTCCGACGACGGCCTGCTCGACGTTTGTCTGATCCCCGCCATGAGCAAATGGCGGCTGCTCCCCTGGATTCCGCGCGTCTATCGCGGCACCCACCTGGCGCACCCACGCATCCAATATTTCCAGATGCCGCGACTCACCATGGACTCCCCCCAGCCGTTGGAGCTTTACGCCGATGGAGAGTTCGTCCAGAAACTCCCCGCGGTGATCGAAGCCGCACCTCGCGTGCTGCGCGTGGTGGTTCCCGATTGAGGCCAAAGGGGCCTGAAAGGAGACACCCGGTCGGGCGATGGGATAACTCGGGAGGGAACCGCTCTTACTCTTCGTCTTTCGGAGGAGGGACTCGCAAATTGAAGGTGATGTTTCTTCGCGGGTCGATCGTGCTGACGCGGCGCACCTTGGACGAAAGACCTTTGTGTGTCGCCTGTACCTCATAATCGCGGGTGAATTCGAGCCCGGAGAATTGATACCTGCCCTCTTCGGAAGTATAAGAGGCGCTCTTCTTGCCCGTTTGCAGGTCGGTCAGCGTGACGGTTGCTCCGGCAATGGGATTGTCCGCCTCGTCGGAGACGATTCCAGTAACCAGCCGTGTCGGCTTGTTGTCCTTCGCTGCGAGCGGGGGGGCACTCATGCCGAGCGCCCAAGCGGTGACCATCACAGCCGCCGCCAGGACCCAAAGATCAAGACTTCTTACCGCACTGCTGTTTCTTGCCGCAGGCCCCACCATCCCACACCTCACCAGCTGCCCCCTCCTTCGTCTTCCTCGCTACCGGAGGAGATCACTTCCAATTCCAGAGGGTTGGTGTTCACCACTTCGAGTTCCGCGCCGCACTCGGGGCAGTCCAGCCGCCGACCCTCTTCGACGTCCTCGGCATCCACATCGATCGCCGCTTCGCATTCTGGACAATTAGCCATCCTCGACCCCCCCAACAACAACTCGAGCTTTGCCCTCACCATCTCAATTCATTTCCCATCCCCCTGTCAAGCGGCTCTTCGGGCGCGTGTGGCCGGCAAGCGAACCAGAATAGCCCTCGGCTCGATTCCCCCTCACGGGACCTTACCCCCGGATCACATCTCCTTGGCCGGTCGAGGGGGAAGGCCATGATTGTCTCGCCGCAATCTCGTATGACTGGCTCTTTTCTCGGACGGAACCTCAGGCTACTCTTGCTGTTTGACAGGAACTTCCAACACTAGACAACCTCCGAGGTGTGCGATGAAAGACCGACATCAGTTTGCGACGCTGGCAGTCCACGCGGGCGAAACTCCCTGCCCCGCCACGGGTGCGCTCGACACTCCCATTTACCAGTCCACCACGTTTGTCGCCGCCGACGCGGATGAGATGGCAGCGGTCTATGGGGAAGAGAAGTTCGGCTACATGTACACGCGTTACGGCAACCCGACTATTCGCGCCTTGGAGCAGAAAG
Organism: Terriglobia bacterium; assembly: GCA_049515175.1. GTDB lineage: Bacteria > Acidobacteriota > Terriglobia > UBA7540 > UBA7540 > JACQNR01. The sequence continues at coordinate 16,066 of JBEKUI010000119.1, forward strand.
TCGCCGCACTGGAACAGGGCGAGGCGGCGCTGGCGTTCGCGAGCGGCATGGCGGCCATCTCCTCCGCCATCCTCGGTTACGTCAAAGCGGGCGATCACGTGGTCGCGGCGCGGTCGCTTTACGGCGCGGCTTACAACTTCCTCAACACCAAGCTGCCACGTATGGGCGCGGCGACGACCTTCGTCCCCTCGTCGCGCCTGGAGGATTTCGAGCGCGCCCTCCGGCCCAACACCCGCCTCATCTACTTCGAAACGCCCAGCAATCCCACGCTGGAGATTGTCGATATCGCGGCCCTGGCGGCCATGGCCATGGCGCGGGGAATTCCTACCGTGATCGATAACACCTTCGCTTCCCCGGCCTTGCAGCGGCCGCTGGCGCATGGCGTCACGGTTTCGGTGCACTCCGCCACAAAATACCTGTGCGGACACGGCGACGCGATGGGCGGAATGGTCGTCGGACCCAAGGATTACATCTCCTTTCTGATTCACGAAATCATCCGCGATTTCGGGGGCGTGATCAGCCCGTTCAACGCCTGGCTTATTCTGCGCGGCATCCGCACGCTGCATCTCCGCATGGCCGCGCACTGCGCGAATGCGGAGCGAATCGCCGAGTTTCTCAGCCGACACCCGCGCGTCGAGCATGTAAACTATCCTGGTTTGCCAAAGCATCCCGGGCACGAAACCGCCAAGCGGCAGATGACTGCCTTCGGCGCCATGATCAGCTTTGAAGTGAAGGGAGGTTATGACAGCGGCAAGAAAGTGATGGACCGGGTCACTCTCTTCGCTCGCGCCGCGAGCCTCGGGGACACGCGGTCGCTGATCGTGCATTCCGCCTCGACCAGCCACCGCGCCGTCCCACGTGACCAGCGTCTCGCCATCGGCATCACGGACGGCCTGGTGCGATTGTCGGTAGGCGTGGAAGCCGTCGAGGATTTGATCGCCGACCTCGACCAAGCTCTCAGCTCTTAGTTTTCGAATTGCAGGAAGGCGGCCCTAAGGAATGGCCCTATTCACTGCGGTCGATTTCCGCGCGCAATGCTTCGACATCAGGGATCACGAGGGTCTTGCCCTCCATCTTGATGAGGCCCTCGGCTTGTAGGCGGCTGAGGTTACGCGAGACGAGCTCGCGCACTGTGCCGATGTGGGAGGCGAGATCCTGATTGCTG
>JBEKUI010000120.1:0-14640 GCA_049515175.1 Terriglobia bacterium
GTGGCAAAGCCCAGCGAAAACTCTGTTTGGCCCAGAAGCCAGAAGACATAGTGAGGGGTGCGCGCCAGAGCCATCGCCGAGTAGCGCGGCAGCACCTCAAACTGCACTTCCTTCATGGCCCCCCAAGCACCCGAAAACGCGATAAATCCCAAAACCGCAAACAGCGCAAGCGCGAAGCCCGCCACCAGCGGCAGGACGCGGCGCAGCCACCCCCGCCAGGGCAAAATCAAGGATAGGCGACGCGGGACCTTGTCGAGACCGCTCCAGTCAAGGAATGGAAACAAGACAAGGAATGGAAGAAAGGCGACGGCGTTGTATTTCAGCCAGAATGCCGCCCCGAAGAGCAATCCGGCGGCGATATGCCGCGGCCACCTCGCGCTTTCTTCGTGTCTCATCAGCAAGTAGCCACCGAGCACGAAAAGGACCAGGAATGTTTCCGCCTGCCCCGCTTCCCAATATCCAGCCCAGCAGTGCCAGAAGGCGTTCCAAACCACCGCGACGCCCGCCGTGGCGGGGCCCGCGTATTTTTCTGCGAACCGGAAAATGAGATAGGAAACAGCCAGGAGCCAGAGGATGTCCACCACAGCCACGCTCCACATGACGTGACCGAACACTTTTACGATAAGCGCGTAGAGAAGGAAAATCCCCGGCGGCTTGTTGTCCCATAAGTCGAGATACAACCGCTGGCCGTGGAGCAGTCCCTCGCCAATGACCAGATAAGTCGCCTGGTCGCGCCCGATGGGATAGTTCAAGTTGGGCAGCGCCCGCACCAACACCAGGCCTAGCGAAATCAGGAGCCAGACGAGGCGCGTTCGGCGACCAGAGGAACCTGCGCTCATGGCAGTTGTCAGGATGGACATTGCACCAGACCTGCGGCGCCCGCCTTCTCAGCGGCAAGGCGGCGGCAATGTGGAAGATGCCATCGCGCCTGGAAGCTCCCTTCTCCGGTAGATCTTGAAAAACTCGAGCTTCTGCGCGAGTTCGTAATCATCCGCCAGGAAGATCGCAAGCTCCGGATACGCTTGCAGAAATTCCTCCGAATCCCAGGGATGAAATGCGATGTAAGGCAAGGCGTCATCCCGTGCCACGATGAAGTAACGCGGCGGGAATTTCTGCAGGTCGGCCGCCACTTCGTCCCGCCATGCCGGAGGCGACCAGGGAGAAATCAGCGGCAGATTGAGGACGAAGCGCGTGGGTTGGCAGGTGCCGGTCAGAAAATAGATCAACGGCTCGCTGCCCCAGACAAAGACGTTTTCCCCGGGCCGGGTGTTCCGCCGCAAGTATTCGACAACCTGCATCTGGTCGGCGAAGTGCGAGATGGGGTTCGACCACGGGTAGGAACCATAGGACGCCTCCGGCGCCCGCCACCACGTGGCGAGAGCCTGGTAATGACTGCGGATCTCAATCGCCTGTCCCGACACAACCCAGCCAATCACATTCGCCAACACGACCCAGATCAACACCTGCGCCACCCGCCAGCCTCTCTTAGCGCAGGCCCGGGCCATCGCGCCAAAGCGATGAAAGGTCTTCACGGCCAGGTATCCCCAGGCCATAGCGAGGAACGGCAGGCAAGTCTCGAATCCATAGGCGTGGAACCGCACTTGCGCCGCCACGGAAAGATAGCCCAGGGCAGCCGCCACCAGGATCGGCGCCATACGCGCGAGGTCCCGCTGCCTCCAGGCGACGTAGAGCGCCGCGGCCATGCCCGCCTCCGCTAGAAATCCCAGGACCGCCTCGGTCTGCAGGAGACTCCAAAGCCAGAGGTGGGAAGTCCGAGCCACGGCTGTCGCCATATAGCGCGGCAAGATCTCAAATTGCTGATAATGAAATTCCGCGAGCGAGCCGACATGCCAGAAATAGAGAAATACGACACCGATGGAGAGCAGGAAGCCCGCGCCAAAGATCACTGTGCGTGCGAGCCATTGCCGCCCGGGTATCGTCAAGCCAAGCCGTGCCGGACGCGCGTCCAACTCCGAAGTTTGAAGGTAGGGTAGCAGAATGACAACGGGCAGCAGCGCCCCGCCGTTGTACTTGGTCCAAAAAGCGGCGCCAAACATCACGCCGGCGGCAAAGTGGCGCAGCTTGATCCATCGATCCTTGCGGGCGACAAGGAAGAACGCCGCGAAGACGAAGGCCATCAAGAAGGTTTCCGCCTGCGCGGCCTGCCAGTAGCCCGCGTAGGCGTGCCAACTGACATAGACGGCGACCGAGATCGCCGCGGCCGCAGGGCCGAGATAACGCTCAGTGAAGCGGAAAATGAAATAGGCAATGACCAACAGCCAGAGAATATCCACCGCGCCCACGCACCACATTACCGGGCCAAACACCTTGACGATAGCCGCATAGATGTACGCCAGGCCAGGCGAGCGATTATCCCAATAATCGATGTAGAGCTGTTTCCCTTCCAGCAAGCCCCGGCCCAACACGCAGTACACCGCTTGATCGCGGGCAATGGGATAGCTGATGTTGGGCAGGGCGCGGATGAGGGTGAGGAGCATTGCGGCCGCGAACCAGACGTGGCGCGCCGCCGAGCCGGGCAGGCGGGCCCTCAGTCCGCCGGGCTCGCTCAACGAGGGTGAGACTCCGGATTCGGTGACAGGCGACAAATTCTGATCCAAGAAGTCGGGTTAAGAATTGCCCGTGGCAGCAATCTTACGCGACGGTGCCATTCGCCAGATTTCCCAAATCCCCGGCACGGCAAAAAGGAAATTCCAGGGCAGCGTCGCCAGCACGCCAAGGATCGCCGCCACCCAGAGTTCCAATCCAATGCTCCGCCCCAGAAGAGTGACGCCGGCATTCAGGAAAGCTCCCGAGAGCCAAGCCCGCCCGTAGCCAATCAGCCGCCCGCCGAGACTGGGTGGCTTCACAGCACTCGCGCCTCGCCCGCGGAACGTGATCAGGTCGTCCGCAACAATACTGACGAGCAACCCCAACAGGATGGAAACCGGCAGCGCGAGGAGGAGCGGCCACCCCGCGTGCTCCGCCAGTTCGTTGAGTGCAGCGACATAAACCAGCGCGCTGGCAAGCCCCGAGAGCGCATAAAGAATCCATGCTCTCAGTTCACCGGAAAAGCGTGCGATCCGCAGCAGGTGAAGCAAATATTCAACGGATTGCCGCGCGCCGAGCTTCGACTGGCCGAGCCGGCGGGCGCGAAAAACGTAGGGGACTTCCACCAGAGACTGGTAGCGCGCTCGGGCCAGAACTTCCATGAGCATTTTGAAACCCAATGGCTTCAACTCGATGCCTTCCAGGACTTTCGTGCGCACCAGGAACATTCCCGACCCCGAGTCGGTCGCTTCCGCGAGCGTCCAGGGGAGCGCCGACGCCCCCACTCTCATCCCAGCATAAGAAACCAGGCGGCGGAACCACGACCAGCCCTCGGTTCCGCCCCCAGGACAGTACCGTGAGGCCACCGCCAGATCGGCGTTGTGGGCACGCAAGGCGGCGAGTAGCCGGCAGACGACTTCCGGTGGATGCTGGAGGTCCGCGTCCATTACGCCGACCACGTCACCGCGCGCTATCTTCCACCCCGCCACGATCGCCGTAGCCAGTCCGCGCTCACCTTCGCGCCGCAGCACCCGCACGGGCAATTCGGAGGCGAGCTGCCTGGCGCGCTCTGCTGTCCCGTCGGGACTCGCATCATCCACGACAATCAGCTCGAACGGCTCGCCGCACGCCGCCAGTACCTCGGCGGAGCGCCGCAGAGTCTCCTCGATAACCGCCGCCTCGTTGTATGTGGGAATAACTAGGGAAATCATCCGGCCCGGCTGAAGCTGCCGGCCAATTGCCGGTGCGAGCCCAGCGCCGTTTGACGGTACCACAGGCCCCAAGCCCGGTCAACGCGGTCGCGCGTACCGGCCTTGGGCCACTTTGACGTAACGGCGCTTTGCCGCCCCCCGCGAGCGCGAGGAACTCGAGCCGCCACGTCGGGACGCGGTCAGCCCTGAACGCCCAACTTGCGCAGAAACGCCATCATGGGGCACCAGTTCGTGAAGGCGGACAGAAAAAGGTTCAGCCCCACAAACCCGGTAAAGTAGAAGAATTTCGGACTCACCAGGAATCCCAGCACCACGCTGAGAGTGACGAAGATCCCTGCTACGAGTCGAAGCCACCGATTCAATTCCATACATCCTCCTTCTGTGTTGTCATTCGTCGGCGAACGCGAGTGCGCCTAAGGCCTCATCGCATCCGGCAGCGTCAGTGGGGCCGGCGCGCTCGGAGGCGCCTGTGCGAGCAGCGAGGGCGCAATCCCTGCGGCTAGCCAAAAAGTCATCGACCAAAGACTGAACTTTTTCATTATGCCGCCTCGGCGGAGTCTTCGGCCGTCGCCTCCGGAATGATTTCGAATGTGGACTCAATTCTGGCCGTTTTGCCAATCATGGCGCCGACCGAGCAATATTTGGTCTCGGAAAGATGAATGGCCGACTTGACGGCCTCGGGGTCGATCCGGCCCCACAGTCGGTGCTTGATCTCCACCCGCGTGAAGTAGTTGGGCGGCTCGCTGCGCTGCTCGGCGCACAGTTCGATCTCGTAGCCGGTCACCTGCTGCCGCTTCTTGCGCAGGATGCTGATGACGTCGAAGGCGGTGCAGCCGCCGAGCGCCAGCAACGCAAATTCGATGGGCTTGGGGCCGGTATGGCCTTCCGCATCGTCCATCACGAAGGCGTGGCCAGTTCCCGACTCGGCCACTAACTGGCGCCGTGTGCCTTCGAGGGTCGTTAGCCTCACCTTGCCTTGAATCATGGTTTACCTCATTTCGCCTGATTGAGACTTCCAGCAGAAAAGCTGGATCATAGAGCCTCGGCCGTCACAGACCGGTGCTGCGGCACTGGTTGATGCCCCGCTCATACTCAAAAGTGGAGCAACTTTCCTGCCTCACCGGAATAAATGCAGTTGCGCGCGAAAGGTAACAGGAAATTCCAGACCGACTATATGTCTGATGATGGATGGGTTGATGTTGGACCGTATTGGAGAGGGCTGACTATGCCACGACCGTAAGGACAGAATGTCGTCTTCTGCACCGCGCGGACGGGCCTCCGCCTGTGACCAAATTCACAGCCCCAAGGCCTGTGCTAGGATGGAGGATGAAGTCGGAAAAAGCTCAAGCGCGGCTGAAGACTCAGTAGAAGGTCCATGAACGCACAGGTTGAAAACGCGCTGGAAAACCTGAAAAGCGGCGACCCGCAGGCTGTCGAGCGCGCGATCGAGTCCCTCCAAACCGCGGTGTACTCGTTTGGCATGAAGGTCTGCGGCAACACGCACGATGCCGAAGACACCGCCCAGGAGACGCTCATTCGCTTGGCGCGCTCCCTGAAGGAGTTTCCCGACGCGCGCGCCCTGGCCGTCTGGCTCTACAAGGTGGCCAAATCGCAGTGTCTGATGAGCCGGCGCAAAAGCAAATTCGCCCCTGTCGAGATGCTTTCCCTCGATGAATTAATGCCGCGACACCAAGCCGGTGACCGGGACGAACCCCGGTCCTGGGGCGTCACGCCAGAGCAGATTGTCCTCGACCGTGAGTTGCGGGCCCGCCTGGAGAAGGCCATCCGCGCGCTACCCAAGCACTACCGGCTGGTCCTCATCCTGCGCGACATGGAGGAGCTAAACACCCGGGAAGTCGCCGAGGTATTGGGGATCTCCGAGGACACGGTGAAGATGCGACTGCACCGCGCCCGCGTGTTTGTGAGGAATGAACTGGAAGAGCTCTTTCGTAGAGGGGCTGCGCCGGGCTTTCATCTGCCGGCTGACGCCCTGAAGGGCGGCGCTGCCATGCGGAGAAACCATGCCTGACCGACGCTGTAGAGAAATCTTCGCCGCCCTCTCCCAATATCTCGACGGTGAATTGCGCGTGAAGGAATGCAGCGAGCTGGAGCGCCACCTGCAAGACTGCCAACCGTGCCTCGCGTATATCGAGAATCTGAAGACCACTATTGGCGCCTGCCGCCAATTCCGAACCCGCAAGGCGCCCAAGCCCTCCGCGCGCGTTCGCGCCGCCCTTCTTGAAGCCATTCGAAAATAGAGGTTCCGCGCGGAGTGCTCTCACCGCAGAAGCTCTCCCCTTCCCGGCGTGGCTATTTGCCGGTGGGCGGGACGCGGTCCTTCTGCTTTGAGATCCGGATCAGGCTGCCGGGCTGGCGCTTGACCTGGTCGGTGAATTCCTTGAGGTTCTGGCTGCTCGTGCGGATATTCTCCAAGCTCTCGTCGAGGTTGGCGCGGTTGTTTTCCAGCATGTTCTGCATATCGCCCATCAGTTCCCGAACCTGCACGAGCGAGGTGCGAAGATTGACCAGCACTTCACGGATCTCGCGGCGGTTCTCTTCGACCGTAGCGTTCAGGTTGGTCGACAGAGTTTTGGTCTGAGCAAGCGTCTGATTGGCATTCTCCATCGTGGGGCCGAACTTGTCACTCGCCGTTTCGATATTCGAAAGTGACTTCTTGAGCGGGGTGCGGTCTTCCGCCAGGATGCCGTCGATATTGGCGAGCATCGAGTCTATGCGCTTGCGGTTCTCCGCGTTCACCACCGAGTTGAAATTGGAGAGGAGTTCGTCGGCTTTGCCCGCAATGACCACCAGGCGCTCGTCGACGTGGGTGATCAGCGTGTTCGCATTGGCGGTGGCCGTGTTCACATTGTTGAAGATGTCGGTGATCTGGGCGATTTCCTCGGCGGGGATCTCGCTGCCCGGTTTGAGAAGGGGCGCATTGCGCGTACCGGGCGAAATTTCCAGGTAGTTCTCACCGAGAAAACCCAGTGCGGAAACTCTAGCGTGGGAATCAACGTGGATGGGCGTCCCGGGATTGACGGCGAGCTTCATGCGCACCCGCGTCGAATCCTGCGGGTCGATCTCTGTCGACTGGACCACGCCGACCTTCAGACCGCCGAAACGCACGAAGGCACCGGGTTCAAGTCCACCCGAAAATTTGAAGCTCGTAGTGTAAGCGGCCCGAGGCTTGCGGAAGAGATTCACTCCTCCTACCGAAACCAGCACCGCCAGAAACACCGCAACTCCCACGACGACCACAGCGCCGACCTTGACTTCTTCGCCTCTTGAGTTGCCCATGCTCACACCCTCGCTACGTTCGCTTCATTTTCCGCGCCTCCGTGGCGCCGACGACACTGTGCTCCGGCCCGGGTTATGACGCGGGCCCGGTCAGGTTCCGCAAGTAGGCCTGGATGTCGCGCGATTCGTCCTCCGGAACGCGGTTCAGGAACTGTTGCACGCGCGGATTCTGGTTGTTGCGGATTTCCTCCGGCGTCCCCATGGCGACGATCTCCCCGCCCTGCATCACCGTGATGCGGTCGGCGATCATGAAGGCGCTGGCCAGTTCGTGCGTCACCACCACGATCGTCATTCTGAAGGCCAGCTTGAGCTTCAGGATCAGGCTGTCGATACCCGCCGCGGTGATGGGATCGAGTCCCGCCGAGGGTTCGTCGAAGAGGAGGATTTCCGGGTCCATGGCCAGGGCGCGTGCCAGTCCCGCCCGCTTCTTCATGCCGCCGCTCAGTTGAGAGGGCATGAAACTCTCGAAGCCGCTCAGGCCCACGAGGTCCAGCTTGATGCGCGTCATGATGCGGATGGTCGGCTCCTCAAGGCGCGTCAATTCCCGCAGGGGCAGAGCGACGTTTTCACCAACAGTCATCGAATTGAAAAGCGCGGCGCTCTGGAAAAGCATTCCCATTTTCTGGCGGATGGCGTTGAACTTCTGGTCGGGCATGTGGCAAACATCCTCGCCCTTAATGTACACGTGGCCGGAAGTGGGAATCTCCAGGCGCACGATGTGACGGAGCAGCGTTGACTTGCCGGTGCCGCTTCCGCCCAGAATCACCATGGTCTCGCCGGGCTGAATCTCCAGGCTGACGTGGTTCAAGACCCGACGCTCGCCATAGTGCGTGACGAGGTCCGCAACGCGGATCATCGGCCCCTGGACTTCTCCGTGCATCATGAACCCGTGTAGTAAAAGATTGCCGTAAACACCAGGTCAGCGACAATGACCAGGAAAATCGAAACGACCACGGAGGACGTGGTAGCTTTGCCCACGCCCTCCGCTCCTCCCTGGACCGAGAATCCTTCGTGGCACCCAACCGTAGTGATGATCGACCCAAAAATGACGCTCTTGACCAGCCCGGTAGAGATGTCGCGCATGACCAGCGCGTCGCGGGTTGCCAGCACGTACATTCTCAACGTCTGATCGAGTTGGACGATGCCGAATGATGCCCCACCCAGAATGCCCGCCAGGTCCGAAAGGAGCGTGAGGCATGGCATCATCACGATCATCGCGAGATGCTTAGGAACGACAAGGTATTTGATCGCGTTGAGCCCCATGACGTTCAGAGCGTCGATCTCTTCGCTGACCTTCATCGTTCCGATTTCGGCGGCGAAGGCCGACCCGGAGCGCCCCGCCACAACGACCGCCGTGATCAACGGGCCAAGCTCGCGCGTCAGCGAGACCCCGACCAGTGCGGCGACAAAGTAGGTCGCGCCGATCTTCTCCAATTGGTAGGCACCCTGAAAAGCCAGCACCATCCCCACGAAAAACGAAATCAGGCCCACGATAGGGACGGCGCTATAGCCTGTGAGCACCATCTGGTGGAGGGTGTTGCGGCCCTTCAGGCCGCGCCCCTGGAAGGGAGCCACAAACGCCCAGTAGGCGGTGGCGGCGGAGAGCTCGCCAAGGCCGCTCGCGTAACGAATCAGCCCCAGGGTGTTGCGGCCGATGAAGGCCAGGACGCCAGTCCTGCTCTGCTGCAAGGACGTGAATCCGGATTAGACGAGGCCGCTAAAAGGCTGTGTCGACGCAATCTTCGTAAGCGCTTCCCGCTCGTCTTCAAAAATCGTGAAGACCTTTGTCAGGCGCGCCAGTTCCAGAACCGAGCGGGCGTTGTTCCGCAGACCGTAGAGACCGAAACGCGTCTGCGTCCGCTGTGAGAGCTGCAAGCCCTCGACCAGCGTCGCGATGCCCGAGCTGTCGATATAGCTGACGCCGCTCAGGTTGAGAAGGACGTTGGCCTTCGCCCCGCGCATCTCGTGCAACAGCGCCTCACGCAGCTTCGGCGACGAATAGAGATCCACTTCGCCGGTGCAATCAATGATGGTTGCATCCACCTCGTTTCTTACCAAGACTCTCATCACGCCACGCCTTTCCGTGGAAGGTACTTGACGAGCTGCAGCCGGTTTCCGTCCTGGAAATTTTCATCAAACGCGACAGAATCCATGAAGCACTTGATGAAGTACGTGCCCAACCCTCCGGGGCGAACTTCGTCGAGCGGGCGCGGTTCGAGGCTCTCCAGCCGGACTTTGGGTCCCGAATCCTCCAGCGCGAATTCCATCCGGTCGGGATACGTTCGAATCTCCAGCGCCAGCCGGGCATCATGACTATTGCCGTAAGTATGCCGGATGATATTACTGGCCGCCTCGTCAATAGCCATGCTCAGGCTGTCGGCCTCCTCGGCGGTAAAGCCCACCTCTTGAGCGAAGCATCTTACCACACACCTCAGGATGTGCAGGAGTCGGGGCTCGCTGCTGACGGCGATACGAATCATCCGCGATGGTGGTGACATCCCGAGGCTGGCCGCCCGACCTCTTCTTCGCCTGCGAATGTTCTCGCCCGCTGCGGCTTCCACGCCGCCAAGTGATCAGGCCGGAATCAAATGCTACAGGGAAGGGAGCTCGAAATCAATGGGTCGCTCACAGTCCTGGGGACCATTCTGCCCCGAGCCATCAGCCCCTGCATCGCGCCCTTCAGCGAGACCGAACCTGTTCCTGCGTTTTGTAATCGCAGGCTTCCCGGCAATCCGTGCAGTAGTACTGCCCGTCCTCGGTCAGCCGGGGCCCGTAGTCGGAGTGGCAGAGCGCGCAATATTTCAGGCAAGTGCAACGCTCCTCCGTCTGGTCACAGACCACACATTTGAATTCTACCCATGTCATGCGTTCACTGCCTCGGTCGTTGGCGATAAATTCCGCTTACTTCCTTTCCATATTCTCAGGCAGCCGAACCTCAAAAGCAACGGCTCTCGTCTGCGTCGTGGAGCCCCTCTCCGGACTGCCAAACGACGAGGCGTGTGTTCCTTGACCCCTCCGCAATGACTGTGCTAGCTTGGCTGTCCTCATCGACCGTGCATATTTGAGAGGGATTTCTTGTCTGTGTCTGCCCCAGTCAACTTGAAGCGAACGGTGCTCAGCGCTGTGCACAGAGGACTGGGCGCGCGCATGGTGGAATTCGGCGGCTGGGATATGCCCGTCGAATACTCCGGCATCACGCACGAGCACCTCGCCGTGCGCGGCGCGGCAGGGCTGTTCGATGTCAGCCACATGGGCGAGATTGAGGTGCGCGGGCCCGAGGCGCTGGCGCTACTGCAGTGGGTCACCTCAAATGACGTTGCGCGCCTTGAGGATTTCCAGGCCCAGTACTCCGCCCTGATGGACCCGCGCGGAAGCGCCGTGGACGACTGCTTGGTGCACCGTTTCGGACCCGAGCACTACTTCCTCTGCGTCAACGCCGCCAATACCGATAAGGACTTCGCCTGGATGGTACGCAACAACCGGTTCAACGCCGAAGTCCGGGACGTTTCCGCGGATTATTCGCAGCTTGCCCTGCAAGGGCCGAAATCAACGGCGATTATCTCCCGCCTCACACGCGCAGACCTGGCCGGATTGCGCTACTACTGGTTCTGCCACGCAACGTGCTGCGGCGTAGACGGGCTTCTGACGCGGACTGGCTACACGGGCGAGGACGGATTTGAGTTCTACTTTCCTCCCTCCGAGTCGGCGAGGGTGTGGAATGAATTCCTGGAAGCCGGCAGGGCCGACGGCCTGGTGCCTGTGGGCCTCGGCGCGCGCAACACGCTGCGCCTGGAGGCAGGGTACGCCCTCTACGGACACGAACTCGACGAGGAAACGACGCTCCTCGAAGCAAACCTAGCATGGATCGTGAAGCTCGAGAAGGGCGACTTCCTCGGGCGCGAGGCGCTCCTGCGTCAGCGCGAGCAGGGGCTCAGGAAGAAGTTGGTGGGCTTCGAAATGGTCGACCGTGGCATTGCGCGCGACGGCTACGAAGTGTGCATCGGCGGCCGCGCCGTGGGGCGTGTCACCAGTGGCACGCACGCGCCTTTTCTCAAGAAAAGCATCGGCTTGGCTTTCGTGCCTCCGGAAGCGGTGGAGGTCGGGCGGGAAATCGATATCGACATTCGCGGGAAGACGGTACGGGCGCGACAGGTGCCGCTTCCCTTCTACAAACGGCAGCAGTAAGCTGGCGCACGGAACCGCTAAGAATCTTGATTCTCGACGAGCAGGAGCAGACGCCTCATGTATCCGCAAGAATTTCTTTACACCAAGGAACACGAATGGATCCGCGTTGATGAAGAGGTCGGGACGGTCGGCATTACCGACTTCGCGCAGAAGGAGCTGGGTGACGTCGTATTCGTGGAACTGCCCAAGGTCGGCGACCACGTCACGGCCGGCGAATCCTTCGGGACGGTTGAATCGGTGAAGGCCGTTTCAGAGCTTTTCGCGCCCGTGGACGGCGAGGTGATCGGCGTCAATCCCAAGCTCCAGAACAGCCCCGAGATGCTCAACGCCGACCCGCACGGCGAGGCCTGGCTAATCCGGATTCACCTCGCCGACCGCAGGGACACGGAGAAACTCCTGAGCGCCGACGAATACGAAGCCTACATCGCGGAGAAAAAGAGCGAGTAATGCGCTACCTTCCCAATTCCCCGGCCGACCGGGCGGCGATGCTCGAGGCCACGGGGCATCGCTCCGTCGACGAACTCTTCGAGCAAATTCCCGATGAACTCAAGGTGCATGGTCCGCTGAACCTTCCCGGGCCATTGGCGGAATCCGAGATCGTGGAGTTCTTCCGCGCCGCTGCCAGCCAGAGCGCCCGGAAGCACGCCTCCTTTCTTGGCGCGGGAGCTTATTCACATTATCGTCCGGTCGTTGTCGACTCGCTCCTCTCCCGCGGAGAATTCTTCACCGCCTACACGCCCTATCAGGCGGAGCTCGCACAAGGCACCCTGCAGGCAATGTTCGAATTCCAGACGCTCATCGCGCAGCTCACCGGCATGGATGTCTCGAACGCCTCGCTCTATGACGGCTCGACGTCCACGACAGAAGCCGTCCTCATGGCCCTGCGCATCACGCGGCGCCAGGAGGTGCTCGTCGCCCGCACGCTTCATCCGGAATATCGCCAGGTGCTCGCGACGTACGTCCAGCACCAGGGAATCGCAGTGCGCGAGATCCCTTATGGCGGCTCCGGACAGGTCGATTTGGATCAGCTCAGCGCGGCGCTCACTCCGCGCGTCGCGGCGGTCGTCATTCAATCGCCCAACTTCTTGGGCGCGCTGGAGCAAGTCCGTCAGGTCTCAGAACTCACGCACCGCAACCAGTCGCTCCTCATCGTGACAGTCACCGAGCCGCTCTCGCTCGCCATCACCCAACCGCCGGGCGAAGCGGACATCGTTTGCGGCGAGGCGCAGTCGTTCGGCGTGCCCGTCGCCTTTGGCGGCCCCTACGTCGGCTTCCTCGGCTGTCGCGAGAAGTTTCTGCGCCAGATGCCGGGACGGCTGATCGGCCAGACCGCCGACACCGAAGGGCGGCGCGGATTCGTCCTGACACTCGCCACGCGCGAACAGCATATTCGGCGCGAGAAGGCGACTTCGAACATCTGCACGAACCAGTCGCTTTGCGCCCTGACGGCAACGATCTATCTCTGCCTGCTCGGCAAGCAGAGTGCTTTGCCTTTTTCGGCACCGTTTTTCAACGAGTTCGTCGTCAGGACTCCCGGCGACTCGCATGAACTCCTCGCAGCGCTGGAAGCACAGCAGATCCTCGGCGGATTGGATCTGGAGCGCTTTTATCCCGAACTGAAGAACCACCTGCTCGTCTGCGCCACCGAAACCGTCAGCAGGACCGTGATCGACCGCATGGCGGCTGTTTATCAAAGCGCCGCCGGCGGCGCCAGCGCTCAGGCCGTGGGCGCCGGCCGCAACACCTCTTCGTAGGAGCATGGAAGTCTCGCAATGAAGGATCGCATTCGCAACGCGCGCCCGCACGTCACTCGCAATGAAAACCTGATCTTCGAGCGGAGCACCCCCGGCAAGTCGGGCGTGGACCTCGCAGTGCTCGATGTTCCAGCGGTCTCCGGCGAACAGACGCTCGGCGCGGACTACTTCCGCCGCGAGGTGGAGGGATTTCCAGAAATCTCAGAACTCGAGGTCATCCGGCATTTCACGCGGCTTTCCACCTGGAATTATGGTGTGGATACGGGCCTGTATCCGCTCGGGTCCTGCACGATGAAATACAACCCCCGCGTGAACGAAGTCGTGGCTCGGTTGGAAGGCCTGGCGACTGACCATCCCTACGCGCCCGAGCCGCTCGCCCAGGGCTGCCTGAGGGTGCTCCACGAAACGGCGCGGTGCCTGGCCGAGATTACCGGCATGGACGCGGTCTCGCTCCAGCCCGCGGCCGGAGCGCACGGAGAACTAACCGGCATCCTGATGATCCGCGCCTGCCTCGCCGAGCGCGGCAATCCCCGCAAGGTCATCCTGATTCCCGACTCCGCTCACGGGACCAATCCCGCCAGCGTCTCGATTTCCGGCTACGAAGTCCGCAATATCAAATCCAACGCTCAGGGCTGCGTGGACCTTGCCGGGCTTGAACAGGCGATGACCGAGGAAGTCGCCGGGCTGATGCTCACCAATCCCAACACGCTGGGGATCTTTGAGCCGCAGATCCATGAGATCGCGGAGATTGTCCACGCACGCGGCGGGCTGATGTACATGGACGGCGCCAACATGAACGCGCTGGTGGGCGTGGCGCGGCCGGCATCCTTCGGCGTGGACGTGATGCACCTCAACCTGCACAAGACGTTCACCACACCGCACGGCGGCGGCGGACCCGGCTCCGGACCGGTGGCCGTCCGCAAGGTGCTAGAACCCTACCTGCCCGCGCCCGTCATCGAGCAGACCGCCGACGGAACTTATCGCCTGGACTACGACCGCCCCAGGAGTATTGGGCGCGTGCGCGCTTTCTATGGAAATTTCGGGATGGCCGTGCGCGCCCTCGCCTACATCCTCGCGAACGGTGCGGCGGGCCTTCGCCAGACGACCGAGGATGCCGTACTCACCGCCAATTACGTGCTGGCACGCCTCAAGGACGCCTTTGACTTGCCCTACGACCGGCCCTGCATGCACGAATGCGTCTTCTCCGACAAGCGCCAAGCTGCGCGCGGCGTGCGCACCATGGACATCGCCAAGCGGCTTATCGATTACGGCTTCCACCCCTACACGACAGCCTTCCCGCTGATTGTTTCCGGCGCGCTCATGATCGAGCCCACAGAAAGCGCCAGCAAAGCGGAACTCGATGAGTTCATCGAGGCGATGCGGTCGATTGCGCTGGAAGTTGAGGAAGACCCGCAGTTCGTCCTCAAGGCCCCCTACACGACGCGCGTCACACGGCTCGACGAAGTCACCGCCGCCCGCAAACCCATTTTGCGCTGGAAACCGTAACACGCAGCGCCGCCCTGCGTCCCGCATCCTACAGCGCTCACCCACGCGCCACAATACGCCGCGGCAATCCGCGACGGACAGCAAACAGCCGCCACAACCTTGCTGGCGTGTAGTAAAGTAGCGGCGGATCGCGGCCGACC
>JBEKUI010000121.1:0-12694 GCA_049515175.1 Terriglobia bacterium
CCCATTATGTTCTCAGGCCGAGGCGAAAAAAGCGATTCGCGGACCTTGCCCATGATGCCCATCCGGGACGTGGTCATCTTTCCGCACATGATGACCCCGTTCGTCGTGGGCCGGGAAAGTTCCATCCGGGCGCTGGAAGACGCGCTGGCAGGCGACAAGAAGATTTTTCTGGCCACCCAGCACGATGCCGCCGTGGACGAGCCCAAGGTCAATGAGATCTATCAGGTGGGGACGATTGCCAACATCGTTCAGAGCCTGAAGCTCCCCGACGGCAATATCAAGGTGCTGGTCGAAGGGGTCGAGCGCGGCAAGGTCCAGAAGGTTTCCACCGAGGAAGGTTACCTGCGCGTCACGGTCAAGACCGTGACCTTCCGGCCGGTGAGCACGCCCAGCCTGGAGCAGCTTGTCCAGAAGGTCTCGGGGCTCTTCGAGCAGTACGTCAAGCTCTCCCAAAGCCTGAACTACGAAACCATGATCGCGGCCATCAAAGTGGACGAAACCGGGAAGCTTTCGGACACCGTCGCCGCCAGCCTTAACGTCAGCATCGAAGAGAAGCAGGAATTGCTTGAGATCTTCGATCCTGTTGACCGCCTCGCTCGCCTGGCGGACATCCT
This sequence comes from Terriglobia bacterium, assembly GCA_049515175.1. Classification (GTDB taxonomy): domain Bacteria; phylum Acidobacteriota; class Terriglobia; order UBA7540; family UBA7540; genus JACQNR01. The sequence continues at coordinate 615 of JBEKUI010000121.1, forward strand.
GGATCTCGAGATCGAGAAGCTGAATGTCGACCGCACCATTCAGGGCCGCGTGAAACGTCAGATGGAGCGTGCCCAGCGCGAGTACTACCTGAACGAAAAGATCAAGGCCATCCAGAAGGAATTGGGCCGCAACGAAAAGAGCGAGACCGACGAGCTCAAGAAAAAGATTGAAGCGTCCGGCATGACCAAGGACGCACGCGAAAAGGCGGAACAGGAACTCAAGCGGCTGGAAATGATGCCGCCCATGTCGGCAGAGTCCACCGTATCACGCAACTACCTCGACTGGCTGCTCGCCGTCCCCTGGAAGAAGAAATCCAAGGAAATCCGCGACATCATCAAAGCTGAGAAGATTCTCGAGGAGGACCACTACGGCCTCGAAAAAATCAAGGAACGCATCCTGGAGTTCCTGGCCGTCCGCCAACTGGTAAAGAATCCTCGCGGCTCGATCCTCTGCTTTGTCGGACCTCCGGGAGTCGGCAAGACCTCGCTGGGCCGTTCCATCGCCCGCGCCACCGGCCGCAAGTTCGTGCGCCTCTCACTCGGTGGAGTTCGCGACGAGGCGGAAATTCGCGGCCACCGTCGAACGTACATTGGCGCGCTGCCGGGCCAGATCATCCAGATGATGAAGAAGGCGGGGACGGTGAACCCGGTCTTCCTGCTCGATGAAGTCGACAAGATGAGCATGGACTTCCGCGGCGACCCGTCGGCGGCGCTCCTGGAAGTGCTCGACCCCGAGCAGAATTTCATGTTCTCGGACCACTACCTGGACGTGGAATACGACCTCTCGAAGGTTTTCTTCATCACCACGGCCAACGTGATCCACACGATCCCGCAGCCGTTGCAGGACCGCATGGAAATCCTCCGCCTTTCCGGTTACACGGAACCCGAGAAGATGGAGATCGCCAAGCGCTTCCTGGTGCGCAAACAGCACGGGCAGGCCGGAATCAAGAAGGAGAACCTGACCTTCACCGACGAGTCCCTGGTTTCCATCATCCGTCATTACACGCGCGAGGCGGGGGTGCGGAATCTGGAACGCGAGATTGCGAACATCTGCCGCAAGATCGCCCGCAAGGTGGTCAAGGACGGCAAGGGGCTGCAGATCACGCTCAAGGCCGACGACGTGCAGGAATACCTGGGCGTCATCAAGTTCCGCGATACCAAGGCGGAAGAGAAGAATGAAGTCGGGCTCGCCACCGGCATGGCCTGGACGGAAGTAGGCGGCCAGATCCTGAACATCGAAGCCACCATCATGCCGGGCAAAGGAAAGTTGACGCTCACCGGCAAGCTTGGCGACGTGATGCAGGAGTCGGGCCACGCCGCCCTGAGCTACGTCCGTTCCCGCGCGTCACGCCTGGGCTTGGGGGCGGACTTCTACCGCCACGTGGACATTCACATCCACGTTCCCGAGGGCGCGATTCCCAAGGACGGACCCTCGGCGGGAATTACGCTCGCGACTTCGGTGGTCAGCGCGCTGACGAAGATTCCGATTCGCCGCGACGTCGCCATGACGGGCGAGATTACGCTGCGCGGCAAGGTTCTGCCCATCGGGGGCGTGAAAGAGAAGATTCTGGCGGCTCACCGCGCCGGCAATCAAATTGTGATTCTGCCCCGCGACAATGAGAAGGATCTGGCGGAAGTTCCCGCGAATGTCCAGCAGGACCTGACCATTCGCTTTGTGGAAACCATGGACGAAGTCCTTGACCTGGCCCTGGAACGCAAGCTCGAAGCGCGAACGGCGCTCGATGTCGGGCCGGAACCGGCGCCAACCCTGCCCCCCGAGGACAGGGAGGCCGGCCGGGAGCCCTTAACGAATTAACCGCCGGCCGGCTACCGGGAAACACCGATTTTTCAGCCCCGGAGCAACCTCCGGGCCACCGAGGCAGGGCGTTTCCGCCGCCCTGCCCGCAGACCAGTAACAAACCCTGAGAGTCCGGGGATCGAAACCCGCGAACCTCAAGAAGACGCTTGACCATTCAAGCCGCCGTGATTCCGCTTAGAACCGCACCATGAATCTCGCAGCATGTTCTTTGCACCTTCAGGCGGCGCCCAACAGCTCCCGTAAGAGCTGAGACAACCCTGAGAGACCCGCGAGCGGGTTCTCAGCACGAATTCAACTAAAGAGAGTGAATATGCCAGCAAGAAAACAAAGTATTGACGAAGCCCCGGAAGAAAAGGGTGTCGAACTCAAGGAAGGCGAAGTCCTCGACATCGGGAAACTGAAAGAGATGAACATCACGACGTTGACCCAGGTCGCTAAAGACCTGAACGTCGTGGGCGCCACCAGCCTGCGCAAGCAGGAATTGATCTTTAAGATCCTGCAGGCGCAGACCGAGAAGAACGGACTCATTTTCTCGGAAGGCGTCCTCGAGTGCCTGCCGGATGGCTTCGGCTTTCTGCGCGCGCCCGACTACAACTATCTGCCCGGGCCGGACGATATCTACGTCTCCCCCTCACAGATCCGCAAGTTCGACCTGCGCACGGGCGACACCGTCTCCGGCCAGATCCGTCCGCCCAAGGACGGCGAGCGCTACTTCGCGCTCATCAAGGTCGAGGCGATCAACTTCGAACCCCCCGACGAGTCGCGCAACAAGATCTTTTTCGATAATCTCACGCCGCTCTACCCGCAGAACCGCATCCGGCTCGAAACGATCAAAGACAACGTTTCGGCGCGGGTGCTCGATCTGCTGACTCCGATCGGCAAGGGGCAGCGCGGCCTGATCGTCGCCCCGCCGCGCACCGGCAAGACCATGCTCCTGCAGACGATTGCCAACTCCGTCAGCACGAACCATCCCGAAATCACCCTCATCGTCCTGCTCATCGACGAGCGGCCGGAAGAAGTCACCGACATGCAGCGCACTGTGAAGGGCGAAGTCATCAGCTCGACCTTCGACGAGCCCGCGGCGCGGCACGTCCAGGTGGCGGAAATGGTCATCGAGAAGGCCAAGCGTCTGGTCGAGCACAAGCGCGACGTCGTGATCCTGCTCGATTCCATCACCCGCCTGGCGCGCGCCTACAACACCGTGGTTCCGCCCTCGGGCAAGGTGCTCTCCGGCGGCGTGGACTCCAACGCTCTGCAGCGGCCCAAGCGCTTCTTCGGCGCCGCCCGCAACATCGAGGAAGGCGGCAGCCTCACCATCATCGCCACCGCCCTCATCGATACCGGCAGCCGGATGGATGACGTGATCTTCGAAGAGTTCAAGGGCACCGGCAACATGGAAATCAACCTCGACCGCAAGCTCGTCGACAAGCGCGTCTTCCCCGCCATCGACATCAACAAGTCGGGCACGCGCAAGGAGGAGTTGCTGGTCCCCCGCGACGAACTCAACCGCATCTGGGTCTTGCGCAAGGTCCTGAACCCGCTATCGCCGGTGGAGTCGATGGAACTCATCATCGACAAGCTCTCCAAGACGCAAGCCAACGCGCAGTTCCTGTCCTCGATGAGCAACGGCGGGCGGTAGGCAAAGGGACTGGGGCAAGCCTCGGTGTGAAGTTTGAAGGATGAATCGTCCTAGCTTCACATCCCAGGGCTCGAACCTTCATACCTCAGACTGCAACCTGATTAGAGAAGCTTCCTTTCCCGAGCCATCTCCACGATCCGCTCCACGACCTGCTCCGCACTGAGGGTCGTGGAGTCAATTTCGATGGCGTCGGCAGCGGGGAAGAGCGGAGAAACCTTACGCTCGGCGTCGAGTTGGTCGCGGCGGCCGATGTCGTAAGCGGTCTGCTCGAGGGTGCTGGCTCGACCCTCTTGCTGGTCCTGGTTTAGTCGCCGGCGCGCGCGTTCTTCCACGTCGGCTTTAAGGAATATCTTCAGCGGGGCGTCCGGAAAGACCACCGTCCCGATGTCGCGCCCTTCCATCACCACGCCCTTGCCGCGCACGAGACTCCGTTGCAGAGTAATCAGCTTTTTCCGAACCTCCGGCAAGCGTGAGACCTTCGCCGCAGCGAGCGTCACTTCGGGAGTGCGGATCGCCTGCGTGACATCACGGCCGTCCAGAAACACCGCAGGCTCGCCGCCGTCCACGGCAAAATCGATTTCGGCACGGGACACAGCGTCGGCGACGGCGCCCTCGTCGTCCGGGGAGACGCCCGATTGCACCACTTTCAACGCCGCAGCGCGGTAGGTGGCGCCGCTATCCACATAGGTCAGCCCCAGCCGCGACGCGAGCATCCGCGCCACCGTGCTCTTCCCCGCCCCGGCGGGTCCGTCAATGGTAATTACGAGACGATTGGTCATGACCCTGGATTTCGAAACACTTTCAGCGGTCAGCCGTATCGAACTTTGGAGCCCGAATGCTGACGACTAAATCCGCTTGAATGCCTTCTGAAGATCCTTCATCCCATACCGGAGGACGATCGGTCGGCCATGCGGGCAGGTCATGGGGGCTTGCGCATCACCCAACGCGCGCAGCAGCCATACCATCTTGCCCTGCTCGAGCCGCATATTGATCTTGATGGCGGCATGGCACGAAACGGAGGCCGCAATCTTCAACCGCAAATCATCGAGCGAAAGACTCTTCGCTTCCTGACCGACACTGTCCAGAATCTCCAGGAGCAGCCGCTCCACGTCGTCGGCGCGAATCTCCGCCGGGGCGCTCTTGACGGCGACGGTGCGCTGCCCAAAGGGCTCGACTTCAAAACCGTTGGCGCCGAGCTCATCGGCAATCTGCTGATAGACGGCCTGCTGCTCGGGTTTCAATTCGACGACGATCGGCATCAGCAGCCGCTGGCCTTCGACTTTCTTCTCCCGCCGCTGCCGCACATGCTGCTCGAAGAGCACGCGCTCGTGCGCGGCGTGCTGGTCCACGATCCAGAGGCCTTCGGGATTGGTCGCAACGATAAAGCTTTCCTGAACCTGCCCGAGCGGAATGAGATCGCCCGGCAATTCCGAAATTCCCGCTGACGCCGGTATCTCCACGATAGGCTCAACACCACTCGCGCCTGTCATCGGTGGAGGTGCGTAAAACGAAAGCTCGGCTCCGTCGAGCGGCAGTCGCCCGGTTTCTGGCACTGGCCGTGGCGAGGAAAGGCGAAAGTCGTCGCGTCTTTGCGGCGGCCGCGAAGGACCGGAAATCTCCGGCCCCCTCATACCCGGCGGCTCGTCGCTCAGGCGCTCGGAAGCTTCGGCCTCAAGCAAATCCGTCGTCGGACGCTTCTGAGATTTCCCCAAAGGAAACGCTGCCACTGGCCGCGCAGCCACGAGCGACTGGCGAACCGAACCGCGCACCAGATCGTGAATGAACTGGGAGCGTCGAAATCTCACTTCGGTTTTCGAGGGATGAACGTTCACATCGACTTCCGCGGCAGGAATCTCCAGGAAGACCAGCGCTACGGGGAACATGCCGGAGGGAAGAATGTTTCTGTAGGCTTCGGTAATGGCGTGCAGGATCAGCCGGTCGCGCACCAGTCGGCGGTTCACGAAGAAGTAGATTTGGTTGCGGTTGAGTTTCTGAACTTCGGGGCGCGAGGCGAACCCGAATACCCGCACCACGCCAGGCTCTTCGCCCTCGCCATCTTCCTCTGGCCCGACGGAATAGGCGGCGGGCATGCGGCGCTCGACGGGCGCGACCTCCACCATCTGTTCAAGGAGCTGGCCGCCCATCACCTGATAGACGCGCTCGCGTGCCGTCTCGACCGGCGAGACGTTTAGAATTTCGTTGGTGAGCGAGACCAGCCGAAAACTCCTTTCGGGATGCGCCAGCGCGTAGTGCGTGACGAGCGTCGCGATGTGGCCGAGTTCGGTGGATTCCGATTTGAGGAATTTGCGTCGTGCCGGAGTGTTGAAGAAAAGGTCGTGGACGTCCACGCGCGTGCCTTGGGGCCACGCCACTTCCTTTACGTCACGGATTTTGCCGCCGGCGATTTCAATGCGCGTTCCGGCGTTCTCGGAGGTGTGGCGGGTCTCAAGTTCCAGACGGGAAACGGCGGCGATGGATGGAAGGGCTTCACCGCGAAACCCCAGGGTGGAGATTTCAAATAGGTCTTCGGCGGTGCGAATCTTGCTTGTGGCGTGGCGCTCGAAGGCGAGCAGCGCATCATCGTGCGACATCCCGCAGCCGTCATCGGTGATGGTGATGCGTCGCTTGCCGCCCGCTTCGACAGAGACTTCGACACGTCCCGCGCCCGCGTCGAGCGCGTTCTCCATCAACTCCTTGACCACCGAGGCGGGCCGCTCGACGACCTCGCCCGCGGCGATCTTGTTGGCAACGGCTTCAGGGAGGATGCGGATTACCGAAGATTGAGTCATTGATCCATTGTCTCATCGAGCCATTGCGCCATTGTCCCATTGGCTCGGCCGGAAGCCCATTCAATGCGGCAATGAATCAATGAGTCAGTTCCCGGCGATTTTCAGCCCTAGCTCTTCAAGCTGCTCGGGATCGACCGTGGCAGGCGCGTCGCACATCATATCGACGGCGCTGGCGGTCTTGGGAAACGCGATGACCTCGCGGATGTTCGACTCACCGGCCATCAGCGCGATGATGCGGTCGTACCCGAGCGCAATGCCGCCGTGCGGCGGCGTGCCCGACTCGAGCGCGTCGAGGAAAAATCCGAAGCGCTCGCGTGCCTTCTCCGGGGTCAGGCCGAGCACCGTGAAAATGCGCTTCTGAACGTCCTGCCGGTGGATTCTGATGCTGCCGCCGCCGATTTCCGCACCGTTCAGCACCAAATCGTAAGCCAGCGCCTTGACCGCGCTCGGATCGGATTCGAGCTTTTCCAAATCGTCTTGGCGCGGCGAGGTAAAGGGATGATGCATCGCTCCGTAGCGCTTTTCGTTCTCGTCGTACTCGAACATGGGGAAGTCAATCACCCAGAGGAAGCTCCACGTGCCGGGCTTGATGAGTTCGAGCTTCCGTCCCAGTTCGAGGCGCAAATCGCCGGAAGCGTTATCGAGCCGGCTGAGCGCTGCGCGGTCTGCTTTGCCCGATTTCAGCCCCAGGAAGAGAACCAGGTCGCCCGCTTGCGCGTCCACACTCGAGATCATCGAACGCACTGCGTCCTCGCCGATGATTTTGGCCAGCGGCGAGTGCACACCGGAGTCATCCAGTTTGGCGTACGCGAACCAATCGGCCCCGCTCGATTTCGCTTGGTCCTGCAGCTTGTCAAGTTGACTGCGCGACGCCCCGCTGGCCCAGCCCGGCACGCGCAGCGCCTTGAACGGCTGCATGATGTGGAGCTTTTCTTCCGCGCCTGCCGGCAGGTTCATGTGCTTCCACGCCAGGTCAAATCCCAGGTGTGGTTTGTCGGAGCCGTACCGCTCCATGGCGGTGTCGTAGCTCATGCGCGGGAACGGCCGAGGAACTTTCACATCAACGAGCGCGAACATCTTCTCGATCAGGCCTTCGATAATGTTGAACAGCACCTCGCGCGTTGGGAACGCCATCTCAATATCGATTTGCGTGAACTCGGGTTGCCGGTCGGCGCGCAAGTCTTCGTCGCGGAAGCATCGCACGATCTGAAAATAGCGGTCGTAGCCCGCGATCATCAGGAGCTGCTTGAAGAGCTGCGGCGACTGCGGCAGCGCGTAGAAATACCCGTGGTGGACGCGGCTGGGCACCAGGTAATCGCGCGCGCCCTCGGGTGTCGAGCGCGTCATGAAGGGCGTCTCGACCTCGATGAAGCGGTTTTCGCTCATGTACTCGCGGACGGTCAAGCCGGCCTGATGGCGTAGCCGTACGTTGCGTTGCATCTTGCCGCGGCGTAGATCGAGATAACGGTAACGCAGGCGCGTCTCCTCGATTGTCTTGATTTCGTCCTCGATGGGAAAGGGCGGCGTCTTCGCTTCATTGAGAAGCAGCAGCGTCTTCGCCTTCACCTCCACTTCACCGGTTGCGAGCTGGGCGTTGACGGTCGTGGCGTCTCGCGGCACCACTTCGCCTTCCACGCCCACCACATATTCGGCGCGCACTTCTTCGGCTTTGTCGTGCGCTTCGGCGCTCAATTCGCGGTTACACACGACTTGCGTGATGCCCGTGTGATCGCGCAGATCGAGGAAAATCAAGTTGCCCAAATCCCGCCGACGAGCAACCCAGCCCGCGAGAAAGACCTTCTTGCCCGCGTCCGCTTTGCGGAGGTCCCCACAATAATGAGTGCGTTGTCTTTCTCCCAAAAGATCGAGTTTCAATTCAGTGACTGCCTTTCTGTAATTTCTCTTTCAAATAGGATGCGATGCCTTGCGGATCAACTTCTTCCTGCTGAGCGGCCGCCATGTCTTTCACCTGGTAGCGGCCGGAGGTGAGTTCGCCTTCCCCGATGATCACCGCGAAGCGCGCCCCCAGCTTGTTCGCCTGGCCGAGTGATTTCTTGAGTTTCGCCGCCTCGTAGTTCGACTCAACGCGCAGACCTTCCTGCCGGAGAGTTTTGACCAACTGCGCCGCGGGTGGCTGCGCCGCTTCGCCCATCCAGGCGACGAAAGCGTCGAGGCCGTCGTCGGCCTTGAGCGCTCCCGCCTGCTCGACCATCAGCAGAAGGCGATCCTCGCCAATTGCCACGCCGAACCCCGGCGTGGGCGGGCCACCGATCATTTCCGAGAGTCTGTCGTAGCGCCCGCCGCCCAAGAAAGCGTTCTGCGCGCCAAGCACTCTGCTCGTCATCTCAAACGTCGTGCGCGTGTAATAGTCGAGCCCGCGTACCAGGCGCGGAGTGATCTCGTATCGAACGCCTCGCTGCTGGAGCTCCTTCGTCACGTGGTCGAAATGGACTCGGCATTCGGCGCAAAGGTGGTCGATGATGTGTGGCAGCTTCTCGATAATCGGCTGGTCAGTTTCCACCTTGCAATCAAGCACGCGCAATGGATTCGTGACCGCGCGGCGCTGGCAATCGCCACACATCTTGTCTTTCACCTGTTCGAGCGCTTTCCGCAGGACTTCTACAAACGCCGGACGGCACTTCGGGCAGCCGACGGAATTGAGTATCAGGTCGTATTCCGTCAAGCCCACGCGCGCGAGCAGCAGCACGAGCATCTCAAGAAACTCCGCGTCGATCGTTGGATGATCGGAACCCAAGACTTCCGCGCCGATCTGAAAGAACTGACGGTAGCGGCCCTTCTGTGGGCGCTCGCGGCGAAACATCGGGCCGATGTAATAGAGCTTGTGAATGCCGCCTTCGTTGTACATCGTGTGCTCGATGTAAGCGCGCACGACAGAGGCGGTAGCTTCGGGACGAAGCGTCAACGACTCATCGTCGCGGTCCTGGAAGGTGTACATCTCCTTGGTGACGATGTCGGTGTCGGCGCCCACGCTGCGCGCGAAGAGGGCGGTTTGCTCGAGGATGGGCGTGCGGATTTCGCGGAAGTTGTAGGCAGCGAAGACGCGGCGAGCCTCATCCTCGACGCGCTGCCAGAGCGCGATCTCGTGCGGCAGCAGGTCGCGGGTGCCCTTGACGGAACGGATAGGCTCGGCTCGGTTCGACACTGGACCTGGCTTTCGTTGGAGTTCGCTTGTGGGCTTCGGAGGCTTTGATCGACTCGGAGCAAGGGATTGATTCGCCCAGTCGCATCCTTCGTAAGTCCCTAAACCTTCTGATGTTAACACAGTCGCGCGAGAGGCGGCCAGCGTGGCAAAAATCGTGCGCGAGGGGACGTTGCGCCGGTGGAGAAATTCACGAGCCGTGATTCGAGCAAGACTTCGCCATCGACGATCAGGACAAGAAAGCAATCTGATTAATCCCGCGTGGCATCCTCCACGTCGGGTTCACGGTGGTGGTTGATATGGGGGACCTGCGGGCCGCCGGAAAGCTCACCGAATAGCGTTGTTTACAGGGCGGATCAAGTGTATAGTACCAGTCGCTAGGGCGAGCAAAATCAAAGTCAAGTATTGGTTTTGCGTGAGTCCACATTCGGGTCCACCAAGTCACCCACGCAAGACCGACCAAGTGCAAGGCGAGAGGGCGAAACCTGCCAAATGATCTTTCTGATCGGCAATTGCGGGAGGCCTGACTGACGAAGGAGCCTACCTCTATGGCCAACCACCTGGGGCAGATGCTTAGACAACAAGGGTCCCTCGAAAGGTTGTAGAACATGATCTCTGAGTCCAGCCACGCGGAAACAACCGGTCCGTCCTTTCCTCCGCTGGGCAAGAGGATTAAGGCCCTCCTGGTCTGGCCCAAGTTTCCCAACTCCTTCTGGACGTTTTCCGGGATGCTCGATCTACTTCCGGAGAAGGTGGTCATGCCACCCCTGGGGCTTATTACCTTAGCAGCCCTGTGTCCGCCTGAATGGAATCTCCGCCTGATCGACCAAGCCGTGGAAGATCTGACGGACGAGGACATCCTCTGGGCGGACCTCGTCATGGTCAGCGCCATGACGGTTCAGACGGCAGGCCTCCAGGAGACCCTGGCCCGCGCCCGCCAGTTGGGCCGGCGCACCATCGTGGGCGGGCCGTACGCCAGCGGCGAACCTAGCCGCATGCTACCCATCGCGGACCACGTGGTGGTCGGGGAACCCGATGAAGTGTTTCTGGAGATTGCGCGCGACCTTGAGGAGGGGACAGCGAAAAGGCTTTATGAAATCACAGATAAGCCCGACGTCACCCGGACCCCGATGCCGCGCTTCGATTTGCTGAAGCTTGACTGTTATGCTTCCATGTCGATTCAGTTCTCCCGCGGATGCCCGTTTCAATGCGAATTCTGCGACATCATTATCCTCTACGGGCGAAAGCCTCGGACCAAGCGGCCTCAGCAGATGACGGCAGAGCTGGACAAGCTCATGAGCCTGGGATGGAGGAAGCAAGTATTCATCGTGGACGACAATTTCATCGGGAACCACACCCAGGCGCTCAGTCTGTGCGTGGAGCTTGAGAAATGGCAGCAAGAGCGCCGCTTCCCGGTCATGTTTTACACCGAAGCATCCATGGACCTCGCCCGAAAACCCGCGCTCGTCGACGCGATGGTGAAGGCTAACTTCTTCTATGTATTCCTCGGTATCGAAAGCCCGTCCAAGGAATCCCTCAAAGAGGTGAAAAAGCTCCAGAACCTGGCCATGGATCCGGTGAGCTGCGTGGAATTCCTGCACCAGCGCGGGCTCTGGGTGACGGGTGGATTCATTGTGGGCTTCGACTCCGATACGGAGGAGATCTTTGACCAGCAGATCGAATTCATCGAGCGCACCGCTATCCCCTGGGCCTTGCTGAATTTCCTCCATGCCCTGCCGCGCACGGCCCTTTACGAACGCATGCAAAGAGAAGGCCGAATGATTGAGTCCCGGGGCAGCAGCAGCGATGGCACACCCCCGAATTTCCGTACGACGATGAATTCCGCAGCTTTGCTCCGAGGTTTTGGAAAAACGATCTCCTCGATTTACGACCCCGCGAAGTTTTATGAGCGCGCCTGGCGGTCCTTGCGGAGTTGGGAGACCAAGGAATGCCAACATCCCGCCCAGCACCCGACAGCCAGGGGGTTTCTTGTCATCCTGGCGCGGTCCATCTGGCAGCAGGGGCTCCGGTCCTCCTATCGGAAGTCCTACTGGAAATTCTTCTTCCGGATCTTTGGCCGTTACGCGATGAATCGTCCCAAGCTCTGGTTGGCCGTTACGATGCTCATTTCGGGCCACCACTTCATTCCTTACTCCAGCGAATTGGTGGAGAAGATGGAAGGAGAGCTACTGAACGCGCTAAGTGCTCCGGAACTCATTCCCGCCCACGTGGGAGACTGATTTCCCTCCGCCAGCGCCTCGACGCATCCTTCGCAAGTCCCTAAACCTTCTGGTGTTGACACAAGCGCGCGAGGAGCGTCTACCGGCAGGCCACCACTGTTGAAAATAGGAACGAGACTTAAAGCGCTGCCCTGATCCGCGAAAGCCACTCGCCCTTGTGAACAATCTTCGTGTAGTTGTGAGGAAACTGAGTCCGAAGAAAGAGCTTAGTGTGCGCAACCATTTTCTTCCATTCCCCCCAGAGGACGTAAGCGGCGTTCCCCTTTATCGGGCATTCCAGCACAACTCGTTTAGATCGCTGGAACTCGAAGACAACGTAACCGAGCCACGATTCTTTGCCGACATAGCATTTTGCTGGTTTCAGTGACTTGAGTCGTTCCAGTCGAGCCCACTCAATCTCGCGGCCTGCCAAGTCTGAAGGGAAACGACTGGC
>JBEKUI010000122.1:0-12642 GCA_049515175.1 Terriglobia bacterium
AGACCTGCTTGGTTTGATCGCGATAATCAACGAAGTCGGGATAGGAAATCGATTTCCCTTGTGAAAAGGTCACCAGACGGTCGGGATCTCTCACCGGCAGTGAGCCCAAATACAGACCGTTCACGATGCTGAATACCGTTGTATTCGCGGCGATCCCCAGACCGATCGAAATGACGATAATCGCCGTGAACGTGGGAGCCTTCAACAAGGTCCGATAGGCGAGACGGACATCACGCAATAAGTCATCCACGGGTGACCTCACAGAGGACGGTGAACTTTGTCCCTCCTAAACAGCTAAACGAATCCACGCCACCGGAAGTTCGGAGAAAGACCTTTCTCAGAGTTGGCTTTCCGCCTTTTGGGGCTGAGGCGCGATGAGGAGAGGCGCCCTGCGCCAATTAGTCCATTTCTTGGGAGGATGTGTTCAGTGCTTCTTCGGCTGGACCGGAGTGCCTTTCACGCCTCGGGCACATGTGATCGGGGTTGGCTACAACGACTGGTGACAATCCCGGTTGGACGGTCGGCAATCAAGGACATTTCTCCGAAGACAAAACCCCTGGGCGAATCAAGCAATGCGGCCGTACCTGCCTTGGACCATTTGCCGCACGATGAGCGAACGGGGAGGGGCACCCTTCATGGGCGCCCCCTTGAGGCTGAGCAGGAGGCCGTCTGGATTGGACACGCTTACGACCGGGCACGAATCCGGGCCACGGTTTTCACACTTGTCAATTCCCGCAAGGCGTCGGAGGCAATCCAGCGCGCGGATTTGGAATCGAGTTTCTGAATCTCCTGCCCGGTTTTGATCGCCGCTTCACGCAGATTCATATTGCGCTTGCCGATTTGCCGCAGCGCCCAGTTCACGGCCTTCTTCACAAAGTTTCTCTCATCGGTCGAACCCTTCTTGATGAGGCGCAGATAGCGCTCGAACTCGGCGTCTTTCGCCCGCTTGTCGTGCACCGCCAGGCAGGCCATCAGCACAAACCCCGCACGCCTGACATACTCCTCCGGGCGCGAAGTCCACTCGACCGCTTTCCCGTGTGCGAGCGCTGTTTGCCGGAAGAGATTGTTGCAGCAACCATCGACGATGTCCCAAGAATCGAAATCGCGCGCCCAAAGCTCCATCTGTTCCTCGTTGACCTGCGCCGGGTCATCGATAAGCGCCGCCAGGCTTTTCGCGTCGTGGATGCCGGAGCGCCAAAGCTTTTCCGCCAGCTTATGGTCGCCACGAAGGGTGCGCGCCATCTGGCGCAGCACAGGAGCGGGCACGCCGTAGGCTTTCCGGACGTTGATCCCATAGCGCGCCATGCCCGCGATGTTGCGCGGGTTGTAATAGGACTTCAACTTCTTCAGGATCTCGGTGCAGGTCATGGTGGGAGCCGCGATTACTTCAGCGCGCGCTTCAGCGCATCGACAATCGACTGGCCGTCGGCCGACCGCAGCGACGCGGCCATGAAGTGGTAGGTCTTCCCGGATTTAAGAATTACATGGAATGTGCCGGTGTTGAACCCGCCGAGCGAATTGACTTCGACTTCCTTGACGTCGCTTGTGGGCACGGAGAAGACTTCCTTGCCCGACTCCTCGAAGCGAAGCTGGCCGTTGGCGAGTGAAAGCGTCCCCTTCGCCTTGTTGTGGGTTTGCAGGACTGCGACCATGTCAGCCAAACCGTATACTTCAAACTGCAGCGATATCTTCCCCGCCTTGGCTGCGCCGGGCTTGGCCGCAGGTGCAGCAGGTTGTGCCGGAGCAGGCGCGCTGGCCGGAACCGGAGTCGAAGCGCCGGCGGATGGTGCCGCCGCCTTCACTTCCTCGGAGAGGACCCACTTGGCTTCCGCCTCCTCCTCGTCGGGGTTGATGACGAACAGGCTGGTCTCTCCCGGCTGGGCGTCCGCCGCCACCTGGACTTTCGCCACCAGTTCCGTGTCCTTATTGAATTGCGTCTCCAGCAAGTGGATGCCGGGATTCGAAAACGCAACCTTCGCGCTTTTGGCAAAATTCTTGCCGGTGATTTTCACCTCGATTGGCCCACCGCGGGGCGCGGTCGGTGGGTCCACGCGCGTTACTTCCGGCGCCGACGCTTGTGCAGGGGCGGCCGTTGTCTGGCCGGCCGGCTGAGTTGCTGCGGGGGTTGCGGTACTCGTGGCTCGTGCTGCCGCGGGTGTTCCGCCCGGCAGAACAATCGTGAAGGGAACTGCGGCGACAGGGCTGGCCGTGTTGCTCACATAAAGGGTGACGATTCCGGGCTGGGCCTGTTTGCCGACGAGGACCTGAACCTCCAGCTGGTTGTCCTTCTTCCGCTGGGTTGAGACGGCGTGCACCGCCGGGGTCGAGAACGAAACGTACACCCCCGGCGCGAAATCCTTCCCTTCGATCGTGAGTTTCACCTCTTCGCCGACGGCTGCCTGCTTGGGAGTGAAGCTGGTGATCTCCGGCGTGGATTCCGGCGTCACCTCCCCCTGTGCGGCGAGGCACCGTCCGGCAACTGTCCAGGCGAGCACGGCGGCAACGCCTACTCCCGCGAGAAGGAAGGTCTCTACACGTCCCAGGCATCGGTTAAGCATCATCGTCAATCTCTAAACGGCGGATTTGATTCCTCGGCGCATCTTAGGCACGGCGCCGGAGCGATGTCAAGAAAGGCTGTTCGCGAGCCGCCCCGGGCGCTTGTCAGTCCGCCATCCGGCAGCGGCGATGCAGCCTACTGCGCCTTGGGTTTGTCTTTCTTGATGATGCCGGAGCCTTCTTTGATGGTGAGGATCTGGTTGACTTCCACGTCGGAGAATTTCTCGATTTGGGGAATCTCCGCAGGCTTGCCGTTCTTACCGGTTTTTTCTTTGTCCAGGACAAGGGTCGGCCATCTGACTTCAATGGAGTCAATCTTAGTGGCCTGGCCCACGCCGAAGTGCAGGCGCAAGTCGCTCTGCGACATCACGCTCGTGCCGGCGTGGACCTCGTCGATCTGGGCGTGGCTGCCCGTGACGATGCGCACGCGGGCGCCAATGGCCGTGCGGTTGCACTTCGTTCCGAGGAGCTTGATTTTGATCCAATTGTTCTTGTTGCCGCCGTCGTTGCGGAGGAGGGAGAAGGGATCGTTCATGTTCAGAATCAGGACGTCGACATCGCCGTCGTTGTCGTAATCGCCGAACGCGCAGCCGCGGCTGGCGAATTTCTCGCTGATGCCCGGACCCAGTTGCGCGGAAACGTCCTTGAACTTGCCGTTGCCCAGATTGCGATAGACGATACGCGGTGACTTGAACTGAGCGTCCAGATTGTATTCGACGAGCTCCGGATAGACGTGGCCGGTGACATGAAAGATATCCGGCCAGCCGTCGTTGTCGTAATCTATGAATCCCGCGCCCCAGTTGACGTACTGGGTGTTCACGCCGATGCCGGATACGAAGGTCACGTCGGTCCAGGTGCCGTCGCCGTTGCCGTGATAGAGATCGCAGGTGTCGTCCTGGAAGTTCGTCTTGAAGATGTCCAGCCAGCCGTCGCCGTCATAGTCGGCGACGCCCACGCCCATGCCCGCCTGTTCCTGCCCGTCCTCGTTGTAGGCGACCCCCGCCATCACCGCGACATCCTCAAACGTCCCGTCGCGATTATTGTGGAACAGAATGCTGGGCTCCGAGTCCACTGCAACATAAATTTCAGGCCAGCCGTCGTTGTTGAAATCGTAGGACACGGCGGTAATCGAATAGCGCGGGCCGGGCTTCAGGACTCCCGATTTCTCCGACACGTCCGTGAACGTGCCGTCGCCGTTGTTGTGGTAGAGGATGTTGAGGCCGCCAGGCAAGCCGCGCGGGCCGCACATGACGGGAATGCCTTTCCACTGGCAATAACCCGTCTGGCCGGGGACAGGGACTTTGTTGACGTCCAGCTCGATGTAGTTGCAGACGAAGAGGTCGAGGTTCCCGTCGCGATCGTAATCGACCCAGGTGCAGCCGGAAGCCCACCGGACCCGCTCCTCGTAAAGCCCCGCCTTCTTGGTGACGTCGGTGAAGGTTCCGTCGCCATTGTTCTTCCACAAGACGTTGTGGCCCCAATAGCCGCAGAAGAGGTCGTCCCAGCCGTCGTTGTCGAAGTCGCCCACAGAGACCCCAGTCTGCCAGCCAGTGCGGGTCAGTCCCGACTTCTCCGTAACGTCGGTGAACGTGCCATCCCGGTTGTTCTTGTAAAGGTGAGACGTGGGCGTCTTGTTGTCTGGGTAGGGTTCTTCGCCTTCGAACCGCACGCCGTTGGTGAGATAGATATCCAGCCAGCCGTCCTGGTCGTAGTCGAAGAACGCCAGCCCGCTGCCCTTCGCCTCAATGATGTACTTCTTGCGCTTGACGCCGCCCCAGACGTTCGGCGCGGTCAACCCGGCCTGCTGTGCAACGTCGACGAACGTGACTTGCGGGCCGCCCTCGGGAGCCGCCAGTGGCGCGGCCTGGAGCTTGAGCGGCGAGCCCCAGCGCCCGAGCGGGGTCGTCAACGCATCAAGCAGATTGGAGCCGAGCACAACGCCGCTTGCGCCAAGAAAATGTCGTCGCGAAAGTTTCATCCCTGCTATCGAGGCCTGTGGTTTTCTGCTTGTGCCGCGTGGTGAGGCAAAAGTGCGCCAGCCACCACCAAGGACCGCTTCGTGAAGCTCGGCACAGAGCTTCATTATACACTACGCAGCGATCTTCTCCGGCAGCGGGCTCCATCACAAAGTGGACGACCGAATGATTTCTGCCCAAGCTGCGGCCCGGCGCGTCGTATAATGGCTGCGCGGGCTGTTTCGGAAAAAGATTCACGAGGGCTCATCATGCGACGAACACTTGGGTTGGCATCGGTCACATTTCTGGTCGTTTCCGGCTTTGCTTGGGCGGGGCCGGCGCGATACGAAAACGTTTCGTTCCCGAGCGGCGATGAAACCGCCACCGGCTATCTCGCGTTGCCCGATACCGCGGGGCAGCATCCGGCGCTCGTGGTCATTCACGAGTGGTGGGGATTAAACGACTGGGTCAAGGAGCAAGCGCGCCAATTCGCCGAGCAGGGTTATGTGGCGCTGGCGGTCGACCTCTACCGCGGCCAGACCACTGGGGATCCCGCCGTCGCCCATGAACTCTCGCGCGGCATGCCGCAGGACCGCGCCGTGCGCGACCTCCGCGCTGCCTTTGCTTTTCTCGCCGCGCGCAGCGACGTCAACAAGGCCAAAATCGGCTCGGTCGGATGGTGCATGGGCGGAGGGCTTTCGCTGCAACTTGCTGTGAATGAGCCGCAGCTCGCGGCGAGCGTCGTCAACTACGGCGCGATGCCTACCGATCCCGCCGACATCAAGAAGATCCATGCCCCGGTATTGGGGAACTTCGGCGCGGAAGATCGTGGCATCAAGGTCGAATCCGTCAGCGCCTTCGAGAAAGCCATGAAAGAGGCGGGGAAATCCATCGACATAAAGATCTACGACGGCGCCGGCCACGCCTTCGAGAATCCCAACAACAAACTCGGCTACCGCGAGAACGCTGCCGAAGACGCCGGGAAGCGCACACTGGAGTTTCTCAATCGAACGCTGATGTAGAGACAACGCTTGCCGCGTCCGTCAGCCGGCGGATCGGCTGCGCCCCTGCGGAGGAGAAGCCTCGTTGGCCGATAAGAGCTACAAAGAATCCCTTCAGGAGTTCTTGGTTTCGGTGCTCTACGCTCGCGTGGGCGAGCCCGGGTCCCTGCACGGCGAAGGGAAAAGCGCTCGGTTTGAAATCAAGAGGAGCCTGGGTGGAGGAACGTGCGCGGCGGAAGGTGCATCTGACTACGCGCTTCCTACAGGTCGAAAGGTTACGCACACCGCCGATATCCTGGTCACGCTCCCGGGCGGAAGACGGCTGACTATCGATTTGAAGTGGGCCTCCGACGAGCTTGACTCGTTCAAGGCGCGGGCCTACGACATGCTCCTCGCCAAGCAGAGCCTGGGCCGGCAAATCTGGGGAATGATAGTTTATCTGCGGCCAGGTGCCGGAGGCGTCAGCGCCGAACGGGTCCAGGAGATCTGCTTTCCCTTCGACCTCTTCTTCGCCTGCGAACACCAGGACCCGCAGAACCCCGCCATCTGGGCCCCCATCCTCGACCGCATTGAAGCGGGAATCAAATCTCGCTAATCGAAAGTCTTAAAACCTGCGGAAGAGCAGTGCCTTTTTCACTTCGCCGATGGCGCGGGTGATGTTGATGTCGCGCGGGCAGGCTTCCACGCAATTGAAGATGGTGCGGCAGCGCCAGACGCCGTCGGCGGCGCCCAGAATCTCCAGGCGTTCTTCGCGGCCTTCGTCACGGCTGTCAAAGATGAAGCGGTGGGCGTTAACGATGGTGGCGGGCCCGACGTAATCCTCATTCGCCCAGAACGATGGGCAGGAGGTTGTGCAGGCGCCGCAGAGGATGCACTTCGTTGTATCCTCAAAAGCCTCGCGGTCCTCGATGGATTGCAGGCGTTCTTTCTCCGGCTCAGGCGAATGGGTGATGAGGTACGGTTTGGCCTTGCGGTACTTCTCGAAGAAAGCTTCCATGTCCACGAGCAGATCCTTGATGACGCGGAATCCGCGCATGGGCTCGACGGTAATCTTGCTGCCGAGATTCTGAAGCAACACTTTGCACGCCAGCGTGTTGGCGCCGTTGATGAGCATGGCGTCCGATCCGCAGACACCGTGCGCGCAGGAACGGCGGTAGGTGAGCGTGCCGTCGATGTACCACTTGACGTAATTCAGGGCATTGAGCAGCCGGTCGGTGGGTTCGGCTTCCACCGGATACTCGCCCCAGTAAGGCTCGGAGTCCTTTTCGGGATTGAAACGCTTGATCTTCAGGGTAACTTTCATCTTTGCGCCTCGCGGACTCACAATCGGGCCGTCGTGCCATCGGTCGATCGACGCATCAGGTGGCCCGATGAACCGATGGTCCGATGCCCCGATCTCAGTATTTCCGTTCCATCGGCTGAAACTTGGTGATGGTCACCGGCTTGAATTTGAACTGAATGCCCTTATCTGCCTTGTAGGCCAGCGTGTGTTTCAGCCAGTTGATGTCGTCGCGCTTGGGGAAGTCCTCGCGCGAGTGCGCGCCGCGGCTCTCCTGGCGGCCCAGGGCGCTCTCGACCAGGACTTCCGCCAGATCGAGCAGGTTTTCGAGCTCGATCGCCTCCAGAAGTTCGGTGTTGTATTTCACCCCGCGGTCTTCGATCTTGATTTGGGCAAAGCGTTGTCGCAGTTCCGCCAATTTCTCTTTCATCGTGCCGAGAGACTTGGCCTCGCGGAACACCGAGGCCTTTTCCATCATCTCGTCTTGAAGGCTATCGCGGACTTGCGCGGCGCGCTCCTTGCCGCCGCCCGCTAGAAGGCGCGAGATCTGGGCGCGCCCACGCCCGTCGGCATGGGGGGGCAGCGGCGCCCAATCGTTCTCCTTGATATAACTCCCCGCGCTGCGTGCCCCGCGCCGGCCATATACAAGAATATCCACGAGTGAATTTGTTCCCAGGCGATTGGCGCCGTGGACGGATACACAGGCCGACTCGCCCGCCGCGTAGTAGCCGCCCAGCGGTGTGTTTACTTCGTCGCGAATCACGCGCCCGTCGGTATCGGTGGGAATCCCGCCCATCGCATAGTGCGCCGTGGGCTGCACGGGCACCGGAACCTTCTTCGGTTCGAGCCCCATGTAGGTGCGCACGAAGTCGGTAATGTCGGGGAGTTTCTTGTCGTGGACTTCCGCCGAGAGGTGAGTGAGGTCGAGGTGCAGGTAGTTCTTACCGTCGATACCGCGTCCTTCGCGGATCTCGCGGTACATGGCGCGCGAGACCATGTCGCGCGGCGCGAGGTCGAGCAGCGTGGGCGCGTAGCGCTCCATGAAGCGCTCACCCGTACGGTTGCGCAGGATGGCACCCTCGCCGCGCGCGGCTTCCGAAAGCAGGATCCCCATCTTGTAGATACCCGTAGGATGGAACTGGAAGAATTCCATGTCCTCCAGCGGCAAGCCGGCACGCAGCGCCACCGCCATGCCGTCGCCGGTAAGCGCATGCGCGTTGGAGGTGACGCGAAACATCCGTCCGCATCCGCCCGTCGCATCGAGCACCGCCTTGGCGTGGAAGGTGTGGATCTCGCCCGTGGCGAGGCAATAGGCCACCACGCCGGCGCAGCGCCCGTCGGTCACAATCAAGTCGAGAAGATGATATTCATTGAAGAAGTGAACCTGGTTCTTGATGCATTGCTGGAAGAGCGTCTGCAGAATCATGTGGCCGGTGCGGTCGGCGGCATAGCAGGCTCGGCGCACGGGCCCTTTGCCGAACTCCCTGGTGTGGCCGCCGAAAGGCCGCTGCGCGATCCGCCCGTCGGGTGTGCGGCTGAAGGGCAGGCCCCAGTGCTCGAGCTCGTAAACCGTCTCCACAGCTTCGCGGCAGAGGATTTCGACGGCATCCTGGTCAGCCAGGTAGTCGCTGCCCTTGATGGTGTCGAACATGTGCCATTCCCAGTGGTCCTCCTCGTGATTGCCCAGAGCCGCGCCGATTCCGCCCTGCGCGGCGCCGGTGTGCGAGCGGGTAGGGTAGAGCTTGCTGATGACTGCCACGCGTCCGTGCGCGGAGAGATTCAAGCCCGCCATGAGGCCGGCCCCGCCTGCGCCCACGACCACCGCATCGTATTTGTGCACCATTTTATGAACTCGCTTTGAATGCGTAAGAGAAACCGGAAATTAGAAATTGGAAATTAGAAAATGGAAATTGGTTGCGTCCTGGCCGACTTTTGAGTTTCCGGTTTCTAACTTCTAATTTCCAGTTTCTAGTTTCCATTTTCCGGTTTCCGATTTCCCCGACGCGCCTTCGCGCCCTGGCGTGAGTCAGGGCGCGGTCACCGGTTGGAACGTAAATATCACCAGCGATCCTAGCGCCAGAATGATGAAGCTCACGACATAGAGCGACGCCAGTGAAACCAGCCGCCAGCCGGGCGCCGAAATATAATCCTCCATCAGGGTGCGAATGCCATTTGCGCCGTGGATCAATGCCAGCCACAACATCACCAGGTCGTACGTCCGCCAGAAGGGCGTCATGAAGCGCTTTGCCACGAAACTGTAATTGATCACCTCAATGTTGTTGATGATGTGCATGATGGCGAGGTGGCCGAGCGCCATGAAGAGAAGAACCACGCCCGAGATCCGCATGAAGAGCCACGCGTAGAGTTCCAATCCGCTGTCCGGTTTTGGCCGTCCCGCCATGCTCATGATCGCCCCCTTAACGAATGACCCATTCCAACGTGATGATGGCCGTGGGAATGAAAATCACAGCGAAGACCGTCGCCGTCGCGTACGTCCACTTGCGGTGCGCCGCCGTCGTCTCCGGCCAGAAATCGATGATGATGATGCGAACGCCGTTCAGGGCGTGGAAGAGCACCATGCCGGCGAGCACCACTTCGCTGATGCGGAAGAACGGCATGCGGTAAAGCGCCATCGCCTTGTTGTACATCGCGGGGCCCCAGCCGATGAAAGCTGTGTCCACGACGTGCACGAGGAGAAAGAGGAACACTCCAACCCCCGTCACCCGATGAAAGATCCAGGCCCATTGTCCCGCGCGGCCTTTGTAGGTCAGATACTCATGGAGCTTGACCATGGCTCTTCGCTCTCCTGATTTGTGATTACCAATGTCGTGCAGACCGATTGCCCGTTGCTTTTGCCCTGAATTACCCGACCTCTTAGAAGACCCCGCAAGCATTATAGTGGGAAGACAGGCCAACCGAAAAGCGGCTAATCCGTTTTGCCCGCCGGTTTCTTGACCTTTCAATTCCTGTATTCTGTCGAGTCCCCCAGTTCGCAATTGACGGACTGCGGAGAATGAAATATGTTAGAGCGTTCTCCAAGGTACCCCTCGCCAAGCGACCCGACTTTCGTATCACGCCGGGACGTTTGATGGTTCCTCGAACTCAGGCCTGCAAGCCCTCCAGGACCCGCACTCTGGAAGTTTCATGGAGTACATGACCCATGCAACAGCTATCCCATGATGTCCTAATCTTCGGCACGGGACTGGCCGGACTGCGTGCCGCCGTCGAGATTTGCATCCGAACTCAAGGCGCCGCGAACATCGGCATCATTTCCAAGGTTCAGGTGATGCGCTCGCATTCTGTCTGCGCGGAAGGCGGCACGGCCGCGGTAATGCGACCCGAGGAAGGGGACAGCCTGGAATTGCACTCCTGGGACACGGTGAAAGGCGCCGATTTTCTGGCGGACCAGGACGTCGTGGATCGTTTTGTAAAGACCTCGCCGGACGAAATTCGGCTGCTCGAGCACTGGGGATGCCCGTGGTCGCGCCGCGAGGACGGACGCATCATGCAACGGCCGTTTGGCGGGCACTCCTTTCCGCGCGCCTGCATGGCCGCCGACAAGACCGGCTTCTTCGAAATGCAGGCCCTCTACGACACACTGCTCAAATACGGGAACTTCACGCGCTACGACGAATGCTTCGTCACGTCGCTGCTGCTCGATGGCGGCCGCTTCGCCGGACTCACCCTCATCGACGCGCCGACGGGCGAGTTCTATGTCCTGCGCGGCAAGGCATTGCTGATTGCCTCCGGAGGCCTGGGGAACCTCTACGGATTCACCACCTACTCTCAGACGGTCACGGGCGACGGGCAGGCCATTGCTTACCGCGCGGGTCTGGCGCTGGAGGACCCGGAGTTCTTGCAGTTCCATCCCACGGGTCTTGTGCCCTCAGGCATCCTGATGACGGAAGGCTGCCGCGGCGAGGGCGGCTACTTGCGCAACAACCAGGGCGAGCGCTTCATGGAGAAGTACGCGCCCAAGATGATGGAGCTTGCCCCGCGTGACATCATCTCGCGCGCGGAGGTCACGGAAATCCTGGAAGGGCGCGGCTTTCCAGGTCCCGAGGGACTCGACTACATCCAGCTTGACCTGACTCACCTGGGAGCCGAGAAGATCAACAAACGCCTGCCGCTGATTCGCGAAGTCTGCATGAAATTCCTGGGAATCGATCCCATCACATCGCCGATCCCCATTCGACCCGTGGCGCATTACTCGATGGGAGGCATCGAAGCCGATATCGACGGCCGCACCAAGGTCGAGAACATCTGGGCCGCCGGAGAAGTGGCCTGCCACTCGATGCATGGCGCCAACCGCCTGGGATGCAACTCCACCGCCGAATGCCTGGTGTGGGGAGGCATTACTGGCAATGAGATCGCCAAGTTTCTTGGGCAAAAACCCGCTCTGAGTGACATGCCGGAGATCCAGGCGCAGGAAGAAGAGAAACGGGTCTTTGACGGCCTGCTCCAGCAGAGCGGCCCGGAGAACCCCGCGCTCATCCGCCGCGAGCTGCGCACGTTGATGGACAAGCACGCGGGCGTCTATCGCACCGGGGAATCGATGAGGCAGGGCCTGGATAAGATTGCGGAACTTAAGAAACGGTTCAAGCAGATCGGGATTCAGGACAAGAGCCGGGTCTACAACACGAACCTTATTCAGGCGCTCGAGACCGAAAACATGCTCGACCTGGCGGAGGTGCTGCTCTTCGCGGGAGTGGCGCGAGAGGAATCGCGCGGGGCGCACGCGCGGAGGGACTTTGCCAAGCGCGACGACGATAACTTCCTGGCTCACTCGATGGTTTACTACCTGGGTGACAAACCGAGGCTGGGCTACAAGCCCGTGACCATCACCAACTGGAAGCCGGTGGAGCGAAAGTACTGAGAAGCCGCATGTCGATACTACTCCAGGATCTCAAGTACGGCCTTCGTATGCTCGCGAAGGATCCTGGCTTCACGGCGATCGCCATCATCACGCTCGCGCTTGGCATCGGCGCGAACAGCACGATTTTCAGTTGGATCAACGCGACCCTGCTCGACCCCATCCCCAGCGTCACGCGCACCAGCGACCTGGTCACGGTCATGAGGGGAGAACCCAGCGAACACCCCTCCCCACCGTTCTCTTACCTGGATTACGTGGACGTGCGCGACAACAACCGGAGCTTCTCCGGGCTCCTGGCATATCACCACGATTTCATGTCTCTCACCGGCACCGAAAAGCCTCAGCGGATTTATGGGACATTGGCTTCTGCCAATTACTTCGACGTGCTCGGCGTGCGTCCCATCCTCGGTCGCGGCTTCCTGCCGGCAGAAGAACAGAATCGCGGGGGAGCCCCGGTGGTTGTGATCAGCGAGAGCATGTGGCGCACCCGCTTCGGCGCCGACCGTTCCATCATTGGCCGAACCATTCAGATCAACCTTCATCAATACACGATTGTCGGAGTCGCCCCGCCGGATTTTCAGGGATGCATGACCGGGCTGCGTTCGGACGTGTGGATCCCCCTGGGGATGGACCAATTCGTTTGGGGCTTCAATCGCCCTGGGGATCGCGGCGCTTTCTGGCTCAACGTGCTCGGAAGGCTCAAGCCCGGCGTCGATCGCCGGCAAGCTGCGGGGGAACTCAACCTGCTGATGCAGCAGATTATCGAGCACTCTCGCAACGTCGATCGCGGCCCCAGCCAGATTGCGCTCGACCCGCTCTGGCGCTCGCCTTTCGGAGCCAACGTTTATTTGTACAGGACACTGCCCATGTTGCTGGCGCTCGCGGCGGCGTTGCTGTTGCTGGCCTGCGCGAATGTGGCGAACCTGCTTCTGGTGCACTCGGTGGCGCGGCGGCGCGAGATCGCCATCCGTCTGTCGA
>JBEKUI010000123.1:0-12622 GCA_049515175.1 Terriglobia bacterium
GATGAGTAGGGTCAATGCCATAACGCTCGGCGATGAATTGCAGCAGCAGGCGAATGGCATCTCGGTAGCTTTTCTGCGTATTGAGGCTCAGGTTGCGGTGGGCGACCACGTTTTCAAGTAGGAAGCGTCGTACGAAAAGGCCGAGCGGGTGGGAGTTAGGCATCGGGGTCCTCCTCCGCCGGCCGGGCGTAACGCTCGAAGCGACGTGACGCCTCAGCCAAAAGTTCGTGGGTCATGGTCAGGTAAGCTTGGGTTCCGGAGACATTGATGTGTCCGAGGTAGGTGGCCAGGAGGGGCAGCCGTGTCTGCAGGTCTGCGCCCTCACGATACCAGGCGACCAAGCGGTGAACCGCGAAGGTCGCGCGGAGATCATGAAGCCGCGGTTGCCAGCGGTCGGTGGGAGGTCGACGAATCCCGGCCCGCTCCCGCAAACGCACGAATCCGGCCTCGATTTGCCCAAGCCGAACGGCCATCCCGGTCCGGGTCGTAAAGAACCTGGAGAGATGTCCATCCAGTGGGCGAAGTGGTTGAAACTCTTGAGCGTAGCTGGCGAGGGCAGCAGCCAAGCTTGCTCCAATGGGGACCAACCGCGACTTGAAGAACTTCGTGTTCCAGACTGAAAGCACTCGGTCTTGCAAGTTGACGTCGCAGGAGCGCAACCGAAGTGCCTCACCCGCCCGAAGTCCTGCACCATATAGCAAGAGGATCAAGATCCGAAGGGTCTCAGGCTCAAGCAGCGCGCGGTGGCTCCTTTCTTGAGAGGTGGCCTCCAGCAACCTTCGCAGCTCATCGTGCGAGTAAATGTAGGGACGGAAAGTTCGTTCGATTCGTGGAGGCGGCTCGCGTAACGGGGACCTGACAAGATACTCCCGAGCGACGAGATAGCGGAAGAAGCCTCGTAGAGATTGATATTTTCTTTCCCAGAAACGGGTCGGGAAGCCTTGGCCACGGCAAAACCGCCGACAGTCCTCAGACGTGATGACCTCGAGGGAAACATCACCCAGGGCACGGCTGAAGGAGCGCAAGATTCGAGCGTCTACGGAAAAGACCGCACCCAGTGTGCGCTTCAAAGCCACATAGTTTTCAATGGCCGATAGGAATTTCATACCAAACCTCCTAGATCCTCCATCGCCACCAAGCGCAGAGAGGTAAGGTCGACCTTGGCGTAGATCCGAGTTGCATCCGGGCTACGGTGCCCCAAGTGGTCCCCGATCTCTTTAAGGCTGAGTCCGGCATCAACCAATCGGCGGGCGCAGGCGTGCCGGAGTGCGTGAGGCCCACGGCTCTTCTCGGGCCCCACCACAGGCAAAAGACGATGGCTCACCAGGTGGTAAAGAGCGCCGACTGAAAGGGGCCGAAAAGGAGCTTTCACGGTCACAAATACATAGCGGCTGTCGCACTTCGGTCTTCCCTGACGTAGGTAACGAGCAATAGCGTTCCCCGTCTGGGGTTCCAAGGGCAGCAGTTCGCGTCGCCCGCTCTTGGATCGCACCACGGTAAGGCGATCTTTTTTCCAATCGAGGTCGTCAAGTTGAAGGCGCCGAACCTCGCCCGAGCGCAACCCGTAAACGGCAAGTAAAAGAAGGATGGCGCGGTCACGCAGCTGAAATGGCTTGTCTCCCCTTGAGTCGGGAATGATGCCTTTGATCTGCTCCCACGTCGGTCCTAAGGGGAGCCCCTCGTGCCTGTAGATACGAGGAGCAAGAATTGAGTCGGCCAAGCCCGCTCGTGTCTTTCCGGTGGCCTCGCAATACCGAAACCACGCTCGTAAGGCGCGCGCGGTCGAGCTTATGGAAACGCGACTCCACCTTTGGCCAAGGCAGCCGAGATACGCGTCGATGTGGCCGGGAGTGAGGCGTTCGAGGGAATAACCCTGTTGGTCCAGGTAGAAGAGGAAACGCCGGATGTGCCAGTGTCGGATCTTGCAAGTGGCCAGCGCCAACCCCCGTCCCTGGCACTCTACCTCGAGGAAATCTTCGAGCCCCGCATCATAGCGACCGGTCGGTGGATCCGGATCGTGCGCCAAGCGGCCAAGCCTTTCCAAAAAGCTGCAAGCGACGGAGTAAAACTGTTCCTTCGGCCAGCGAAGGGCGGCAGCCCGTCCTTGAGCCACGCGTCCCGCTGCCCAGGCAGCGGCGAGGGCCTCGATCTCAGCCGCATGGAAGCAATGCTCTCGAGGCCACCGCTGGATCTCACGGGCGATGCATAAACAGTAGCGAGCCTGTCTGAGCAATGTGCCCGAGGCAGCGCCACGATCACTAAGGTATTGCAGATATTCAACTCGTTCCGAGGCAAGGGGTCCTTCACGGTGTCGTCGCAGAACAGCAGGATATGAGAAGATCTTTTCGAACATGGTGTGCACCTCCTGGAACGAGGATGACACCATGTGTGGGTCCCTAATTATGTGGCGAAGTTGAGAGCTGGAGTGCTGAGCGCCAAGCGCTTAAAGCCACTTGGCCACATTTTTGACTTCGCCACATTCCGCATACGGCTCTTGCCTAAGGTCGTGACGTATGAAACCGCTCCTCCGGGTAAGGATGGAGCTTTTGACAGTGCGGTACGTAGCGGTGGACAAGCCTGTTGAAGCGCTCCCAGGACAGCCGGTGCCGCTGGCTCCGCCGAAGCAGGGCGTGCCGCCAGGCGCGGCAAATCTCACTGCGGAAGCCCTCCAGCCGTCCGAGATTACTTGGGACCGCGTGGTAGTTGAAGTAGCCCTGCACCACGCAGTTCAGCCATTTGCCGATCTCGGCGACGGGTTCGTGCCGTCGCCGCATCAGAGTGGCCCGAATGGCCGCCATCGTTGCCCGCATGCGTTTCTTCACCGTGAGGCGAACGACCTGGAACCGACCTTGTCGGTTGGTCCCACAGCAATGCGTGAATCCCAGGAAGTCAAACGTCTCCGGATGGCCCTGGCCCCGATTTCGACGGTTCTCGACGGCGAATCGACCAAACGCGATCAGCCGCGTCTTGTCAGGGTGCAGTGCCAGTCCGAATTTCGCGAGCCGCTCCTGCAGGTCGTGCAGAAACAGCCGCGCCGTCTTCTCCCTTTGGAATCCCAACACGCTGTCGTCGGCATAGCGAACGATGATGACATCACCGCCGGTCGCATGTTGCTTGCGCCAGTGGTGAGCCCAGAGATCGAGCACGTAATGCAGGTAGATGTTCGCTAAAAGCGGCGAAATCACGGCGCCTTGGGGAGTCCCCCGTTCGGCTGCCACCCTGCGTCCGTCCTCGATCACTCCCGCCTTGAGCCATTTACGAACCAGCGAAAGTATCCGCCGATCCGCTATCCGGTGCTCCAAGAATCGAAGCATCCAATCATGATCAATTTCGTCGAAAAATGATCGGATGTCTCCGTCCAAGATCCAATTCACCTTCTGGCTCTTGATCCCGACCACGAGCGCGTCCAGGGCATCATGCTGGCCGCGCCCGCGCCGAAACCCGTACGAGAATCCAAGGAAATCTTCTTCATAGATCGCACTCAGGACAGTAACGACCGCCTGTTGCACGATCTTGTCCTCCAACGAGGCAATGCCCAGCGGACGTTGCCGGCCATCCGCTTTGGGGATATACACCCGGCGCGATGGCTGGGCACGATACCCACCGGTGTGAATCTTCCGATGCAGCACCTGCACCCGCTGATGAAGGGATCCCTCGTACTCCCGCCACGTCACGCCGTCCACACCTGCCGCCGCGTGGTGCTGGAGAGCGTAAAAGCTTGCCTCCAATAACGACGGCGTGATGTGGTGCAGCAGTGCCGTGAACCGCAGCCGCCGATCCCGGCGAGCTGCCTGACGTACACCTTCAAGACCCATCGACGCACGACTAGTCCGGCTCTGTGTCCGGGATGCGGGGATCTTGTCGGCGTTCCCTTTGGCTACGCCCCTTCCCTCCACCGCCTCCGCGGGGTCAAACCCTTTGTTCGGCGGCTTCTTTGGTAGTATGGGCGTATCCGACTTCTCATCCGCGTGGATGGCGGGATTGTGGCCACAAGCCTTCCCCGCCCCGCCCGCACCTTCCGACACGGGCACGGATGAGACCTCCCAGCTTCTGTGCAAGAGACTTCCCGACATGCTCAGGGTCTCCGACCGCGCGGGATCGTCACAGGACTTGCGATTAGCGCCCTGCTCCGTGTTGCCTTCCGCATCGCTTAACAGCGTCGGCATCCCGAACTCCTGATTTCGCGGCTCAATACCTGGCCTGTCAGTTTCCCCTGTCAACGCTTCGTCGGCGCCCTCGCGAGCGCCTCCGCATGACTCGGGGCCAGAGCGATTCGCCACTTCTTCTCTGTATCGAACTTTCATCGACTATCTCCTGCCAGCTTGGCTGGCGCACTAAGCGTCCGGCGAACCCATCTTTTCCCCACGAAGCCCACGGTTGATACTCCCCACAGATGAACACCACGTGCGTACTTGCGGGCAGGCGTGTCGGTGCAGATTAAGATCGGAGGTGTGGGATGGGCAGTCAGAACCGCGATGTGGAGAAGGAGCGTTACTGGCAGAAGATCATTCGGGAAGCAGTGCGCAGCGGGATGTCGATTCGCGAATTCTGCCGACAGCGCCGGCTGAAGGAGAGCTAGTTCTACTGGTGGCAGCGGCGACTGAAGGCGGGCCGGGGGGAAGTGACACGGCGCAGGGCAGCCGCGCACGGGGGCGCGGCGAGTTTTGCGCTGGTGAGTGACGACCCCGGGGCGACGGACGCCGGGATCGAGTTGGTGTTGGGGGACGGACGTCGACTGCGTATCCGACGAGGCGTGGATGAGGCGACCTTGCGAGCCGTGCTGGCGGCCTTGGAGTCACCCCGATGTTGAGTTTCCCGGCGGCCATCAAGGTGTACCTGTGCACGGTGCCGTGCGACATGCGCCGCTCCTTCGATGGGCTGTCGATGCTGGCCGAGCACGTCATCCAGTGCAATCCTTTCTCGGGTCACCTGTTGGTGTACTGCAACCGGCGCAGCGACCGGGTAAAGATTCTGTATTGGGACCGGGACGGGTGGGCGATTTGGTATAAGCGGCTGGAGGTGGGGACGTTTCAGTTTCCTTTCGCCGTGACGGGGCGGAAGGAGCTAGCGGCCTGGGAGCTGGCGGTGCTACTGGAGGGCATTGATCTGAGCCAGGGGAAGAGGCGGAAGCGCTACACCCTGCCGGCGGCGATGAAGCCGGAAGAGGCCGAAAAAGCAGGAGGGGAGGCGAGCGCCTCGTGAAGAAGTTCTTCTTTTTTGTGGGGAGAGCTACACTTTTGTCTTGACAGATGCCGATAGCCATGCTATGACTATCGGCATGATGAATGTGACCCGGATTCAGCGGCGCATCGCCCAACTCCAGCAGCAACTCCTGGAACTGGGGCCGCTCCATCCCGGCAGTATCAGCGAGCAGTACAACGTCTGCGGCAACCCTGGCTGCCGCTGCAAAGACCCCAAGAAGCCTCAGAAGCACGGCCCCTATTATCAGTTGAGCTACACCTGGCAGGGCAAGAGCAGCACGCGTTTCCTGCGACCCGAACAGGTGGAGGAGATGCGTCAGAAAGTGGCCAACTACAAGCGGCTGCGGGAGCTGATGAACGAGTGGGTGGGTCTGGCGGTGGAACGGGAGCGGGCCGAGCGGGCGGAGGAGAAACACCACCGTGGAGATTGATCGCCACCACCTGCCGGAAGACCCCAGGGTTTTGCAGCAGATGGTGGTGGGTCTGCTGGCGGAGCGGGACAGCCAAGAGCAACGGCTGCGGCAGGTCCAACACCTCCTGGAGCAGTTGTTGCGGGCGCGCTACGGGCCGCGGCGCGAGCGGGTCAGCGAGCATCAGTTGTTCCTCTTTGCGGTGACGATCCTCAGCGCCCGCCCACAGACCCCGCCGGCCCCGGAGAAGTCTGAAACCCCCTCGACCCCGCGTCCGGGCCATGGGCGGCAGCGTCTGCCGCAGACGCTGGAGCGGCGGCGGGTGGTCTATGATCTGGGAGAGCAGGAACGGCAGTGCCCGCAGTGCCAGGGAGAACTCCGGCGCATCGGCGAAGAGGTCAGCGAACGCTTGGAGTACGTGCCCGCCTCCTTACAGGTGATCGAGGAAGCCTGCCAGAAATACGCCTGCGCGCAGGGGTGCACGGTGGTCACGGCGGCGAAGCCCATGCAGCCGATCGAGAAGGGTCTCGCGGGGCCGGGGCTGCTGGCGCAGGTGGCGGTCAGCAAATACAGTGACCACCTTCCCCTGCACCGCCAGGAAGCGATCTTTCAGCGGCACGGGGTGGAATTGTCTCGCCAGACCCTGAGCGGCTGGATGCGGCAGTGTGCCGAACTGGTCCGGCCGTTGTGCGAGGAGATGAAACAGCGCGTGTTGAGTTCCAAGGTGGTGCAAACCGACGACACTCCCGTGCCCGTGCTGGACCCGGAGCTACCGCGCACGCGCACTGGGCGGATCTGGACCTACGTGGGCGATGCCGAGCATCCCTACATCGTTTACGACTACACGCCGAACCGCAGCCGGGACGGGCCGGACGACTTCCTGCAACCGTTTCACGGCTACCTGCAAGCCGACGCCTACTCGGGCTGCGACCGGTTGTATCAGGACGCTCACCGCGAGATTGTCGAGGTGGCCTGCTGGGCGCACTCGAGGCGGAAGTTTTTCGAGGCGCAGTCCTCGGACTTGGTGCGCACCACGGTCATGCTGGCCTACGTTCGCCTGCTCTACGATGTGGAGCGGGAAGCGCGCGAGCAGAAGCTGCGCGGAGAGGCGCGCCGGGTGCTTCGCCAAGCCCAGGCGAAACCAATTCTGGACGACATCCGGGCTTACCTGCAACGCGAACAGCCGCAGGTGTTGCCGAAGAGTCCGGAGGGACAAGCCATCGCCTACACGCTGTCGAACTGGAAGGCGTTGATACGCTATTGCGACGACGGCGATCTGGAGATCGATAACAACGGCGCCGAGCGCAGCCTGCGCGGAATCGCGGTGGGCCGTCGGAATTGGATGTTTTATGGCAGCGACAACGGGGGACAAACAGCCGCCGTTTTGACCAGTCTGATCGCAACCTGCAAGCGCCTCAGGCTCGATCCCTTTGCCTACCTCCGCGATCTGTTCGGCCGCATAGCTGCCCACCCCCAAGCCCGTATCGCCGAACTGCTCCCCGACCAGTGGAAGACCGCCCGGCAACCAGCCCCTACATCCTAACCTTCCTTTACGTCCTGCCCCCAGCACATCCCTGGCCTCGCCGCAATGGGTCTACAGGACGGATACCAGTTATCTGCAGGCCCGCGCTGAGGACGCCCGGCAATTCCGACGAGCGCTAAAAAAACTGCAGAGCTTGGATCGGCGTGAAACCGTAGTTTTTCAAGACGAGAGTGGTTTCACCCTGCACCCACGGCTGGGTCGAGGCTGGGCCAAGCGGGGGGAACGGTTGCGGATTGCCACGACCAGTTGCCATCGTTCCCGTCTGAACCTTTCCGGCTGGGTGGCTCCGTTGTTGGGATGGCGCGGCATGATCACCACGGTACGAGGAAACCGCGAGGGTTTTCTGCGAGTTTTGCAGCACCTCTACCGACGGCTGCGGGGATATACGATCTGGTTGTATGTCGATCGGGCCAAATGGCATAAGGGAGAACCGGTGGAGAAGTTTCTGCGCACGCATCGACGCCTGCACTTGGAATATTTGCCTCGCTATCAGCCCGGCCTCAACCCGCAGGAGCGCATCTGGCGGCAGATCCGTTACGAGGCCACTACTAACCGCTGGTTTGAAACCCTGGAGAAAGTCTGGACCGCCGTCCGGAAGACGACGCGGTCTTGGTCACGCTCCAAAATTCGTCGTCTTTGCAACATTACTTAATGCGTTCGTATTAAAAAGCAAAACCTTGCCAAACGGCAAGGTTAGCGTTTTAGTCGCAAATGTGCCTTGAACCATAAACTGGCAGTTGATTGAAGCATAAAATGGCAGTGCCGCGCGCGTAAGTCCCGCGACATCAGTGCCCCCGCCGAGGGCTGCTTCTTGTCTTGGAAGCGTAAATTGGCAGCAAGTACAAAAAGGAAGCATAAGGTGGCAGTAAGTTCATCCTGCGACGTGACTCCGGTTCCTACCTCCTGCGAGTTCGCTCCGAGTGCTCCAAGGTCCGTCTTCAGCCTGTTCAGCAATAACTTTCCGGGAGTCCAACAAGCATCGAGCCGCTCTCCCTTTTAGGGAGATCGGGCCAATATCTATCGAAATCTCGCACCGTGCGGCATCGTTTGGAAGTATAAAATGGCAGTTACTGCCACTTTATGCTTCAAGTCACAACACATTGTTCAAGTCACAGGGAAGGAGGGCACATTTATGCGCATGGCCGGTCGCGAGCGTCTCGGATTCTACCCATTGCCTTTGGCCGAGGCCCAGCGTATCCGAAATTTCTTGCAATTTCCCGTGACGCCGTGTGCCACTGTTGATCCGTGCATCGGCGATGGCGCGGCGTTTGCTGCCATTACAGCGGACGCGCCAGTGCAACGGTATGGGATCGAGTTGGACTCTTATCGCGCCGCGCAAGCTTCAGCCGTCGCGGACCAGATTGTGCAGGGAAGCTGCCTGGACGTGCACTGCCCGGCCGAATCATTTTCGCTGCGGGTCCTCTACCCACCTTACGACTGGAGCATTGGCGAGGGCCGCAGCGAGCGCGTGGAGCCGGTTTTCCTGGCGCACACCTATCGCTGGCTAAAGCCAGGAGGCATTCTCGTCTTGGTGATTCCCGGGGAACGCATTGCCGAGTGCAGCCAAACGCTGGCGGTGCAGTTTCGTGACACTCGATTGTACCGTCTGAGCGAACCAGAGTGCGTCCGCTACAAGCAGGTGGTCGTGGTCGCTGTACGCCGCAGCCGGCGGGAACGGGAACGGCTCCAGGACGGTGACAGCACACGTGCGCGTCTTCAGTTTGCGAATCTAGCGAGAAATGCTGCGCGACTCCCCGTTCTTCCCCCGGAGCCAGAAACACAATACCGCGGGCCAGAAAGTGGACCGGTGCAACTGGTACATCGCGGCCTGCCGCTCGATGAAATCGAGGATCTGTTACCTCGCTCGGCTGCGTACCGACAGGCTGGGCGCATCTTGTTCGCTGAGCAGTCGTCTATCATCGGACGACCGCTGACTCCGTTGCACGCCGGCCATGTCGGACTTTTGGCGTGCGCGGGTCTTCTCAACGGGATATTCGGCTCGAGGGAGAATCGACATCTCTCTTTCTGGCAGTCCGTGAAGCTTTTGGACAAGAGCGAAGAAGAAGACGAGGATGGGACGATCACGATACGCGAGAAAGAGTCGTTTTCGAACGAGCTCACCTTGGTGTTCGCAACGGGAGAGACTGCAATCCTGAAGTGAGCCCGGTAAGCGTGTCGTCTGTGGCTCTTGCTCACCAAGAAAACTCAACGTTGAAGTTTTCCCAAGAACACATTATCCCTTTCCCATTTGCGCATCAGGCTCTTATGCCCACTCCTTTCCCCGATGGACGGGCCGCAGCAGGTGTGTTCACACAATCTCCCACCATCCGGCTTGCGGGTGATTTGCAGTCGCTCATCTCGCGAGCGACTAGCGGCGAGGCGCTTCCCCAGAGGCTGAGCACCAGCTTAGAGGTAAACGATGAAGAACGCTCACCCGCGGTTCGGCACGTTGCAATTCACCAAGAGGATGAAAGACACGACCACGGAGATCCGACTTCGTCTGGACCGCTTCATTGGCGAGCCCGCGACGGACCAGCGCGATCCTGGGAAGGCGCACGTGATCTCTGTCGTCGGAGGGGACCAAGAAGTGGGCGCGGTGTGGGCTGCGGTTATCGAAGGTGGATTCTTCACGGTTTCCGGTCCTGGCTTGGACTCGATGTGGGTGACGCTGGGCGAAGGCGCGGAGTGTTTTCGCGGAGCCTTGAACCTCCCTGGCCGCAAACGGCCTGTCCGACACCTTGTTGCGGTTTCAGCAGAGTTGGCGAAAACACGACCAGGAGCGGACCCGGAGGGCAGGCGCACAGTCCTTTGCGACGATGACCCGACGTTCGTGCTGCACCGCGTCGCGCAGCGATTCGGTCTGCCGGTCGTGCCGGAGTGGGCAGGCTGGTTTAAGGAAGAACTGACCCGACGGCAAGCGATCCGACCTCTATTAGGCGTGGCTTGCTCGCCCGCGCTCGTCTTGGGAACAAAGAAGACTTCCTTGAAATGGATTGGCAACGCACTGAAACGCGACCAAATTTGGTTCCCGGAGAACAACGGACCTGTCACGTGGACGTTCCCAAAGGATTTCCTGCGAGTGGCCCCATCGGAACCGGATACAGAGGGTGGACCGTGGCCGTTGGACTTGGCGAACCAAGTCGCTGCCGCTGCCGAGAAGCCCATCCGCAAGTTTCGCTTAGAGGATTACCCATGAAACTCATTTTGCGAGTCTCGAGCAGCAACCAGTATTGCGACGGTGGGTGCGAGTTCGCCGTGGTCGACCTGACGCGGGAGCTCGCGAGCGTCGCGCTGCGACGCATCCAGGTACTGAAAGAGCATAAGAAGGACGACGAATTAGTCTACGAGACGTATTATTGGGCTTTTCACGCAGAGTACTTCAGCCCACGGGCCGACTTGAGCAGCGTGCCAGAAAAAGTGAAGATCGCAATGCAGGTTGCGGCCGAGATTGTGGAAGCTCTTGAGGTCGAAGAGAAGGAAGTCATCACGGCACCCGATGACTTCGAGGCCGTAGAAGCTCAAATCGCCGCCGTTGAGTGCGAGCAGATGGTTGTGTGCGAGGACGGTATCGCGTTCTTGGCGATCCCAAAACATTGCGATTTCTACGTAACAACTGCCGAGATTCCAGTGCCGGTGCTCCATGACGCTGCGGGCATCGACAAAACTGAAACCCTCCAGAAAACAGCTTCGTAAACCGGAGACCACCCACACAGAAGCGTTCACAAAGACGAACGGAGAGGGCCGTACACGCCAAACTCTCTGATCGTCGTTGGGTGGTCGACAGCAGTAGAACGCGGAATACAGCTTATTCCCATCCGTGGCCCGGCTTCCACACCGCATTGAAGGGCTCGCCCCTCTGTACTGCTGTCGCAACCGGCGCTAGAAACGCCGTTATCTCACCAATGACTTGTTTTAGCTCCCGTTGCTGCACGTAGAGTTTGTTTTTGCTACAGAAGGCGTTCCATTGTTTGATTTTGTTTTCGTCTGTGTAGAATTCTGCACGAAAGGCAACGGGCGCCCCGTCAGCGGCCAACCCTGTGCCACGGTGGTCAAATGTCCGCTGAACCGCTTCAGTGAGAACCTCTCCCTTAAATTCGAACCGGGAGGCAAGGCTATCCACATCGTGGAAATCCTTCATCCGGCTATTCGCCATCCCAAGTTTCACTATCGCCTCAAACTTTTCGGCGATAACACTTTCTTTGGGATACGCCAGAAGCTTGGGCCTTGGTAGATCAAGCAAGGCCGGATAGTTCGTTTCCAACGGACCGGGAGTTACGACGTCCCCAAAACCGATATCGACTTGAATTGGGATGCGAGCTTCACCCAGATGCCCAACGAATGTGACTCGCACTCCTTCGTAATCCGCGCCTTCTTTGATCGCCTCGGCCTTCACGGTTTTTTCATCAAAACGCAGACCATCGTCCTCGACTTTTTGCGCGCAGATTTCTTTGAAAATCTTAGCGAATCGTTCTGGCGAATTATCTCCGGTCGCCAAGAAGTCGGCGTCCCTGGTAGGTCAATATCTCTGCTCAGTCCACAATTCAAATAGAAGCGCCCCTTTCAGAATGAATAGGTCTCGATGTTTCGATTGACTCAGCCGAAAGAGAATCCTTTCCAGGCCGTACTTGGTCAGGATCTGTCCGAAATCTTCCTTCCGCTGCCGGGCAAGATTCAGGAGTCTTTGACGAATCGAGGCGGCAACATTCTTTTTCGGCTTCGGATTTTTCAACTAGAGCGACTCCAGGTAAGGACGCATGATGTTCGCCACGCGGCAGACTTTCGCCGCCGCCCAAAGATCGTCCATGGACGCCTTCTTCAGACGGTAGCATTCCTTGAGCGCCTCAATGGCCACATCCGTGCC
Organism: Terriglobia bacterium; assembly: GCA_049515175.1. Classification (GTDB taxonomy): domain Bacteria; phylum Acidobacteriota; class Terriglobia; order UBA7540; family UBA7540; genus JACQNR01. Next base: position 12,016 of record JBEKUI010000123.1, read on the forward strand.
AATCTTGTGTCGGAATTTGAAGCAATCGGCGACTGTCTTTGCCGGTGTATAAACCTTCAGCTTGCCACCTCGCACCGCGTATTCTTTGCTCCCATAACGCATAGCCTGACCCGAGAATCGAACGAACCGAACGGTAGGGGAACTGATTCTAGGAGCCCAAGCCTTGACATCGATGGCCATCCAGACCTCAGAGGGAGACTGGGTCGTGAACCCGTGGAAGCTCAGGGCGGAAAGCAGGCAGATCACTCCCTTTGGAACTTTGTGCGCCATTTCGACGAGAGAAAAGTGTTCAGTGACCGGCGACTCCGGCGAAGTATATAGTCCCCGCGCTACCTTTTCCAGCAGGCCGCGCTTTGCAAGTCTGGCGAGGTAGTTCCGCGGAATTCCGAGGCCAATAAGATCTCTCGAACGGATGACCTGTCGCTTCCTTACCAGGGTAAGAAGCTTGTCTGCCTTGGTTTGCGCCATACCTCACCTAATGCGAAGTGTACCAAATCATCGGTAAATGTCAATAAGTACCTATGAATCGTGACAGCAGCCGACCGAGGTAACCCACAGTCGCGCGAATTCCGAGTTTTGTGCCGCTCAAGCTGTGCCGACACCCGGA
>JBEKUI010000124.1:0-12622 GCA_049515175.1 Terriglobia bacterium
AGCCATCTACACGCAAACAGGCCACGCGGATGAGGCGATCGTGCCGCTGATGCAGGCACACAACGCGGCTCCCCAGCGCGCCGATATTCTCTTCGCCTTGGCGCAGGCCAGCCAGGAGATTGGTTTCTACGCCGACGCGGCTACCGCCATCGACCAGTATCTCAAGTTGAAGCCCAACGATGACGTCGCTCGCCGCGAACGCGGCTTCTGCCTGATCCGTTCGGCGAAGCTGGATCAGGGCCTCGATGACCTCCGCTGGTACACCCAGAAACACCCCAAGGACGCACGGGGGTTTTACGAATTGGCCATCGCCGAGACGGTGCGCGAGTCGGGCAAGGCCCTGGAGGATCTTAACCGGGCTCTGGCCCTCGATCCCAAGTTCAATGCCGCCCGCTACGCCCGCGGCATCCTTTACTACCAGTTGGGCAAGACCCAAGAGTCCATAGCGGATCTGAAGCTCGTGCTCGCGACGGAGCCCGACGACTTCGGCTCGCTCGATGCCCTCGGCCAGGATTACTTGCGTTTGGGCCAGTACACAGAAGCCGCCGAGGTTCTTAAACGCGCCTTCAAACTTGCCCCAAAAGATCCCAAAGTGCTCACCCACTACAGCCGCGTTCTGTTCCGCATGGGTCGCAAGGAGGAAGCGGGAAAGCTCATGGCAGACTTCCGGGCTCTGGGCCCAGAGGAAGGACGCCGGCGGCCCTATGGCGGGCTGTTTGACTTCCTCAATCTCCCGCCGGAGCAGCAATACGCCAAGTACATGGAAAACCTCCAGAGGACCATCACCACTCGGCCTGATGATCCCGGCCTGCGCGTGCAATTAGGCAAGACGCTTCTGCGGCAAGGGAAAACCGATGAGGCGATTGAAGCCTTTCGCACGGTTCACAAACTGACCTCCAACCCTGACCTCCTGGCCACTTGCGGAAAAACCCTCCTGGGCTTTGAGCAGTATGGCCCGGCGCGAGAATTCCTGGAACCCGCCGTCGCTGCCGATCCTTCTGCTGCGGACTTGCGGCTGGACCTTGCCATCGCCGTCTTTCACTCCGCCAGCGCCGGACACGCGTTAAAGGTTCTGGACGAAACGCCTCCCCAGCTGCGCCAAGGTGATTACTTCCTGCTGCGCGCCCAGATTCTTGATGCCATGCAGAAGCCCGAGGAGGCTGCCGAGGCCTTGAACCGTGGTTTTGAGGCCGCCCCTACGCGCGCTGATCTCTATTTTGAGGCCGCGCTGTTCCTGTTCAAGCACAATCAGTATCAGCGCGCTATCCGCCTTCTCGAAGAAGCCAACAAAGGCGTCCCGGACTCGCCGGAACTGCAACTGATTCAGGCCATGGCCTACGAAATGGTTCGACAGCACGACGACTGCTTGCGCGTCCTCGAGCAAATTGAGTCGCGCTGGCCGGAGTGGGCTCCTCCCTACATGGTCCATGGCATCACACTGGCAATCCGTTTGCGTTCCGAGGAGGCCAAGCCAGTGCTTGAAAACGCGATCGCCCTGGGAGCCAACAACGGCGTCACCAACTACTACCTCGCCTTGGTTATCGTGAATAGCAGTCCCGAGAAAGTCGAGGAAGCCCAAATTGCGATCTCCAAGGCGCTTCAAATGAGTCCTGACGATTTTTACGTCCAGTCATTGGCCGGAAAGATCGACTATCTTCGAAAAGAATACCCCGCCGCGCTCGAACACCTGAACGCCGCACTGCGCTTGTGGCCCGATATGGTGGAGGCGCACCAAACCTTGGCAGGAGTCTATCGGGCTATGGGTGAGAGAGAGAAGTCCGCCGCTGAGCTTCAGGTGATCCTGCGCATCAAGGAGGCGAACCCCACGGCGGACCAGATGCCTCCCTTCCCGGCCAGCGACTTGCTTTTCTCCGTGCGCCCGCCGGCCCGACCCTCGTCATAGCAATAAGACTTCCCCGCTCCCGCTCATTGCCCGACGAGCTTCTCAGCCGCCAGCAAATCGAAGATGTAAGTCGCGGCACCGCCGATCACGTACTCGGTCTGGTACCAGAGGAATGGGAACCTCTTGAGTTCCATATAGTCGGGCTTCACCAAAGATGCGCCCGAGATCACGCCCCCCGGGATGTGCGACCAGTCCGCCCGATTGATGCCGCCGGCGGCCAGGGGCGATTCCACCCCGACGCCCGAGACAAAACTCCGGTTGTTGGCCGGGTGCCCTCCCAGGACGAAGTCCACGGTTGCTAGCAACGGTTCGATGCTGAACAGTTCCGGGAAATACCGGTGGAAATAGTACTGCCGCAGGGCATCTTCCTGGAGATTCCAGCCCTCGCCCCAAACGAATCCGGAGTGAATGCCGGAACGGGTTTCTAGCTTGTACTCGGGCTTTGAAATTTCCGGCGGGTAACGAACACCCCAGGGATTTGACGCCGCGCGCTCGTCCGCCACTACCTTCCATTTCTTTAAGAGATCCGTGACAGCGGTCTTGAATTCGGAATTGTCCATCTTGGCCAGTGCTCGCACCAGAACCCAGCCTGGACCCGTCCCAAACTGCTCCCCCGAAATGTTTTTGAACGCGGGGACCAGACTCACAAGCCGGTCGCGGTACTGAGCACCGCCCGTCGTGATCAGCAGCTCCGCGGCGGCGGCCAGTTCCTGGCTATGGAATCCCCCGTCGCTGCGCGGCACATAGGAGTTTGGCGCGAACGCCGGCGGGTGCGTCTGTTCGTATCGCCACAATTGCTCAGCGCTCTTGAGCGATTCCTCGGCCAAGGCATCGTTGTATCCACGGAGCACGCGGCTGGCCGTCGCCAGCGACTGCGCCACCTCGTACTGTAGGCCCGTGTTGCGGTTGGTGAACACCCACCGGTCGTCGAGCTTGCCGGAACGTTCGCCGCTCACTTCCAGGGGTTTCAGTTTCGGATCGTAAATCCGGTTGTCGGTGATGTTCACCGGATCGCCCAGATAGGTGTATTGCTCGTTAGTCCTCTCGATGATCCCCGGAAAGACATGGCCGGCCACCCGGTAGAACGCCAGCAGGCTCTCAGCGCCAAACTCGATCTGCTGGAGCAGGTCCGGCTTGTGGTCTGCCTGGTGAAGGAGGACCTCGCGCTCGGCGCGATGGATGGCGGTCTGGTCGATGTTCGGCCGGAACTCCTCCTGCGCCAACGCCAAGGCTAGCGTGGTATTGGCAATGCTTCCCGCCGGCAGGTCGTAGTCACCGGCGTCGTGCCAGCCGCCCCAGTCTAGTCCCGGAACGTGCTGGTTGTCCTCGAAAGAAGTCTCATGGTCCGCCTGCGCGTAGCCGTCAACCCAAGCCTGGTGCGCCGGCGCCTGCAACGCGTCATCGAGATGGCACGCGCCGTGCCACGTCCGGACCCCCTCTTTCACAGCCACGTGGCACATCTGCACGGGCAGAAAATACTCAAGGGTCGGCTGCCAGGCGTCGTCGTACACGCGCTCGGCGATACGCAGGGGGCCTGCGGTTTCCCCGCGGTATTCAAGCGTGTAAACTCCCGGCTCCCGCACTTCGCTGAAATCGAATGTGGCGTACTGAAAGCGGAGGAACTTTCCCCAGGCTTTGGGCGCCTCCGATTTCACGAGTTCCCGCTCGCCCGTGGGTTCCAATTTGAAGAGTTGGACGGGGTCGGTGCTCGTGTCGCGCGGGTCGAGTTCCAGGACGACGCGCTTCTTCTGCGCGGGCAGAAATCCCACCTGCGAAACACCCAAGACCGGCGTCCGTCGCCACTGCGGATCGAGCCGCGGCGTGATCCGCAGTGTCAATTCCGTCGCATCGCTCCCGGCAAGGATCGGTGCGACCACCAGACTCCAGCTCTCGGGGCCGTCCTGGCGCGTGTCCACGACCATGAGCGGGCCGTCGTCGCGCTGCAAGGTGAAGGTGTGCAGCGGGTCTTCCTGCGCGACGCGGAGCGTCTTGGTGGGCCCCAACAGAAGCGTCTTGCCCGTGAACTGCTGCGGGAAGACGCCGCTCGCCGAATCGCCCTGAAGCGACCTCCCGGAGTAGGTCCCCGGGTAAAGCGCGAGCTTGAAGCCTGCCTGCTCTACCTTGCTCCAATCAAGCGGGCGGTCCAGCTTCAATGTGACCAAAAGGCCGAGGCCATCGGTCCGAGTGATGAGCTGGTAGCCGGAGTTATATCCCTCAATCTCTCCGAATACCGTGGCGGTCTCGTGGGCGCGGTCAACTTCCCGCCGCAGCACGCGCAGCTCCGGCCTCGCCTGGCCCGGCTTGGTCGTGAGGAGCAGGTCGCCGGAATCCAGCACCCGCTCATCGTTCAAGATCATCTGCAATCCGCCCTGGTATCCCACTTGATAGTTGTTGTGAAAGAGGAGGAAGGAAAACCCCGGGCCCGCGAAGTACTCCAGATCGTTCAACGCGATCTTCGCGTCGGCGGCAAAAGAAGGGATTTTCCAACAGAAAAAGAGGAAGACGAAAAACAAGCTGAGTTTGCCAAATCGCATCGGTTTCTCCCTGCGGACATCATTTCCGGACTCTTCGATCACTTGCCCTCTCAATATGCCACGCTGACTTTGCACTGCAAGCACAAAATCCCCTGCTCGTTTACTATCTAACCCTGGTCACGAGAGTTAGAATGGGTTCCTCGAACTCTCCCGGGTTCCTTCCTGGCCAGGTCGAGGAAATCTGGCCGGTAACCCGCCGAGACACACTCGAAATCTAGCGTCTGGCGGATGGAGATTCCCGGGACCTTTGGAGACGCTGCCATTACGCGATCTGGCTCCAATCCCCGACTCCCATATCCTCACCGGAGGCCATCCTCCCAAACCGCGCGAGTCTTTCTCAAAGCGTTTGTAAGCTTGCTGCTGGTTCTCGCCTGGCCCTTCGTTGTGTTTGGTGCGTCCAACGGTCGGGCCGCGACCTCGAACGTCATCATTATTACGATTGACACTCTTCGGGCCGACCACCTTGCTTGTTACGGAAACAAGAAGATCCAGACTCCGAACATCGATGCGCTGGCGCGTTCCGCAGCTCGATTTACGCGGGCCAGCACTCCCGTGCCCGTCACTCTGCCCGCGCACAGCGCGCTCTTCACCGGCAGTTTTCCCATGGCGAATGGCATGCACGATTTCGCCGGTAATACATTGTCTCCGTCCGCCGTAACCCTGGCTGAGACCCTGCATAGCCGGGGGTACGCCACTGCCGCATTTATCGGCGCTGCGGTGCTTGACTCGCGCTTCGGGCTGAACCAGGGGTTCGACACCTATTTTGATCATTTTGATTTCAGCCGCCAGGACGGGGCCAGCCTGGACCGGATGGAGCGGCCCGGCAATCAGGTGATGGACGAAGCGCTTCGCTGGCTGAAGGCCAACCCACGCAAACCCTTTGCCTTGTGGGTGCATCTCTACGACCCGCATTATCCCTACACGCCGCCCGAGCCGTTCGCTTCCCGCTACAAAGCTGACCCGTATGACGGGGAGATTGCTTTTGCCGACGCCCAGGTTGGGCGGCTGATCTCCTACCTGCGCGACGCGAATCTCTTCCAGAATGCCATCATCGTTCTGGCCGGGGACCACGGGGAAGGGCTGGGAGAGCACGGGGAAAAAACGCACGGATTCTTTCTTTACAATTCCACCCTGCGCGTGCCGCTGCTCATCAAGATTCCGGAAGCGCCAACCCGAGTCGTTGAAACCGAGACGTCCCTGGTTGACGTCATGCCGACGGTCTTGCAGGCGCTGCACCTTCCCATTCCACCTTCGGTGCAGGGGCGGAGCCTGTTGAGCGAGATCCTCGGCCGTGGGAACACCTTAGCTCCGGCGCTTTATGCGGAGAATTACCTGCCCCTGCTGCATTTTCGCTGGAGCCAATTGAGAAGTATCGAGCAGCGCGGACTGAAGTATATCGATGCTCCGAAGCCGGAGCTTTACGACCTCCGCTCCGACCCGCACGAACTCAGGAATCTCATGGCCACGCGAGCGGCCACAGCGCACCAGTTGCGTGACACCCTCTATGATGTTGTGCGCCGGTACACACCCGCGTCGGGCCAGGCCGCCAAGTCCACATTGACGGATCCTGCCCTGGAAGAGCGGCTCCGCTCACTCGGTTATGTAGCAGTCTCGGCGGGCACTTTCAGCGACGCCAGTGGGAAGGCGCTCCCCGATCCCAAGGACCGCATCCAGGTTTATGAACTCTATGCTGCCGCCAACGAAGACAACCAGCTTGGCCATTTCCGCGAATCACTACTCAAGCTGCAGCAGGCGGAAAAGACGGAGCCCGCATCACTGGCGATCCGTTACCTTACCGGGCTGAATTACTATCGCCTGAAGGAGTATCCTGGTGCCATCGCGGGATTTCGCTCAGCACTTCAGCTCGATCCGAAATTCTCTCTCGCCACCTACTATCTGGGAGTGTGCCAGCTCGAAAGCGGGGACCTGGACGACGCCGCTGGCTCGTTTCGAGACACACTCGCGAGAGACCCGAGGAGCTTCTCCGCCGCCTACAATCTTGGCGTGATCTACACTCGCCAGCACCGTGCGGGCGACGCCATCAAGGCATTCCTGCAGGCCACCGAGGCGCTTCCGGAATTCGCCGAAGCCCACGAGGCCCTGGGTGAACTCTACCTTTACCAGAACCGCCTTGATGAAGCCGTGCAGGAGCTCGAACGGGCCGTCGCTCTGAATCCCGCCTCCCCGCGCGCACATCGCGCTCTCGGGCAGTCTTACGCCGCCAAGGGATTCGACAGTCAGGCTCAGAAGGAATTCGAACGCGGCAAGGGGCCGCAATGATATCTCGGACTCTACGCGGTCCCGTGGCCGTGCCCTGGTCAAGTTCTTGCTTGTATGAAATCTGTCATCCGCATTCAGAGGTGTACCATGCAGCGATGGATTTTCACACTTCTCTTTCTATCCCTTTCGACCGTCGGCCACGCACGCATCGTGGTTTTCTGGCAAAGCGGCTTTCCAACTCAGGATAGCAAGCCGATCTCTCAAGAATCACTCACCCAGGCGCTGACCGGAATGCAACCGGTGTTCCTCGGGCTGGATGATTTGCGAAAGCCAGGTGCGTTCGGGGACACCGACTTGCTCGTGCTTCCGTACGGCTCAGCGTTTCCGGCGGACGCCTGGAAGGCGCTTCAGGAATACCTGCAATCGGGGGGAAATCTCCTGACGCTTGGGGGCCGCCCGCTCTTCGTACCCGTTTTCCAGGAGGGCGGCCGGTTCGTGGCGGCGCGCCCGCAGAATACCTACTCACGCCGGCTCGGCATCTGGCACAGCTACGAAGTTCCGCAGAGGGATGGGAAAGAATTCCGTTGGGATGATAACTACTCGTTCCTTCCCCGCCTGGCGGTCCGCGCCCAGCGAATGTTCGTGGCGGGAGCGTGGTGGGATAGCGGCGATTACCGGGGAATGGGCCACTTTCTGAACGCCAAAGGCGATCGCGTTGCCGCTCTGGTCGCGCGCGAAGATTTCCGCAGTCTGCAGGGCGGTGAGAGGCCTTCCCTGCTTGGGGCGCGCGTCGTAATGCTGAACTTCGACCCCGAGCCGGACTACTGGTCGTCCGCGGATGGTCAGTCCCTGATTCGCGCGGCGGCGGAATACGCCAGCCAGGGGGCGATGGTCTTGCGCGTCGAACCCGCTTTCGCCAGCGTGCGGGCGGGAGAAATGGCGCAGGTAGCCGTGCAAGTCCGCAACGTGCGCAAGCAGCGGCGGGGCGAACCGCTGAGTGGGACGGTGCGCGTCGATCTCCTCTCGCAGGGCAGCGTCATCGAATCGGCCCATATCGCATGTGGGGGCGAGACGACACAGGAGAGCGTCGCCTTCCGGCGCGCCCTCGTGCCGGGCATTTACGAAGTTCGCGCCACCTACGAAGACGCGGGGAAGGTTCGGGAAGCCTATCAGACAGGATTCTGGGTTCGAGATGACCAGTTGCTTAAGAGCGGCGCCCGTCTGGAGGTCGGCCGCACCTACTTCCGCAGGAATGGGGCGCCTTTCGCGCCCGTAGGAACGAATTACTTCACCACCGACGAGTTCTACACTGGGTTTTTGGGCAGCTCCAACGTCGATGTCTGGGAGCGCGACTTCGCCGACATGGAAAAGCACGGCGTCACGTTCATCCGCACGGGTGTTTGGAATAACCATGCCGACTACCTGGACAAGGTGACGGGCGGCGCCGAGGAACGCATTCTCCGCAGCCTGGAAGCATATCTTCTCTCCGCCACACGGCACAACATTCAGGTGCATTTCACCTTTTTCGCCTTTGATCCGCAGACCGTGCGGCGATACCCGGGCGAAGAGCCTCTGCAATTCGGGCCGGGAACCAATCCTTACACTGATCCCGTGGCGCGGCGCGCCCAGAAGAACTACATCGTCTCCATTGTGAACCGCTTCAAGGAAGTACCGAACCTTACCTGGGACCTCATCAATGAACCAAGCTTTTCGAATCCCAAGCACCTTTGGCGCGGCAACACGCCCAACGCCGATCCCACGGAGGTCAAGGCCTGGAACGAGTGGCTGAAGGCGCGTTACGGGGAGATTGCCCGGCTGGCGGAAGCCTGGGACGTCCCGCCCGAGGAGTTGAGTGATTTCGGGACGGTTGCCCTGCCCGAAAGTGAGGATCTGAGTCTAATCCGCTACGGCAGCGCACGAAACGTGCGCGCCCTCGACTACAACCTCTTCGCGCAGGAAATGTTCGGCCGGTGGGCGGCGGACCTCATCGCGGCGATTCGTTCCGCCGGCAGCCGGCAGCTCGTTACCGTCGGGCAGGATGAGGGCGGGGTGAGCGACCGGATTCTGAACCAATTCTACGGCGCCTCGGGCGTGGCCTTCACGGTGAATCACACCTGGTGGCGGGATGACGCCCTGCTTTGGGATTCCGTCGCCGCCAAGCGCCCCGGCATGCCCAACCTGATTGGCGAGACAGGAATTCAGCCGGTGTGGAACATGGACGGCACGTGGCGCTGGGACGAGGTTCAGGGACTCGGCCTGTTTGAGCGAAAACTGGCGCTGGGTTTCGCCGCGGCGAACAGTGGGTCCTTGCAGTGGGACTGGGCCACGGGGGATGCGTTCGGCATCAAGCGCGCCGACGGTTCGAACAAGCTTTGGCTCGACGTGCTGGCGGGTATCGGCGAGTTTGCCCAGCGCGCTGCGCCTTATTTGACGGAGGAGCGTCCGCCGGACGTAGCAATCGTCCTACCCCAGTCGCTGCAACTCTCCGTGTTCAACGGCGCGGCTATCGAGGCGCAGCAGAAGTGCGTGCGCGCCTTGTACCACTACGCTCGCTCGTCCGCCTATGTCGTGGGTGAATACCAGATTGAAATGCTCGGGGACCCCAAACTGATCATTCTGCCTTCTCCCTGGGTTCTAAACCGAAAAGCCTGGGATGTGATTCTTGTCAAAGTGCGCGCCGGGGCGACGCTCCTCGTGTCCGGCCGTTTCGACGCGGACGAGCATTTTCACCCCACGGCGCGTCAGCACGAAGTTGGTCTTGACTATGTCGCAGGACCCCTCGCTACGCGGGAAAACCCTATCGAATGGCCGGGCGGAAGGAGCTGGCTTACCTACTCGGGTGACAAGACGACGCACCAGGACCGCGCCTTTCTGGAATCAGGCCGATCCTTCGCGGAGGTGCCCGTGGGCAAGGGCAGGATCCTCTATATCCCATTGCCCTTGGAACTCAACGACAACCTGCAAGCCATCGGCGACGTCCACAAGTTCGCGCTGAGCCGGGCTCAGGTGAAGCCGACTTACACCACCGAGACCCAAGATGCGGGCATCCTGATTTGCCCAACACAATTGCAGGACGCAACGCTTTACGTGATCACGTCGGAAACTTCTTCCTCCAGCCCGTTGACCTTTGTGGACTTGGACAGTGGCAAGAGGCTCAGCGGCAAGTTGCCGCCGGGACGCGCGGCGCTCCTCCTCCTCAGCCACAAGGGTGAAGTCTTGGCGAACTACAACTGGACATCAGAGGAATGAATTTGAATGGAGGAGACTCCTATTCAGCCTGCCCCGGGACCGGGATTCAGCCCTCTGCACGCGCGATACGGGAAGCGACGCGTGGCCCCGCGCAAGTTTCCTGTGACGGGTGGGGGCATACTCCAAGGTGTTGAAGCCGCACCCTGTTCGGACTCTTACACCTTCGAGGTTCCCGGTGCGAGAGGGATTGATCCTTACTCTTACTCCGCTGGCATAGATTAACGAGCACCCCCTCCCCTTATTTTATTTCGCGGGTGTGTGCGCGTAATCGGGGCATCGGTCTACGCGCCTTAACCTTTCGAAACCTGACCCCCTATCCCCCCTCGGGAGTTTTTGGCCTGATAGACGTCGCGTGTTTCACACCCTTGCTCTGCTGCCTCGCAATGCGCCTTCCACAGGATGCTTTCCTCAGGAGATTACAGAGAGAATCCTCTCCTAAAAGAGAGAAGGCGACCCCAAGCAAGTCCCTTGTTTGCCCACATATGCGAAATCGCTACCGGCATTTTTTGCTGGCATTCTAATCACTTCTTGCTTCTAAGACCAGCACGCCTTGCTGCGAATCCGCCCCTCTGCCCGCAATCCTCAAGTCTTTGTGGCCACCTTGAGCGGGCTGGCCTGCACTATCTTGGGTCCGAAATTCCTAGGCGAACGCCAAGACTCAGGGCGGCGCAGGAGATATCTGTGAAAGGCCGCGTCCGGAGAACCTGAATCAAGCCGTACTCTTGGAGTTTGCAGCTGATTCGCCAGCCCGCCCTTTCGGAAAGGCCGTCAAGCTTCCTCAGTTCTCGAAGATCGGAAGTGAGTGTGCACGCGCCGTAGTGGTGGTTGCCAACTCGAAGGAGCGTGCAATACCGCTTAAATTCCGCTGGCCTGAGACGGCGAGAGAGGCCGGCTTCATAAAGGGCGATTGGGACGGAGAAGTACCGCGTGTCGCCCAGCGGCTTGCGGGGGATGACCCGCTTGCGATTACCAGGTATCCCTTCGCCCACTCCATGCGCGGCTACGTTTTGGGGTTGTGCGGGTACGCTCTGCTTTGAGGGAAAACGCCTGAATCAGATCGCGGCGGATGACATTCGCGCCTATCAAGCAGAGCGGTTGGGGATGGGAAAGAACCCCAACACGATAAAACACGAGGTAAAGGCCCTCATGCGATTATTGAAGCGGGCGATGCGGATTCCGGGGCAAGGCGGTCACTGATTCCGATTTGATCCCGGCCAGCGATTCCGACGCGATGCCGGTCACCCTCGGAGCGAAGCGACGCTGGTGAAGTTATCGTGCTCAACGTGACCGGGATCGGTCAACTGGAATTCGATTTCGGCTTCATGTTTTCTTCTCCTGTCTCTTTCAGGTGGAACCTCGCCGCCGCGCTTTTTGCGCAACGATTCACCCTGCATCTCGATGCGGTGAGCATTGTGCACAGCCGGTCGAGAATGCTGTCGGCGAGAGTGGGATCGCCAATCTGTTCGTGCCAGTGGGCCACGGGCAGCTGGCTGGTCAGGATGGTGGAGCGCAGCTGGTAGCGGTCCTCGCAGATCTCCAGGAAGTCCCGGCGCTCGGTATCGGCCAGCGGCGCCATGGCCCAGTCGTCGACCAGCAGCACCTCGACCTTCGCCAGCCGGGGAAGCAGGCGGCGCAGGCTGCCGTCGGCGCGGGCCAGGGTCAAGTCGCGGAACAGTTGCGCGGCCCGCGTGTACAAGGCGCTGAAGCCATCCCGGCAGGCCTTCTCGGCCAGCGCACAGGCTAGAAAGCTCTTACCGATCCCGGTCGGTCCAATCAGAAAGACGTTCTGATGCTGGCGGACCCAGGCCGAGTCCTGAGTAAGGGAGCGGAGCAGGGAGCGATCCAGACCGCGCGGCTGGCGAAAGTCGATGTCCTCCACGCTGGCGCGATGGCGCAGCTTGGCGTTGGCCAGGCGGCGCGCCAGGGCGCGATTCTGTTTCCAGTTCCACTGCTGGTCCACTAGCAGGGCGAAACGCTCCTCGAAGCTCAGCTCGCTGATATCGGTCTGCTGGGATTGGGCGCGAAAGGCTTCCGCCATTCCTTCCAGACGCAGGGCGTGCAACTTCTCCATGGTTTGTTGGTTCAGCACAAGGGCTCCTTTCCAGAGGGGAATGGCAACGTCCTCGGGGTCTCCGAGAGATCGAAGTAAGCCGCGCCGCGGAGGTTGGGGTGCTCCAGCGGCGGTGGGATTGTCGGGGCTTGCAGCGGCTGGCGGTCGAGCGAACGTTCCAGGATGGACTTCACATTGCGGGAGGAACAGGCTCCGCTGGCCAGGGCTCGCTGCGCGGCTGCTTCCATACGCTGGCCCGAATAGCGTTGGCCCAGCCGCAGTATGCCCAGACTCTCAGCCGACCGGAGGCCAAAAAACTAATTCCGGCTAACGAACTTGGGCCACAAGGTTCGGACGTGTAGATCCTACTCCGAGGCCGTCCGCTGTTTGGATTCCAACGGTTTTGACCTCATCATTGTGAGTCAGGGAAGCCGGGATTTTGAGGGACGCTGCGTGCTGGAACGCGCCACCGAAATCGACCGTCGCTTGCCCGTCCTGGTCATTGCGCGATGCCTCGACATGCACTGCTACCTGGAAGCCATCCAGTTGGGGGCGGTGGATTATCTCGCGGAACCCGTGCCCGCAGCAGAGTTGGGCCGCCTCGTGGCCAACCATTCTCGCTCCCACAGCGCTGCATAACGTCCGAGTATCTCAGCGAACCCGATT
>JBEKUI010000125.1:0-12520 GCA_049515175.1 Terriglobia bacterium
GACGAAATAGATCGCGATGATGAGCGAGTCGATAGGATTGAGCGCGATGATCCGTCGCAGAGCTCCCGCCGGGTCGGGCGCGGCGAAAAGCCAAAGCCCCAGGGGCGGAAAGAGAGCGGAGTTCATGGTTTTTCCTCAGTCCCGGCGACAACGGCGAGCTATGAGATCGCCCCCAGCCCTCTACGGTCAGGGAAATCTAGGATCCCTTCGGCTGCCCGTAAGTCGAGTGGTAGCGATCCCACCACTTCTTAGCTTCCTCGGGCGGAAGGCGCCGGGGTTCCCCGAGCAGCATCGCCAGATGGACCGTCTTCGCCACATCCTCGAGCATCACGGCGGCCTTCAAAGACTCTCGCGGTGTCGGCCCCCAGGAAAAGGTTCCGTGCTGCCCCAGCAGGATGGAAGGCGCCCGCGTCTTGTACTTCAGAATCGTCTCGCCGATGTGGTCGCCGAGGTTATCCACGTACGGCATGCAGGGAATGTCCTCGCCAAACTCGTCGGCGAGAGCGGTCAGGCAGACGGGAATCGGACGGCCGAGCAACGCGAAGCTCGTCGCGTAGTTCGAGTGGGTGTGAATGACGCCGCCGATTTCCGGGCAGTGCCTGTAAAGATAAAGATGATGGGGCAAATCGACCGAGGGCTTCCACTTGCCCTTCAGCTTGCGGCCTTCGAGGTCGGTGACGACCATGTCCGCGGGCCGCATCTTGAGATAATCGACCCCGCTCGGCTTGATCACGACCCAGCCGCGCCGGCGGTCGATGCCGCTGGCGTTTCCGGCGTGTTCGGTCACCAGCCCGCCGCGATAGATGCCCAGGTTGGCTTCCCAGACTTCCCGCCGGAGTTTGTCGAGTGGAGTCATCATCAAATGCCGTCGGCCGTCAGCTCTCAGCCATCAGCAAACACGTCGCAGGGTTTGTCCCGCTGATGCTGACAGCGGGTTATTGAGAGCTTCTCTTCATTGCCTTCAGCCGTTTCATCACGTCGTTCGCGCCGCGCCCAAAGTAATCGTGCAACGCTGTGTATTCTTTGAAGAGCCGATTGTAGATTTCGTGCGCTTCCTTGTGCGGCTTGTAGGTCAGCTTCTGCACGCGCGCCATGTGCTGGGCGGCATCCACAATCGTATCGTATCCGCCACCCGCCGCGCCCGCCGCCACGGCGCCGTGCATCGCCGCCCCCAGCGCCGAGCAAGTTTGCAGCGGATCCGCCAGCTTGATATCGCGTCCCGTAACGTCGGCGTAGATCTGCATGAGGAGTTGATTCTTTTCCGGCAGGCCGCCGCAGGCCACCAGGTGCTCGACCTTGATGCCCTTGGAATCGAAGGCCTCAACAATGGTGCGCGTGCCGAAGGCGGTGGCCTCGATGAGGGCGCGATAGATTTCTTCGGCGCGTGTGGCAAGAGTCATACCGACCATCGTGCCGGTCAGGTCGACGTCCACAAGGATCGAGCGGTTGCCGTTCCACCAGTCGAGCGCCAGCAGCCCCGACTCGCCGGGCTTCAGCGCCGTGGCGCGCTTCTCGAGCACGGCAGCGACCGGCTTTTTCTCCTTGCGCGCTTGTTGGTGAATGTAGTCGGGCACGCCGTGCTCGAAGAACCACGCGAAGATGTCGCCCACCGCCGATTGGCCCGCCTCGTAGCCCCACAGCCCGGGCACGATGCCGTCTTCGACCGTGCCGCACATGCCCTCGACCATTTGTTTTTCGGTCCCGAGCAGCATGTGGCAGATCGACGTGCCCATGATCATTACGAGCGTGCCAGGCTCGACCACCGTGCAAGCGGGTACCGCCACGTGAGCGTCAACATTGCCAATCGAAACTGGCGTGCCTTCTTTGAGTCCCGTCTTCCTCGCCCAGGCCGCCGTCAACACGCCCGCCTTCGCGCCCAGTGGATAGAAGTCATTGCCGATTTTCTCTTCGATCACGTTTTCCATGCGCGGATCAAGCGCTCGGAAGAATCCCTTGGAAGGAAATCCGACGCCTTTCACCCACATGCCCTTGTAGCCGGCGGTGCAGGTATTGCGTTTCTCTTCGCCCGTCAGTTGCCAGACGATCCAGTCCGCCGCCTCGATGAACTTATCCATCGCGGCATAGACCGCGGGCGCTTCATCGACCACTTGCAGCAACTTGGAGAAGAACCACTCCGAGGAATACTTCCCGCCATAAATACGAATGAATTCCTCGTTGCGCGCGCGGCCGATTTCGTTGATGCGATTGGCCTCGGGCTGCGCGGCGTGATGTTTCCAGAGTTTCACCCAGGCGTGCGGATGCTTGCGGAACTGCGGGAGAGCGCATAGCGGCGTGCCGTCAGCCTTAGTCGGCATTGGCGAAGATGCGGTGAAGTCGGTACCGATGCCGACTACATCTTCGCCTTTGACACCCGCCGCCTTGAGGGCCTTGGGTATAGCTTTCTCAACCACCGTGAGGTAGTCCTGCGGATTTTGCAATGCCCAATCGGGTTCGAGCTTGGGCCCGGTGGGAAGCTTCTCGTCGATTACACCATCGGGATAAGGCACGACGTGCGAGGCCAATACCTTGCCGTCGCGCACGCGCACCACGACCGCGCGCCCTGATTCCGTCCCGAAGTCGATTCCCAGAGCAAATTTCTCTTTAGCCATGATGAGTTCACCTGCCGCGAGATGATCCCCGTGCGGCTTTGCCGTCCGCGCCCATCCTCGGAGGGTCAACCGGAACCGGCCATTCAGGGCCGAGTCAGCCCTCAATGCGGACGGTGCGCTTTCCGCGGGGATTGTACACCATCCCGCCTTGCTTGCGATGAAAGCGCTTACCGTAATGGAATCGGTGTTGCCTGTCAAGCGGCCCCTGACCGCGGCGAATTGACCGCGCTTCACCAACTGATGTACAAGAGAAACCGAATTCATCTTTCCGAGGGGGGCGCAGGATGGAACTCTATCCCGGGGTCTATCGGATTCAGTCTCTCTACGGCGGGCGGAACCTTTTTCAATATCTCTTCGTGGGCGACAACGCAGTCCTCGTGGATACCGGCATTGCGGAGACGCCGGAGAAGGTCATCTTTCCTTACATGGACGGCCTCAATCTCAAACCGCAGCGGCTCACGCTCGCCGTGACCACCCACGCCGATCTCGACCACCAGGGGGGCAACGACGCGATCAAGCGCTTCGCCCCCGGCGCCTGGCTCTCCTGCGGAGAGGCGGACCGCGAGCTCGTGGAGGACCCGCAGACGCTCTTCGACCGTCGTTACAACTACATGCTCAAGGACCACGACGTTGGCTTCAGCCTCGACCTACTTCCCCAGTGCGGCAAGAGGCGGCGCATGGATGTGACGTTCTCCGGCGGGGAGAAGATCCGTGTGCGCGACGATTGGGCGCTCGAAGTCCTCCACGTGCCGGGTCATTCGCAGGGACACCTGGCACTCTACGACCGCAAGAACAAGGCCGCCTTTGCGGGTGACGCGCTGCACGGCCACGGCTGCCCCAAGGCCGACGGGAGCATGGGAATCCCCGTCACTTACTACTCCGTGGACATCTATCTCTCCACCCTGCGCTATTTCGAGAATCTGGCGATTGACGTCCTCCATACGGGCCACTTCCCCACCATGCGCGGCGAGGAAATCCGCGACTTCATCGCGGACTCCCGCCAGACCGTGGAGCTTTTCGACCGCGTGATCCTCCGAGAGCTTGGAAAACACTCCGAGGGTCTCACCCTGAAGAACCTTATCGACGCGGTCGCTGACGCCGTCGGTGACTGGCCGCGGGACACCTGGATGCTCGCCATGTTTCCGGTCAAAGGTCATCTGGACCGCCTGGAACAACAGGGAAGGATTCGCCCCATCGCCGGGTCGCGCCCCGGAAAGTGGCAACTGGCGTAGCGGAATTGAGCCGCAGCGCCTTGTCTCAGGGCCCGGGCACTGTTGGCGCGCACGTTTGTCCCTTCCCAATCTCCTGTCCGACGTGCCGCGGTCGGGCTATTCCCGCCCGCACGAGGGTGCTAGAATCTGTGCACATTCATGCTGAACAAGAGGAGGAGTCTTATGTCCGAAAAGGCAATTACACGCCGTGAGTTTATCGGGAAGTCCGTGGCGGGAGCGGCCGCCGCGGGCCTGAGTTGGAGCGGGGGTCCCGCGATTCTCAGCGGATCGCCCAACGAAACGATCACCGTCGGGATCGTGGGGGCGGGCATTCGCGGTCTGGAGCTGATGCAAGCCATCTTGAATGTAGGCGGGAAGGTTGCCGTGGTTTGCGACCTCTACGACGGCCACTTCCGGCGTGCGCAGGAGATCCAGGCCAACACGCCCACGACGCGCGATTATCGGGAGGTGGTCGAACGCAAAGGCCTCGACGCGGTCGTCATCGCCACTTCTGACCACTGGCACGCGCCGGTCGCCATCGCCGCGATGCGCGCCGGGAAAGATGTCTATTGCGAAAAGCCCATGAGCCATACCATCCCCGAAGCGCTGGAGATGGCGAAGGTTTCCAAAGAGACCGGGAGGCTTGTCCAGGTGGGCAGCCAAAGTCTGAGCATGACCTCCACACAAAAGGCGCTCGAGCTCGTGCAAGGCGGCCAGATCGGCACGGTGTACTCCGCGCAGGCGTCGATCTATCGGCCCAGCGCTATCGGCGCGTGGCGCTATCCCGTGCCGCCCGACGCCACGCCCCAGACCGTCGATTGGGACCGCTTCCAGAGCAACGTGCCCAAGCGGCCCTTCGACGCGCAACGCTTCTTCCAGTTCCGCAACTGGTGGGACTACGGCACGGGTATCGCCGGCGACGAGTACGTTCACCTGCTCTCGCGCGTGCACTACGTGCTCGGCGTCCAGTACCCGCTGAGCGCCGTCGCCCAGGGCGGCATCTTCAAGTGGACCGGCGACCGCGACGTGCCCGACATCCACAACACATTCTACGACTACGGCAAGTTCCAGGCCGTCGTGCTGGCGAACCTGGTCTCGAACTGGGACTCGGGCGAGATCGTGCGCTTCTACGGCGACAAGGGCACGGTCGAACTTACCGAGTGGTCCGCCAACCTCGTTCCATACAATCCCGTCGAGGACTACGGCTATCCGCTGGAAAGCTGGCCGAAGGACACCAAGGACAAGTTCATCGAAGACCACAAAAACGATCCGCTGGCCGACGTCGGAACGGCCGAGAAGCAGCCCAAGCGGAAGAAAGAATCCTTCTCACAAAAGGCCGAAGGGACGGAAGACCACTTCCGCAATTTGTTCGAGTGTATCAAGACGCGGAAGCAGCCGGTCGAGCAGGTGGAGTTTGGCTGCGGCACGGCCGTCGCCTGCCATATGGCGAATATTTCGTACCGGGAAAAGCGGAAGGTTTCCTGGGACGCCCAGAAATTGGAATTGTCGTAAGAGGGAATGCCGCAGTTTGCGTGGGGGCGGGTCGGCGACTCGCCCTCACTTTCGCAACGCCGCTTCGTGAGTGACGAACTGCTTCGCCGAGAAGCGCCCGCCACGGGACGGCGCTGTAGAATCTCCGCCCCGCCGCCGCGCGCCTAGCGGTTGTACTTCGGTGTCACGCCGCGCAGGCATTTCCAGATGGCATCGCAGCGCGCCAGCACGTCGGCGTCGAGCGCGCCGCCTTCACACGCCTTGAGATTCTCTCCCAGCTGTTCCAGCCTTGACGCGCCGAGGATGATCGAATCCACGAGCGGCTGGCTGAGGAGCCACTGGAAAGCCAACTCCACAAGGGTCTTGCCGGCCTGGCGCGCCACTCCGCGCAATTCCGCGACCGCCGCGAAGTAGTCGGCGTGCCAGTAGCGCTCCTGATACAGCTTGTTCCCGTCGAAGCGCGTTCCGTCAATGGGCCCGCGCTCACGTCCCTGCTTGCCGGTGAGCAATCCGCCCGCCAGGGGATTGTAGGGGACCACCGAAATTCCGAAGCGCTGGCAGCAGGGCAGGTACTCTTCCTCGATGCCGCGCGCCAGGAGGTTGTACATGGGCTGCGAGACGTATGGCGGCTGGAAGCCGTTCTTTTCGCAGAGCCACAGGATCTCCACGATCTGCCAGGCGGCGTAGTTGGAGGTGGCGGGGTAGCGGACTTTCCCGGCGTGCACCAACTCGTCCATCGCGGCGAGCGTCTCTTCAATCGGCGTCGCATGATCGGGCTGATGGAGGTAATAGAGATCCACATAATCGGTGCCGAGGCGCGTGAGGCTGGCGTCGATGGCCTTACGGATGGCGGCGCGCGCGAGCCCGCGGTCGTCCGGCCCGTCGCCCATCTTGTTGAACACCTTGGTGGCGAGGATCACCTGCGAGCGCCGCGCTCCCAGCGCTTTTCCCAGGATGATTTCCGCCTTGCCCTGGTTGTAGACATTCGCCGTGTCAAAGAAATTGATTCCCGCCTCCAGACAGCGGTCCACCATGCGCCCGGCGGCCGCCTCATCGGTCTGGGAACCGAACGTCATCGTGCCGAATGAGAGCCGGGACACTTTGAGGTCAAGGTGCGGAAGCACTCGATAGTCCATGATTGCCTCTCATCTTCTCCGCGCTGTAATATCAACTACCATGTCGATCGTGACTTCCCCAAACTTACTCCGCCTGGCCCAGGATCTCGAGTGGCTGGGCTGCGAACTTGAGTACCAGGGAATGAAGCACGCCCAAGAAGGGTTTCCCGGCGCCGGCCCCGCCTGGGAGGCGTTTGTCCGCATGCGGGAGGGGGTGATCGCTACCATCGACAAGATTGAGCGCGAGCTCAAGGCCTCCATGACCTACAACCCGAAGGCGTTTGTGGGCGTCGATTTTCCCCTCGACGCGGCGATGGACGCCATCGGAGTTCAACTCGCTGCCCTGCAGGAGATCCGCAGTTGTGCGGACTACTCCGTGCACGAACTCCCTGGCAAAGTGCGCGGCTTCACGCGCATGGTGGAGAGCTACCTTACTGCCATCGGCGCCGTAGAACGCTGAACTGCTTCTCTTTAACGCCCGTCAGCTGGCGGGCACTACAGGCGCCATCAACGGTCGGAGGAATTCCGCCGAGGCGCGGATTTCTTCCAGGCCGTTCAATCCATCCTCGATGGAAACCCAGCCATCGAACCCGCCTTCGCGCAACATACGAAAGATTCGCGGATAGTCGTTGAGTCCTTTGCCCACCACGCCGTGGGAGAGGATGGAGGCGTAGCCGACCGCATCCTCCATGCGCCGCAATTCCTCCATCGTGTGGCCGGGGAGAAGGAACCGGTCGCTTGCGTGCATGGTCACCACCCGGTGCTTGACCTGCTCCAGCAATTCAATGGGGTCTTCGCCGGCCAGGATGGTGTTGGAGGGGTCGAACTGCACTCCGAACCACGGCGACTCGATCTGATGAACGATTTCCACGAACACGTCGCTCTTCCGCGCGAATTCCGGATGCTGCCAGTAATTGTCCTTGTAGTGATTTTCGATGGCCAGGACGACGTTGTGCTCGGCGGCGCAGTCGAGCAGTTCGCGGATGCACTCGACGACCCAGCGAATGCCCTGCGGGCGCGAGACCTCCGGGCGGCGCTGCCCGGAAAGCACTCGGCAGAAGCCTCCGCCCAGGCGGACCGCGACGTCCAGACGGCGCTTCTGGAGCTCGATTTCATGCCGCCGCGCCGCCCGGTCCGGATGTGTGAAGTCGGGTGAGCAGCACAGCATGGGCATGGCGAGCCCGCGCCGTTCCAGGGCCTCGCGCACCCGTGCCAGATAAGCATCGTCGAGGCTGGTGAAAAAGCCGTCGTACATTTCCAGGCCGTCGATGGGCAAGTCCGACGCCATCTCGATCCATTCAAACACCGTCATGGTGCGGTCGCGCACCAGCGGGTCCATGAAGCACTTGGGAAAGGCAGCGAGTTTCATGCGAGTGACCGCCCGAGGCCTTTCAATCCGTCGGGACGCCGAACGGGAGTTGCTCGTAGTCAAGGACAGCGCCGCTGATGAGCTCGTTGGTGGCGAAGAAGAGCGCACTGTTGGCGATGTCTTCGGGCAGGATCATGCGCCCGAAGGGGCGCGTCTTCACCGCTTCCTCGAGCCAGTTCTCGCCCTTGCCCTCCACGACCGTGTTTATAATGTGCTCGCCCTCCGTCAGCACCCAGCCGGGGTTGATCTGGTTCACACGAATGCGGTATTGCGTCAGGTAATTCGCCAGATTCTTCGTGAAGGTCATCAACCCACCCTTGGACGCCGAGTAGGCGAGGATTTTCTTCATCCCGTGATGCGCGTTGACCGAACCGATGTTGATGATGCAGCCGCTGCGGCGCTCCTTCATGTGGGCGACGGCTTCCTGCGAGAGGATGAACGGCGCGCGCAGGTTGGTCTCGAAGATCTCGTTCCAGAGTTCGACGGAGGTGTTCTCGATCGTGCCGCGGTGCACGACGCCGGCGTTGTTGACCAGGATGTCGAGCCGGCCGAACTGGGCGATGGCCTGGCGGACGATGTTGCGGCAGATGGCCTCATCCCGCAGGTCGCCGAGGACGACAATCGCCCCGCCGCCGGCTTCCTGAATGGATTGGCGAACCTTCTCCGCCGTCGCCCTTTCTCTCTCGCGGCCGTGAATGACCACCCGCGCGCCGTTCGCGGCGAGCTTGATTGCAATCCCCGCGCCAATGCCCTGCGCGGAGCCGGTCACGGCGGCCACCTGGCCGGTGAGTGGTTTCTGATTCGCCATAGCAATTTGGAGAGACGTTTCAGCGAAACGTCTTTACGGCTTCAGCACGCCTTTCACTATTTCGCCGCTTGCCATCTCATCGAAACAGATTTTCCAGTTGGTCAAGGGTTCGACGCGGCCGATCAGGGGCGTGGGATCGAGCTGGCCCGAGGCCAGCAGCGCGATGACACGCTCCCAGATGGGGAAATTGTGGCTGAAGCTGCCTTGCAGCCGCACCGCTTTCCCGACCAGCGCATCCAGCGAGAAGTCGAGCGGCTGGGGTCCCCAGCCCACTTTGGTAATCTGCCCGTTGGGCCGCACCGCTTTTAGAGCGAGTTGAAGCGATGCCGATGCGCCCGCCGCGTCGATGACCACGTCCACCCCAAGTCCGTCACCGAGCGCCCGCACCGCTTCCAGGGGGTCCTGCGCGTCGGCGATGAGCGTGGCATCGGCGCCCAGAGTCCCCGCGACCTTCAGCCGCTTCTCATCCTGCTTCAAACCCACGATGCCCAGCCAGCCGGCGCCGGAAAGCCGGGCGAGCGCCAGGCAGAGCAGCCCAATCGGCCCCGGACCCAGAACGAGCACGGAATCGCCGGCGCGGATTCGCGTCTTCACGCAAGTGGTGTTGAAGGCCACGCAGCAGGGTTCGGTGAGCGCCGCCTTCTCGAACGACACGGCGTCCGGCAGGTGATGGAGGCATCGCGCTTGGACTTTCACGACCTCGGCCATGGCGCCGTTGAGGCCGTAGCCGAAACCCAGCCGCTTCGGGCAGAGATTGTATTCCCCCGTGCGGCAGTAGAGGCATTCGCCGCAGATGCGCGCCGCGGTCTCCGAGGCCACGCGGTCTCCTTCGCGAAAGCCGTGAACGTTGCGCCCGAGCGCCGCCACCACGCCGCAAAACTCGTGGCCGAGGATCACCGGAACATTCACCGGCCAGCTCTGGGTGTTGTGGTATTGGTGGACTTCGCTGCCGCAAACTCCGATGGCCCGGCTGGCCAGCAGAATCTCTCCATTTTCCAAATCCGCTGGGCGCGGGACCTCGCGAAATTCCACCGCTCCCGGCGCCAGGGCGTAGTGGACCACGGCAGGCATCGGCGAACTACTCATTCTGCTCACTCCTCATGCGGCGCAGCGCAACTGGAATTCGGAAAATAGAAACTGGAAATTAGAAAATCGAAATGCGTCGCAGGGAAAGCAAGACCGTTTCGTGTTTCCAATTTCCAGTTTCTAATGCAAACGCACTGAATTATGTTACGGCCCCGTTCTTGTAGCGCCGCCATCCTGGCGGCCAAGGCCGGCTGGAAGCCGGCGTTACAAAGGAGCTGTCACCTTACTTAATGCGTTTGTATTAGTTTCCACCTTCCCTCGGCCGCAGCCGCGCGACAATTTCCCGCAACAATCCCTCCAGATCGTGCGCGGGAGACTTGAACGCGTCGGCATCGACGGTCAGCGGCGCGCCCAGCACCAGATGATAGACACCGTAGCGGGGAAGCTCCATGACCTGCTCGACCGTCAGGCCGCCCACCGCCTGCACGGGGATGCGCACGGCCTCCACCACGGCGCGCAGCTCATCGAGGGGGCTGGGCATGCGGCCCCCGCAGGCCGCGATCACTTCCGGATCGCGTCGCTCGTCGTAGCCGATGTGGTGGACGATGTAATCGATCCCCAGATCTTCCATCTTCCGCGCCGCCGAGGGTTTATCTGCGCAGCCCAGGTCGTCGCCCATCACCTTGACGCCGTAATCGCGGCCGGCTTGCACCATTACTTTCAGCGTGGCGGGGTGGGCACGCGCCATCACCACCACATGCGTGGCGCCGGCCTTGGCCATCATCTCCGCTTCCAGGTAACCGCCGTCCATGGTCTTGAGGTCGGCGACCACAGGGTGTTGGGGAAACTCGCTGCGCAGGGCGCGCACCGCCCGCAAGCCTTCGCCCAGGAGCAGAGGCGTTCCCGCTTCCAGCCAGTCCACACCGGCACGCACCGCTTTGCGCGCGTGATCGAGCGCTTCATCAATGGTCGTCAGGTCGAGCGAGATTTGAACGATGGGACGGGGGGATTGAGGCATTGAATCAGTTCTCCGTTGAACCGTTGCAGCGAATCCAGAGCCCGCAGTTCGAGACCCGGGACAGACCGAAACATTGAACTGTCAACTGCCGACTGTCAACTGCTTTTGTGTTCTTCAGGATTGGGGCAGCCGGGGAATTCGGGTTGGAAGGGATTCGTCTCGTATTTCAGCTCGCGCAGCATGCCCACCTCGGAGGAGTAGTAGGCGCGAGCGATGGACTCCTTGAGGATGCTGAACGATTGCACGCTCGGCGCGAGCTGGGGGTCGTGGCTGGGATGAGTCAGGAGCGTGAGGACTTCATTCTGCTCGCCGGCGGCGAGCTCGACGAACGGCCGGGCGTACTGTTTCAGGCAGCGGGCGTCGAGCGCGCGGAGCGCTTGAATGTATCGCTCCTGCTCTTCAAGGGGCGAAGCGCTGAGCAGGAGGTCGATGAAGCGGTTGGCGAGCGCCGCCTTGGCGCCGGGCGTATCGGTCGAGGGGATGATGAGGTCGGACAGAACGATGACCGTTTCATTCTGATGGGCGTCGAAAAAACGCAGCTGCCAATCGGGGGACGTGAGCGCCGGGTCGGGAGGAAGCGCCGCGCCGAGTGCCAGGCCTTCCGAACTCTGCTCCGCGGGTGCGTGGGCATGGTGGCCCTCCGCTCCAGCCAGGCTCGGAAGCGTCGCCGAAACGCCCGCGCCGGTGGCGATCCGTCGCAGCGCTTCGCGCCGGCTGAGGTTCTGCTTCGGGCTATGATGCCTGCTCATTTTTGAAGTCAATCGCCCTTGGAACTACCACACTACCGTATCCGCTTGCCTCAAATCAACTCTCGCTGTCTTCCTTCCGCTACGCGCGAAACACCCGCTGGATCGCCAGCGCGCGGCCCGTCTCGGGGTCGGCCTCGATGAGCACCGCGCTGAGGCGGACATCTCCCTTCGCGACGTCGAAGCGAGCGGGAAGCTGCTTGATGAATTTCTCGATGACCGCGGCCTTCTCGATTCCGATGACGGAATCGTAGGGACCGGTCATGCCGAGATCGGTGATGTAAGCGGTGCCCTGTGGCTGGACGGTCTCGTCGGCGGTGGGCACGTGGGTATGAGTCCCGACCACGGCGGTCACGCGGCCGTCGAGATACCAGCCGAGGGCGCGCTTCTCTGAGGTCGCCTCCGCGTGCATGTCCACGATGCGAATCTTGATGTGGGGCGGAATCTTCTCCAGCAGCGCGTCGGCGGTGCGGAACGGGCAATCGATGCTGGGCATGAAGACGCGCCCCTGAAGATTGAGAACCGCGAATTGCAAGCCCGCGAGCGTCTTGCCCACGTAAAGTCCGGCGCCCGGCGACTGGGCGGGATAATTCGCGGGGCGGAGCAGCCGGCCGTCCCCATGCTCGGCGAGATAACTCATGATTTCTTTCTTATCCCAGATGTGATTACCGGAAGTCAAAACGGCGATCCCCAGGCCGAGCAACTCGTCCACCAGGGGCGGTGTGATGCCGAACCCCGCCGCGGCGTTCTCGCCGTTCGCCAGGGTGAGGTCGGGCGCGAATTCCGAGACCAGGCGGGGCAGCAATTCCCGGACCGCCCGCCGGCCCGGCTGGCCGACGATGTCGCCAATAAAGAGGATGCGCACAGAATTATTCACCGCGTGTTTTCTCGCTCCGGCCGTCCGGCCGTGTTCCGGGAGAGTTGTTGCGGAAGATTCAGGCGATTTCCTTCAGGACGTCATCGAGCACGGCGTGGCACCCTTCCACCTTCCGGCTGACCTGGGTCGTATCCGCCTCGTACTTCGCCTTGAGCTGGTGATATTCGTCGGCGATATTCAAGGCTGCCAGCACCGCCACGCGCAGCGAGTCCACGGTGTGCGTTCGTTCGGCGATCGACCGCATCTTGCC
>JBEKUI010000126.1:0-12448 GCA_049515175.1 Terriglobia bacterium
CTGTTCTGGATGACCCACGCCATGTGCTTGGCGATGGCCGTCGCCGTTACGCCGTTCAGGAACTTGATGCTGCCCTGCCTGGCGAACTCATTCAGCGCCTGCCGGGACGCGGCGAGCGTCTTGGGGCGGCGGCTCTTCCCGGCGACCTTCAGTTCGAGCTCAGCAAGGTAAGCGTCAATGGCGTCCGAGAGCAGCTCACCTTTCGGTTCGGGCTCAGGCAGCCTCTCGCCCGTCTCGCGCTCGTACCGCTGCCTCGCCCGCCTGCGGGCGCGCTCCTCCTGCGCCTCGGTGGCGGACCTGCCGCACTTCTCCCACCGCCCGCCCACATTGAGATAGTATGC
The DNA here is from genome assembly GCA_049515175.1 of Terriglobia bacterium. Taxonomy (GTDB): domain Bacteria; phylum Acidobacteriota; class Terriglobia; order UBA7540; family UBA7540; genus JACQNR01. Next base: position 342 of record JBEKUI010000126.1, read on the forward strand.
GCCCTCGGGATGCACCTCCTCCCTCCCGTCCACCAGGACGGCGTCAGGCTGGAGCTTGTTGTTCTTTCCGTAGATCGGCTTGCAGTAGCGCCAACCCTTGGAAGTCCGCACGTACTTGTAAATCGAAAATGTGGCGAGTCCCATAGTTCCCCCTTCTTCACCTAAGAACTGGAAAGTTGGGAAATCCACGGGATGTCTTAGGAAGATTTCAGGATGGCATCTAGCCCACTCATTCCAAAGGACTGGCGGAGAGGCAGGGATTCGAACCCTGGGTGCAGCCATTCAGCCGCACAACGGTTTAGCAAACCGCCGCCTTCAGCCACTCGGCCACCTCTCCGGGGAACGTAGCTGTTGAAGACGACGACGTGCCTGCTAAAACCAGCCGTCGCTCCCCAGTGTACTCGAATTAGCGTGATTCCGCCAGCTACGCCCTCGTGCCGGGGCGAACTGAAACCCTTCGTTTCGGCGGTTCGTCTAATGAACATGTTGACCCGCGCCAACCGAGAGGAATAAAGTGGAATTTATCGGAGACAGATAATCGTCGGGGGCGGGTGTGCGCTTCGACACTCTGGTTAGCGCGGCAGGGATACTGATGAACGCAATCATAAGACGAATGAAACCCTTCGGTTCGTTTCTCCTTGGCTTTCTCTTGCTCGGGCTGCTGGTCAGCGCGGGGTGTACTTCCGACGCCACGGTCTCGCAGCCTGCGGCCGGCGGCGCGCGGGGCGTTCCGGTGGTGGTTGCCTCTGCGACGCAGAAATCCGTACCGGTTGAAGTGCGGGCGATCGGGAACGTGGAGGCTTACTCCACCGTGTCCGTCAAAGCGCAGGTGGAAGGCACGATCGAAAAGGCCTACTTCACCGAAGGCCAGGAAGTGAAAAAGGGCGACCTCCTCTTCACGATCGACGCGCGGCCCTTCCAAGCCACCTTGCAGCAGCTGCAAGCGAATCTGGCCCGCGACCAGGCGAACCTGGAGAATGCCATCGCGCAGTCGGGACGCAGCGCCAAGCTTTTCGAGGCCGGCATCGTCTCCCAAGACCAGTACGATACGTTCCGCACCAGCGCCGACGCGCTGCGTGCCGCGGTTCAGGCCGACAAGGCCGGGATCGAGAAAGCCAAGATCGATCTCGACTACTGCACCATTCGCTCGCCTATGGACGGCCGCACGGGCAGTCTGCTGGTGAATCCCGGCAACGTCACCAAGTCCAACGACACGGTGCTCGTGATCATCAATCAGATCAGCCCCATCTACGTGAGCTTCAGCGTGCCGGAGCAGAGCCTGGCGGAAATCCGGCGGCGGATGTCCTTGGGCGGCCTGCCCGTCCTGGCCACCATTCCGCAAGATGACCGCCCGGCGGCGGAAGGCTCGCTTAGTTTCGTCGATAACATGGTGGACAAGAACACGGGAACGATCCGGCTGAAGGCGACTTTCTCCAATCCCGACCACCGCCTCTGGCCCGGCCAGTTTGTGAACACCTCGCTGCGCCTCAGCACGCAGGCGAACGCCGTCGTGGTCCCCTCGCAGGCGGTGCAGACGGGACAATCCGGCTTCTTCGCCTACGTCGTCAAGTCCGACCTGAGCGTGGAACTGCGTCCCATCGTTCCCGGCAACCAGGTGAGCGGTGAGACGGTGATCGAGAAGGGATTGCAGGCCGGGGAAACGGTCGTCACCGACGGCCAGTTGCTGCTCTTCCCCGGAGCGAAAGTGGAAGTCAAAAAGCAGTGACGAGTGGGAAGCAGTTGACAGTCGACAGTCAACAGTCAACAGTTCACAGTATGAGTGGCAGAGACGAAGATTATGTAATCGGCCTTTGCGACTTGGTGCTCAAACAGAAGGCAAGTCGTCACCACCGATTCGATTTCTTGCGCGGTGATCCAGGAAAAGGCGGCCGTTGTGCCAAGCTTCCTGTTGACGCTTATTACGAGAAATTGAAACTCGTCGTAGAGTACCAGGGACGGCAGCACACCGGATCGGTTCCGAAATTCGATGAAAGGCCAACGTGCAGCGGTTGCAATCGCAGACAGCAACGAAGAATCTATGACCAGCGGCGACGCGAAGTGCTCTCTCAAAACGGCATCCGCCTAATCGAGCTTCCGTATAGTCTATTTCAACACGATGGAAGGAAACGGCTGAGAAGGAATCCGATGGCGGACGAAGCGGTGATACGGAAATTGTTTGCTGACTTGTTCCTCGTAATTACGAGGTCAGTTACAACCTGTTGTATGCCTCATCCAAATAGCGCGACTACCGTAGAATGAGGACTGCCGACTGTGAACTGTTGACTGTCGACTGCTCTTTTCTGCCATGAATCTCGCTGAACTCTTCATCCGCCGCCCGGTCATGACCACGCTCGTGATGTCGGGCATCCTCCTGTTCGGCTTGCTGGCTTACCGCAGCCTGCCCGTGAACGACCTGCCGAACGTCGACTACCCCACCGTACAAGTTCAGGCCAGCCTGCCAGGGGCGAGCCCGGAGACAATGGCCTCCTCGGTCGCCACACCGCTGGAGCGGCAATTCTCCACGATTGCCGGCCTCGATTCGATGACGTCGATGAACACTCTCGGCGGGACGCAAATCGTTCTGCAATTCAACCTGAGCCGCAACATCGACGCCGCGGCGCAGGACGTGCAGTCGATGATCGCAAAGGCCCAGGGGCAGCTTCCGCCCGACATGCCCACGCCGCCTTCCTACCAGAAAGTAAATCCGGCGGACCAGCCGATCCTTTACATGGCGGTCTTCTCGGAGGAGTTGCCGCTCTCCACCGTCAACGAGTACGCCGACACGCTCATGGCGCAGCGCATCTCGATGATCAGCGGCGTGGCGCAGGTACAGGTCTATGGCATGCAGAAATACGCCGTGCGCGTGCAACTCGACCCCAAGGCGCTGGCCACGCGGCAGATCGGGATTGACGAGGTGGCGGACGCCGTCCGCCAGGCGAATGTCAATCTGCCCACCGGAACCCTCTTCGGAACTCACAAGGCCTTCACGGTCATGGCCACCGGCCAATTGATGTCGGCCCAAGCCTACCGGCCGCTCATCGTGGCTTATCGAGACGGGTCGCCCGTGCGGCTGGAAGCCCTGGGCCGGGTGATCGACGGCGTGCAGAACGACAAGGTCGCCAACTGGTTCAACGGCAAGCGCGCCATGGTTCTGGCCATTCAGCGCCAGCCGGGGACCAACACCGTCGAGGTGGTGGACAACATCCAAAAGCTGTTGCCGACTTTCCGCCACGAAATCCCCGCCTCCATCCATTTGCAAACTCTCTACGACCGCTCGGTGTCGATCCGCGATTCCGTAAACGACGTGAAGTTCACCCTCTACCTGACCCTCTGCCTCGTCGTGCTCGTCATCTTCCTCTTCCTGCGCAACGTTTCCGCCACGATCATCCCCAGCCTGGCCCTGCCCATGTCCATCGTGGGCACCTTCGCGGTGATGTATTTGCTCGCCTACACCGTGGACAACCTCTCGATGATGGCCCTGGTGCTCGCCGTGGGCTTTGTCGTGGACGACGCCATCGTCATGCTGGAAAACATCGTGCGCCACATGGAACTGGGTGAGGGAGTCCTGGAGGCGGCGCTCAAGGGCTCGCGGGAAATCAGCTTCACGATTCTCTCCATGACCCTGTCGCTCGCCGCGGTGTTCATTCCGGTGCTCTTCATGGGCGGAATTCTCGGCCGGCTGCTGCACGAATTCGCCGTCGTCATTACTTCGGCGATCCTGGTTTCCGGCCTGGTTTCGCTCAGCCTCACCCCCATGCTCTGCAGCCGCTTCCTTCGCCCTCACCGCGGCGAAAAGCACGGCTGGCTCTTCAACCTGTTTGAGCACGGCTTCGAAGGCATGCTGCGCACCTACGACTGGTCCCTGCGCGGCGTGCTGCGCTACCGGCTCATCACCCTCCTCGTCTCCTTCGCTATCGTGGGCGTTACGGCGCGCATGTTCATCAACATTCCCAAAGGCTTTTTGCCCAGCGAAGACAGCGGGCAGTTGTTCGGCATCACCCAGGCCGCGCAGGGGATTTCCTTCGAATCGATGAAGAAGCATCAGCTCGAGATGATCGAGATCATCCGGAGCAACCCCAACATCAAGGACCTGACTTCCTTTGCCGGCGCCGGCGGTCCGGGCGGAGGCGGCAACTCCGGCTTCTTCTTTGCCCACCTCAAGGAACGGCCCGGCCCGGTGGAGGACTTCACCTACCGGGTAAGAAAGCTTCTCCACTTGCCGCAGGGGCCGCTCAATCCCAACCTCCGCTATGTCACGACCGACGAGGTCATCGAGCAACTGCGCCCCAAACTCTTTTCCGTTCCCGGCATCCTAGCCTTCGCCCAGAACCCGCCGCCCATTCAGATCGGCGGGCGGTTGACGAAAAGCCTCTACCAGTACACGCTTTTCGGCCCCGACACGCACGTGCTCTACCCGGTGGCGACGAATTTCGAAGCCCGGATGCACCAGATTCCCGGACTGCAGGACGTGAACACCGACCTTCAGATCGCCAACCCTCAGGTCAATGTTGAAATCGACCGCGACAAGGCGATGGCTCTGGGCGTCAGCGCTTATCAGATTGAAAACGCTCTGGCCACCGCCTACAGCTCGCGCCAGATCTCGACCATTTACACACCCAATAACGAGTACTGGGTCATCGCCGAGCTGCTGCCCGAGTACCAGCAGAATCCCGAAGCGCTCTCCATGCTTTACATCCGCTCGAACCGCGGCCAGCTCGTGCCGCTCGATGCGGTCGCCCACCTGACCCAGAGCCTCGGCCCGCTGGCCGTCAACCATTCCGGACAGCTTCCCTCAGTGACGATTTCCTTCAACCTGAAGCCTGGGGTCTCCCTCAGCGAGGCCGTGACCTCCATCGAAGAGATGGCGCGCAAGGCTCTCCCCGCCGAACTCAGCGGCAGGTTCCAGGGGACGGCGCAGGAATACCAGGCGTCGCTCGTGGGCCTGGGAATTCTGCTCCTCGCCACCGTGCTCGTCATCTATTTGGTGCTGGGAGTCCTCTACGAGAGCTTCATCCACCCGCTGACGATTCTCTCCGGGCTGCCCTCGGCGGCCTTTGGCGGCCTGCTCACCCTCATCGTCTTCAAGCGCGACCTCGACCTCTACGGATTTGTGGGCCTGATCCTGCTCATCGGCATCGTCAAGAAGAACGCCATCATGATGATCGACTTCGCGCTGGACGCCGAGCGCAACGCCGGCAAGACGCCCGAGGAGGCCATCTACCATGGCGCGCTGGTCCGCTTCCGGCCCATCATGATGACTACCTTCGCGGCCCTGATGGGTACGCTGCCCATTGCGGTGGGGTTGGGCGCGGGCTCCGGCTCGCGGCGCCCGCTGGGCCTGGTCGTCGTGGGCGGCCTGGTCTTCTCGCAGATTATTACGCTCTACATCACGCCCGTTTATTACGTTTATCTCGACGCCTTCCAGAAAGGGCTGCGCCGCATTTTCGGCAAGCCTTCGCGCGAGGCCGTCCCTGAACTTGCGTCGGATTTGAACGGCAATTCCGTCGCGATGGGCGAGCGCGCCTCTCGCGAATCCCTCTAGCGCGAATTTCCCTCCAACCACCCGTCTCGCCTGCCGTACAATAGGGTCACGCGCGGGGCCAGCCGAATCATGGACAAAGCGGCGACACTTGATCCCGACCTCATTGCCGGCAAGCAGTCTCACATCAGCGTGGAGCGCTACTTTGAGACTTCGCTGCTGCTGATGCTGGCGACGGCCTTCGCCACCGTGGCCACGACCGGCAAGCTCGATCTGCCGTCGATCGTGGTGGTGGCGGCGGCGCTGGCGTTGCGCATCTGGAGCCAGGTCCGCGAGCTGGGCCTCTCGCTCTCGCCGCGCACGGTCACCCGCCTCTCGATCTTCTACATCTTCTTTTACGTCCTCGACTTCCTCATCTTCTCCAACGGCCTGACGATGCTCGACAACATGCTCACGGCCACCGTTCACCTCGTCCTTTTCACCGCCGTGGTCAAGATCTTTTCCGCCCGCACTTATCGCGATTACGCTTACCTCTCGACGCTCTCGTTCATGATGATCCTGGGCAGCGCCGTGCTCACCGTGGGGACGGTGTTTCTGGTCTGCTTCACGTTCTACATGATCTTCGCCATTTCCACGCTCATCAGCTACGAGGTGAAGCGTTCCACGGAGCTCTCGCACCGGCCTCCGGAAGGCCCCTTCCGCGCGCCGGCGAAAAATCGCGGCGCCGTCGAAAAAGCTCTGAGCACGGCGACCGTGGGGCTCGCGGCGGGAATCGTGGCGCTCGCCGCGATTCTCTTCTTTGTGATTCCGCGCTACCGCACCGGCTACCTGACGGGCCTGGGCACGGAGGCGCAGCACATCTCGGGATTCTCCGGCACGGTGAACCTGGGCGACATTCACAAGATACTGCGCTCGAATCTCGTGGTGATGCGCGTCATGGTGGAGGGCGGCCCGCGCGAGTTCCAGGGGCTCAAGTGGCGTGGCGTGGGACTGAATAGTTTCGACGGCAAGCAGTGGTACAACGACAACACCGAGCAGAAGAGTATCCCGGCGGCGTCGTTCCAGCGCTTCCTCGTGCCGCGCCCGGAAGGATGGCCGAACCGGCGCTCCCGCCCCCTGCGTTACCGCGTCCTGCTTTCGCCCGTCTCGACCGATGTGCTGTTTGCCGCCCCCATGCCGCGCGAGATTACCGGCCGCATCAACGCCGTCATGCAGGACCAGACGGAATCGCTGCACTCGCCCGGGCACGGCTACGCTCCCTTCAGCTATGAGGTGGCCTCCGAAGTCGGCGTTCCCTCACCCGACGAATTGCGTCGCGCCCGGGCCGAATATTCCGCCGAGATTCAGCGCATCTATCTCAATCTCCCGGAACTCGATCCGCGCATCGCGGTGCTCGCCCGCCAGCTTACCGCTCCCGCCGGCAACAACTACGACCGCGCCTTCGCCATCGAGCAGCACCTGCGCAACAACTTCACCTACTCGCTCGACCCCCAGGGAATCGATCCGGCCAATCCCCTCGGGAGTTTTCTCTTTGAATCACGGAGCGGCTACTGCGAGTTCTTTGCGGCGGCGATGACGGTGATGCTGCGCACGCAAGGGATCCCGGCGCGGCTCGTCAACGGCTTTCAAACGGGAAGCTACAATCGCGTGGGCAAGGACTTCATCGTGCGCGGGCGCGACGCCCACAGTTGGGTGGAAGTCTATTTCTCCGATTACGGCTGGGTGAGCTTCGATCCCACTCCCGCCGACCCCAATCCCGTTCTGCCCGGCGCTTTCGACGATTACCTCGACACCGCCAGCCTGTTCTGGAGCGAATGGATCATCAACTATGACTTCGCCCACCAGGTGCGGCTGGCGCAGAGCGTCGAGCAGGACTCGCGCCAGATGCAGCGCGATTTCCAGCAACGTGTGAAGCGCCTCCAGCAGCAGACGATTCGCCTCGCCTATCGCGCCGAGGCCTGGCTGATGTCGCACAAGCTTCTGGTCTTCCTCTTCATGCTGGCGGTTCTGGCCGCCCTGGTCCTGGCCGAGAAAGGCACGAGTATCGCCGAGTGGCGCTTCCTGCTGGCCTGGAAATTCCGCCGGCTCGACCGCTCGCTGACCCCCGCCGAGGCCACGCTCACCTACGGGCGCTTCCTGCGGGCGCTGAGCAGGAAGGGCTTTCGCAAACCTCCCGCGCAGACGCCGCGCGAGTTTGCCACCTCTTTCCTCGGCACCAGCCTGGATCCGCCCGTCAGCGAATTCACCCGCCTCTACAATGCCCTTCGCTTCGGCCAGGCTCCGGTCTCGCTCACGCGCCTGCGCGCCTTGCTGGAAGAAATCACCGCCAGCAAGCAGTAAGGAGAGGGCAGTCGGCAGCAAGCATTAGACAGTTAAACGGAGTTGTTCGGGGTCAGGAAAACGGGGTCTGACTGGAATCGGAAGGCAAGCATCAGCGAAAGGCTTCAGTGCGCGCTCGGACTGACATCGGCAAATTCTCGACACTTGGAGTCGACGCAGCACGCGTGGAGTCAGGCCGCGGCTGCCATTCGTAATTCATGTAGTCGATTTCAAGGGTTGATCGCCCGAACAGGCGTAATTGGACTTCCGTCCTATTGCTAACCGGAAACCAGAAGTCCCCAAACTTTGCATATTCGTGCACGAAATGCGTATTGCGGACCCAAAAGGAGGGGCGTTGCGCGGGTTCTCCCTCGAGGCGTTGAATGGCATAATCCCCGGCCGTAACCCAAATCTTTCCGCGAAACAAGAATTTGTTGGGCGTGCGCGGTTCGACATTGAAAACATAAGCTTGAGCCTTGCTATCGTACTCGGCAAAGCTGAAGAGATAGTTGCGGCGGCAGATCTCTACCCCTTCGCGCGCCGGCGCGCGAGCGTTGGCACGCTCGTTCTCCATCAGGGGTGTGAAGACACGATTCTCCACTGTGCGCGAACCTGAGCGTTCGACGACGCGGAAATCTTTTTCGTCGGGCGCTGCAAAATGCGTTTCGACCACGATGCGGGCTTCGCGGCGCAAGAGCCCGTTCTTCGCAACGTAGTGGCGACGGCTCCAGTAAGCTTGCAGCGCCGCCTGACGCTCCGCGTTGGCCTTTTCCATCCGCATCAGAACGCTATCTTGGGTCTCACCCCCAGGCATGTCCTGGGCGAGGATCGATCCCAACGTGGGCAGCGCCAAAAGTGACGCGAACCAGAGTGCGGCTCGCGCAGCCGATCCCGCAGCAGACAAGACTCGCGCCGCCGAAATTTCTTTCGGGATTCTCATTTTGGGTCCCCGAGTGGTTGATGGTGCACACAGGGTTTCCATTTTTGAAGCCCCAGATAATCACTAAAGCCTATTCGCCCATGTCGCGTCTGTTCAAAATTGCTCACTTTGGCGGGAAGTGGTAGCCACGGTCAATCCGTAATTTGAATTGACCGTGGGTTTATCGTGAAGAGAAACCCCACGGTCAGAACAGCCCTGACCGTGGCTACCTGCTTTTATGTCGGCAACCGATAAGAAGCCAGGACAGGCCATGGATAGGACGCGGTGACAGAAACGTTGCGCGTATCCGTGGGGCGCATACATAAAAGACAATATCTGCGCCACCCGCGCATATATGCGCCCGCGCACTTCCCTCTTGTTGTCTGGCCCATCGTCACGGCCCTAGAACGCTGCCCGCCGCTTCTTGTTTTCATCCATCTCCCGCTTCTCGCTTTCTTCATAATCCTTGCGATGCAGCAGGACGATCGCCGCCCCGACCACCACCAATAGAAGCACCTCGGCCGCAGCCGAAAGCGGAAAGGGGAGATCATAATGGGCAAGCGGCGCGAGTAGGACATACACCCCAGCCAGCACGACATCCAGTGGCTTTATCTTGAATTTAGACTCAGGCATCTTCCTCCACATTCAGCGCCGTTTGGCGAGACATCTTCAATCATCCAGATCAGAACTGCGGCGGCAGACCACCTATCTGCTCGGCCCTGCAGACGCCTTGCGCGGGTAGCGCAGAATTGGTCTGTAACTCTGCGGCTCTAATGCTGAAGAACGAACCGCAGAGGTCGAAATCACCGAACTCTGCGCTACTTTGCTACTGCCTTCTGCCTACTGCTTCCTTCACGGAATCGACTTGCCTCCATCCACGGAGAAGACTTGCCCAGTGATGAACTCGCCGGAGGTGGCAAGAAACAGGACCATCTCGGCGATATCCTCGGCGCGGCCGGCCCTTTGGAGAGGAGTTGTCTTCAGCACATTTTCGGACCATGAACTCAGGTCCTCGCCGGGAAGCATGATCGAGCCCGGCGCGACGCTGTTCACCAGAATCTGCGGGGCGAGCGCGCGGGCAAGACAGCGCGTCACGGCGATCACGCCGGCCTTCGAAGCGCAATAATGCGTGTAACTCGGCCAGGCCTCCAGGCCGCCCAGCGATGAGATGTTGATGATCCGGCCGCGCTTGCGCTTTCGCATGAGGCGCGCCGCGGCCTGGGCGCAGAAAAAAGTCCCCTTCAGATTAGTTCCCAGAATGCGGTCCCAATCCTCTTCGGTAAGCTGGTCCCACGTGCGCCGATAGAAGATCGCGGCGTTGTTGACGAGGATGTCGAGCCGCCGGAATTTCTTCTCGATGGCGCGGAACATCGTCTTGACCTGCGCAGGCCGGGAGACGTCGGCGCGCACGGCCATTGCCCGCACGCCGAGGGCTTCGATCTCGCGCACGGTGCGCAGCGCCTCCGCCCGCGAGTGCAGGTAGTTCACCACCACGTCCGCGCCCGCCCGCGCCAGGGTCAGGGCTATGACTCGCCCGATGCGACGGCCGGCGCCGGTGACGAGCGCCACTTGGTTCTTCAGAGGTCGGCTATCCATAGTGCCATGATAGATACCACGCCGCGCGCCGCTTGCCTAGAGGCCGCTCCGTTCGGCCCGGAAGTCTGCGATGCGGAGTGGCGCCGGGTGGCGGCGACGAATCGTTTGACGCCTTTTCAGCCCTCACCTATTATGACTTTGCCATGCCTCTCATGGAGGTCGTGCTCTACACGAAGCCGGGTTGCTGCCTGTGTGATGAAGTGAAGGCGCAACTGCAAGCGCTCCGGCAGCAGCACACCTTCGAATATCGTGAGGTGAACATTCTGGAAGACCGGGAAGCCTTCGAGCGATTTCAGGAAGAGATTCCGGTGGTCTTCATGGGCGGGAAGAAAGCATTCAAATACCATCTTGATGAGAACGAATTCCTGAAACGCCTGGCGCGGGGAGCGAAGCATGATGCTTGACGTCCTATCCATTGTTGCCCATCCCGACGACACTGAGCTGACCTGCGGCGGGACGGTCATCAAAATGGCCGAAGCGGGCTACAAGGTCGGGGTCCTCGACTTGACCGCCGGGGAATCGGGCACGCGCGGCAACGCCCTTTTGCGCGAGCGCGAGGCGGCGAAAGCCTCCAAGGTAATGGGGCTCGCACACCGCGAGAATCTCGGCTTGCCCGACGCCGGAATCGAAAACACGCGCGAGCACAAGCTGAAGATCGCGGAGCGGATTCGCGCCCTGCGCCCGCGCACGGTGATTCTGCCCTACTGGGAAGGCCGTCATCCCGACCACTACATGACCGGGCGCATCGGTTATGAAGCGTGCTTCCTCGCCGGCCTCGCCAAGATTTCGTTGCCTGGGCAGCCCTTCCGGCCGCACAAGATTATTTACGCCACCTATTACGTGCCTGCGGTGCGGCCCACCTTTGTCGTGGATATCACCGCGCAACACGAGAAAAAGCTGAAAGCCATCCTTTGCTACTCGTCGCAGTTCTCCCCTCGCAAGGATATGCAGAACCTTTTTCCCGCCCGCGCCGACCTGCGCGAGCGCGTCGCGTCGCTGGCGAGGCATTTCGGATTGATGATCGGCGCGCGCTATGGCGAGCCCTTCGTCACCCGCGAGGTCGCCCAGGTGGACGACATCGTGAACATGCCGGTGAAATCCATCTGAATTGCCGCGCGCGTGACCGGCGCATCGAACCGTGAGCGAAAATTCCGACATTCCGCGGAAGTCCGACGGCCCCGCTTTCTCCGGGACGAAGCGCGCTGTGCGCATCATTGCGCCTTTCGCAGCGGGTCTCGCGGTCGTGGCCATTCCGGTTCCGGCGGGCCTCGTGGTGAATGCCTGGGTTTACTTTGCGCTGTTCGTGGCGGTGATTGCCGGAGTCATCGCGGAGCCCATCCCGGCGGCGGCGGTGGGTTTGGCGGGCGTGGTCGTCGGCGCCGTTTCCGGGCTGGTTTACGCTTCGCCCGCGCAGGCCACGGCGTGGGCCCTGAGCGGTTTCGCGGACAGAACCGTGTGGCTGATTTTCGCGGCCTACATGTTCGCGCTCGGTTACTCCAAGACAGGACTCGGCAAGCGTATCGCGCTGGGGCTGATTCGCCGCATGGGGCGGAGCACGCTCGGCCTCGGCTACGCCATCGCTTTTGCCGATCTCGCGCTCGCGCCTATCATGCCTTCGAACACGGCGCGCAGCGGCGGCACGATTTACCCCATCATCCGCAGCATCCCGGAACTCTACGGCTCGCGGCCGGGCGACGAGAGCGCGCGCAAGATGGGCGCCTACCTAATGTACACGGCGCTCGCCGTCACCTGCGTCACGAGCAGCATGTTCCTGACCGGCCTCGCGCCCAACGT
>JBEKUI010000127.1:0-12385 GCA_049515175.1 Terriglobia bacterium
GCGAGAACTTTCTCGCCTCGCACCTCTGGCGGCCTCTGCCGCGCTGGGCTACGTTTGCGTGGCGATGCAGGTCCGCTTCCACGGTTACACCTTCGAGACCGCCTTCCCGTTTTTCTCGATGGTTTGGGGTTATCTGGCCGTGAAGCTCTATCAGGGCTGCCGGACGGCGGCGCGTGCCTGCCTGACGCGGGGGTGGAAGCTGGCGAGGGTGCTCGTCTGGGTGGTGTTTGCCAATCTTGTGTTTTGGCCGATGCCGCAGCAGGTCATCAATTTGGGAGTCCATTACCGTGCTCTGGCGAAATGGTGGAGAGAAGGGCACCCCTACTACTCCCATTATCCCTGGCTCCATCCCGTTTCGCATTACCCCGACCAGTTGCGCGTGATCGGCTACCTGCGGGCCAATCTCGGGCCGCAGGATGGCGTCTTCGTTTGGGGCAGCGAACCGTTGATCTATTTTCTGACCGCGCGCCCGTGCCCTGCGCGCTTCGTGACGAATCTCGCTCTGGTCTCGCCCTGGTCGCCGCCCGCCTGGCGAGGCGAGTTGGTTGACCGCCTCCGCCCGTCGCCCCCGCGCTTCCTCGTCGTGGCGCGCGACGACGCCGTGCCTCTGATCACCTACACCAAGCTCGACTCGGAAGAATTTCTCCAAGTCTTCCCCGAATTCGCGATATTCATCGCCGATTATTACGAGCCGGCGAAAGATTTTGGGACTTTTGCGCTCTACCGGCGGCGAGAGGTGAAGTAGAGGCCGCTTCATGGTGCCACGGAGGACAGGAAGGATTAGACTCATGGCGGGGTAAACCGGCCGCATGTCCACCGAGGGTTGTTCTGTTAATCGTTGAGAATCAGCCCTGATTATCTTTTCTATTGCCGCCTGTCACGCACAAAACCACTAGGAGCGCTAGTGCTGCGAGGCTAGTCACCAGCCCTGCACGCAGACCCTTCTGGCGATAGCTGAATCGAACCTCGTGCTCTCCTGCCGGGCAGAATACGGCCCGAAAGAGGCCGTTGGCGCGGTAGATCTCTACCTCCTGGCCATCGACTGAAGCGTGCCAATTGGGGTCAAAGCGGTCGAGCAAAACCACGTAGCCGGCTCGAGCCATGCGAGCGCGGAGAATTACAGAATTGGGTTCGTGGCGGACGATCTCGACGTCTCCCGGCGGTGAGCTTGAATCGGAGCCGGAAAGCGGCTGGGCAGCGGTTGATAGGAAAACTTCGCTCCTGGGATCGAAGGCGGGGTCGGAAAGGCGAGTGAACATTTCGCGCAGGCTGGGTGGCGTGGTCGCCCAGGCTGCGGCGAATGCGCGCGGGGTCGCGCAAAGATTCTCGAAAAGATAATGAGGGTCGGGGGAGCCGTTGGAGATGCTGGCGACTTCGCGCTGAGTGCTGGGTGCGGCGGCATTGCGCGAGGGGAGTACTTCGTAGCGTACGTTGGTTCGCCCCAGCAGGCACGCGGTGCGCGCGGGGTCACTGAGGCCCTTGAGCGCAAACACCCAGAAGTCGTAGAGGTAGATTGGGAACGACCGCTCGACGTCGATGTTGGCGACACCCTCGGCATCGAGAAGCAGGGTCGAGCGTGCGAGGATCAGGCGGTCGCGGAAGGGAAGCTGTGCCAAGGGCGGCAAATCGCGCGCCTCGGGGATTGAATCGAAGTTGACAAAGGCTTGAGAAGGCGGCGTGGGTGGCGCGTTCTCTGACTCGTGAAACACATAGGCGAACCGGTAGGGCCGTCCTGTGGGGTCGAACTGCGCGAGCACCGGCGGCCGGTAGGTATAGAAGGTCTTCGGCACGACGGGGTTCGCGCTCTGGTTGACCCAGGCCAGGTTGGCGAGACCGAGAAGTGCCAGCGCGAGAGTCGCGCGGCGCGCCCAAGGTAAATTCCGCGCCCGTCCTTCAATGAGCAGTAATCCGCCTAAGGTGAATCCTGCCAAGCCGGGCAAATGAACCAGCAGCATCTTCGTGAAGTAGCGCAGCGCCCACAGGACCTGATCTGCCGTCAGTTCCCCGGCGGCCGAGCGGATGAACATGCGGTTGGTCCGCAGGAGGACCCATCCCGCGAAGGACTCGATCGCGCGGGGAAATAGAAACGCAGTCAGCCACGCCAGGACGATGATACCCAACAGGATGGCGAGCGGACGGACGAGCCGATTCCGCTGGTCCCTCCAGTCGGCGGAATCCCGACTCAGCCCGTCGAGGCCCCAGCCCGCGAGCAGTGCAACGAGCGCCAGCATCGGGATCAGCAGCTTGGCCGGAAAACGAACCAGCGCGAGCGGCGGGAAGAGCAGGTAGACGAGAGCAAAAACCGGAGTAAAGCGGCCGAAGGAAAGGACCAGCAGCGCGACGACCGCAAAGCCCGCGAACTTGTGGCGACGATCGCCGCCGCGCACCGCACCTACGAAGGCGAAGAAGAGAGGGATGAATCCCACAAACACGGAACAGTAATAGGGCAGGTTGTGACTGCTCAGGACGGAGGTCCAAAGCGTCGGCGAGTCTATCGTCGGGCCGAAGAATCCGGGAACGACGAATTCGAGCAACATCAGAGGATGGAATGACCAGCTTGTGGTTTCTTTGAAGGGCAGGCCTTCGACACCGCGCCGCGAATTGCTGAGCAGGCTGAGCGAGGGAAGTAATTGAACCGCCGAAAGCGCGACGAAGAGTGCCCCCATCATGGCGAAGGTGATTACGATGCGCAGGTTCGCAGCGGCCAGTGGACGGTGCAAGTGGCCGCTTTGGAAGAGAGCATAAGCCAGGCAGAGGATGAAAGTCACGATGAGCGTGAAGGGTTCGGAAGCGAGGAATTGCAGGGCAAAGACGAATGTGAGAAGAACCCACGACCGGCGCGAGGCGCGCGCCAGGGCTAGGTCAGTGAAGAGCAATGCCCAGGGAATCCATGCGGCGGCCGCGGCGTGGTTGTAGAGATTACCCAGGGAGAGCAGTGGACCGCTGAAGCCGAAGATGAATCCGGCGAAGAATGCGGCGAAGCGGCTCTGTCCCCAGCGCCGGGCCAGGCCATAGGTCCCGGCGGCCGCGAGCGCGAAGTGAAGCACATAGTGGAGCGTGTAGGCGAGATCGATGGGCAGAAGAATCAGCAGCAGAGTTGAAGGATAGAAAAAGAGAAAGTTGGGATTGGCGAGCACGGGCTCGCCGTAATTGAGGAATGGATTCCAATAGGGAAGCTGGCCCTGGCGGCAGATCTCTTGAATGAACTTCGCGTGGGGATAGCTGTAATTGAACACATCGCGATAGAAGAACATGGCGGGTGTGAATAACACCCGCCAGAACAGGGCGGTCATGCAGGCGGCGAGCAGCACCAGCGGCCCGACGTCCTGGCGCGTGAACGGCGGAGCGCCGGGCGCGGAGGCTCCAGAGGGATTGTGCTGCGAGGAATTCTGCATCGCTTAGTCGGAGAGGAAAGCTAGCACAGGCGGGCGGCGCAAGCCAAGCGCCCTCGCCGGTGGCGTTCGGCGCGGAGTAGCGGGCAATCTCATGAGCTTGTCCGCGGGCGATAGAGGACGGCCGAGAGCGCATAGAGCAGAACGGCGACGAGCATCAGATACCGAAACCCGAGGAGCATGGAAGTATTCTCGGCCAGGCCGCCGAGCATTGCGCCTGCCGTATTGGCGCCGAAGTGCCGGTCGGGCTGCGTGCTTTGCGCGAAGCAGACGGCGAAAATCACGCCCGCAAAGAGAATGGGTGCGAAGACGAGCAGGCAGGATCCGACGACCTGCGGAATGCGGTTCATCCCCAGGAAAAAGTCGAGGGGGATAAGAATGTTCAGGGCGAGCGTCACAAACAATCCCGCGTAATAGGGGCGCAGGTCCGCGGGGCGGAACCTCAGCACGAAAAGGTTGGCGCCCAGGATCATCACCAGGACGGCGAAAAAGACCACAGAATTCACCATCCAGGTGCTGCCAAACAGCAGCGCCATGTGGACCACTGCCTTGGTTTCGACGAGCAGAAAGCCAGCGCCGAGGAAAAACATTCGCGCCGTGAGCGCGGGGCCGGGCGGGGTGCCGGCGTTCTTGGGCGTGAAAAGGAAAATCAGCAGGAAGGCCAGAACGCCCATGATGGCCATGCCGCGCAGGGCATGAAATGGAATCATCGGCTGGCGGAGATAGAGGAACGGCCAGTCGTCGGTGGCCATGCGTGTGCCGGCAGGAAGATTCACCTGGGCCAGGATGAAGCGCTTCCACTGCGATTGTTCCCCTGGGGCGGGATGTTGCTCGAAGCCGTTGGGGGTGGTGAGATCAGGGGCGCGGCCGTCGCGCAGCCAGTATTCGGGGTGGCGCACGAACGCCTCTCTCACTCGCGTGGTATTGCCTGCCAGAAACATCGTAAATCCGCCGGCGCTGAGGGGTTCGATGACCGGCCGGGGAGGAAGGGTGAGGACCAGCGGGTCTGATCCGAAGGTGTCCTGCATGCCGCGGAAAATGCGCGCCACGATCCAACCCTGCCGGAAGAAGTTGTAGACGACGAACATCCCATCCGGGTTGAGGCAGCGGTGCACGTCCGCGAACGCCTGTCGCGTAAAGAGGTAGCTCTCCAGCCGGATGTTGCTGTAGCCGCTGTGCAGGACGAGCGAATCGACCAGCGCATAGATGATCAGGTCATACTTCCGGGTTGTCGAGCGCAGGAAGTTGCGGCCATCGTCAACCACGCCATTCACACGCGGATCGTAATAGGGCCCATCGTAGTGATACACCTTGCCCAGGCGGAAGATCACGGGGTCAATCTCCACGGCGTCAACGTGCTGAGCTCCCCATTGCAGCGCGCGGCTGACGTCGTTGCCGCTGCCGGCGCCGATAATCAGCACGTTCTCGAAGGGCGTGCCGCCGGAATCGCGATTGAGGAGATGCGGCAGTGGGTAGGCGTGGGACGGCAAGGCGTTGTTATTGCGCGAGACCATGTCCTGATGGGTGATCTGGTTAACGCTGATGGAGCGCCGCAAGCGGTTGAAATCGATGCGGTAGTACGGCGACCAGAAGTACTGGCCCGCGTCAGCACCTTGGATCTTCAAGGCGCCGGAGGTCAGCGTGGCCAAATAGACGATGGCGGCCAGGGGAATGAGCAAGATGACCCGCAGTGTCGCACGCGCCAGGCGCCCCCGTGGGGCGCTGCGAACAGCGGCAAAGTAGCCCACTCCAATCGCGATCGGGGAGAACCACCAGACCGGCGGCAGTTCCAGCCACGAGCAGGCCGCGAAAAGCGCAATCCCCGCCAGGCTGCCCAGGATATTGATGCTGTACGCCTGCACGCGTCCGGGAATCTGCTGAAAGGCGCGTCCTAATTCCTGGCCCGGTCCGACCATCGCCAGAGCCACAATCAGGAAGAAAAATCCTCCCAGCACCTCCACCGGAACAAAAAACTTCGTGGGGTCGGGAGTAACGTACTCGGTGCCGAAGAAGACGAGCTGGGGCGAGGCCTGGTTGGCGACGCTCACCAGTTTCTCGACTTTCCCTTTCTCGTGCTCGATGAAGTGAGCAGCGAGCATGGCCAGAGCGAGGAGAATCGGAGTCCAGTAAATGAGGTTGACCTTTCGGCGCGCCGCCAGGCAGCCCACCGACATGCCCACAAAGCAGGCGAGCAGAACCATGTTGGTGAAGAAGGTCAGGAAGAGGACGTGCGCCGGGAACCAGCGGATGCAGGCGAGCTCCAGGAAGAGGATCAGAAAACTTACCCCGCCCAGTTCGGCGGCGGCGCCAGACGTTGAGGGAGGATTGTTGGGGGGGAGTGCCTGGTCCGAGTTTCCGTTGGCCATCAAGATTCCGTCGCGGCGTGGTCTGCCGGCGGTGGGGTGAAGCGATTGCCCGTGTCATCACTGCCGCAGCCTGCCCTGAAGCCTTCTGCGAATCCGTAACTATGGCATTTTCGGCCCGCCAAAAGCAACACCGTCGAGCCCTTTTCCGCAGTCCAGCCGGAAACGTACACTATGGTCGGCGCGCCCGATCACCCATGCGCGTTTTCACAGGCCGCGGTAGTTAGCGGTAGGGAAGAGAATTGACCGAGTCGATATCTTGCGGAAGCGGTTTGCGCGGCGGCGGAGAGTCTGGATCGAAGAGGGACTGCACAGTCCTCACGGGGCGGCCCTGAACCAATGACGAATCCTGGAATTCTGCGCCGAAAAGGGCTGCGTGATGGTACGAGTACCCTGGCCGGTCGAGGGCGTAGAGGTATTCGGGTCCGCGCCAAGGCCGGCTCGAATGGGCCAGGCGTGCTTCGAGCGACTTGTGAAGGCTCTCCACGATCGGTGTGTACTGCGGGTCTTCCGCGAGGTCGGTCTTTTCCGCCGGGTCGGTAGTCCAGTGATACAGTTCCGCGTGGCCATGCGAGTCGTGAAGATAGTGCCATTCCGACGTCATCAAGCTGGCTTCCACGGGGCGAAAATAGGGGAGAAACGGCACCAGTTCGGAGACGGCCAAATCGTCCGTGGGCCGCGCCTTGTAGCCCGGAGTATAGAAGCGGCGCAAGCTGAAGAGCTGCAATGGAATGGAGTCTCCCAGGGCCAGGTCGAGCACGGTCCCGAAGAGTTCGCGTGTGCGAACGAGGTGCGGAATCCTGAGACCGGCGGGGATTCCGAGCCCGGCGAGAATCAGCGGGACGTGCAACTGCTCGCGATAGAGAGAACGTCCGTGGAGGTACTGACCGTGGTCGCCAAAAGACTCGCCGTGGTCGGAGGTTACGATGACGATCGTATTGGCCCAGTCGGGTGAGGCAGCAAGCGACCGCAGGAGCTTATCGACCTGGTCATCCAGAAAGGCGAGAGAGTTGTCGTATCCGGTGATGAGCGACTCGTTTTCCTCAGGCGCGAGCGGTGGGTTGAGCGGAAATCCGCGTGTAAAACTCACCCTTCGCACGGCGGATTTGGATGCTTGCCCAAAGCGCCGGTCGTAAGGAGGCGGGGCCAGATAAGGGTCGTGGGCATCGAAGTAGTTGATGAAGAGAAAGTAGGGACGATTCGATCGACCCCGCAGCCAGTGGAAGACGTCGCGGTTCACATCGCGCGCCTCGCGCCGGAAATACATGTCGGGCCGCACGGCGTTGAGGTAGATGGGCTGAAGGACCGCCTTTCCCACTAGGGTGGAGACTAGGTTGTAAGGCAGCGAAGCTCCGCCGTCATTATAGATTTCGAAGCCCTGGTCCAATCCCCGGTCTGGGAATCCGAACCCATTGGCATTGACGCCCGCAGTCTCATAACCGTAGGACGCCAGAATTTCGGCCAACGTTCGCGGACCGGCATAAAGCGGGCTGAAGATATTGGCGCCATGTTGGTGCGGAAGCAGGCCCGTGAAGATCGAAGCGAGCGACGGGAGAGTCCACGACGAGGGAGCGATGGCTTGCTCAAACAGGACGCCGTGGCTGGCGAGACGGTCGAGGTTGGGTGTGGTAGGCCGCTGGTAGCCGTAGGCGGACAGGTGATCCGCGCGCACCGTATCGAGTGTGATGAGCACGATATTCGGGCGGCGCAACGGAAGGGCAGGATGGGAATGAACGGTTCGCCAAAAATCGAAGGTGTCAGCACTGTGAATGGTGATGGCTGAGAGAAGCATCAGTGTGATGACCGCGAGCGATTTGAACCACGGTCGAACCGGCCAATGAACTTCTGGATCGAACAGCCAGATGGTTCTCCGGTGACCGAATCGCGCAGCGGCCAATGCGACAGTGAAGACTATCGCAAACCATAACAAGGGAGCACGCGGGTTTTCGATAACGTCCAGTTCGGCGACCCAAACCTGCAAAAGGTGGATCGTCCACCCAATGTGCGCACCTGCCACCCCGACCATCACGCACCCTAGGACCACACGTTTCCAGAAATCGAAGAGCCAGCGCGTTGTTGCGAGCCATCCCAGGAAAAGGCCAACCATGCCCATGAACACCAAGTTTACGAGGGGAGCCAGAAAGAATATGACCGGATCTGCGCCCGGGCTTGAGGATATGGGCACGACGGGTGTGAAGTATCGGAGTGGGGCTTCGACGAACCCCAGCAGGAGACCAAGTGTAAGTCCGATCAGGGTAAACCGCGTGACGATCACACGGTCTCGCGCCGACGAGGATGCAGTCAACCCCATTTCGTCCCCGAATCTTGCCACCGATGCTTATTATATAGTGGTTGTCAACTCGGAAAACAGAATTGCTAGTAGGCCGAAAAGAGCTTGCCCCAATCTGTTCGGAGAGCCTCCTTCACTCTGCTTCGGCCGATCAGGGGATACCAGAAGGCGTCGTGATAGAGAATCGAGGCGGCGTAGGACCAGGGAGCGAGCACCGTGCGGAGGAGGAATTTCTCCAGGGGTTTCAGGGGGCCCCAGTAGATGAGTTTCTGGCCGCGGCTGGCGAAGGTGTCGCCGACATTCTCAAAATGGAAATTCACGTTTCCAATGTCTTCGCCCACAACTTCGATCTCTCGGATGTCGCCGCACCCGAGTCCGCGCTCGTGGGCGAGACGAATGAACTTAATCGAAAGCGGATCAAATCCCATCATCTTGGCTGCGACGGCGTCAATCGCCACCATGTCCCCGCTGGCCAGAATGTAATTCTTGACGTGCGGAACCATGCAGCGCGGTCCCGGGCCCGCGCCCACAAAAGTCCCGTCCATGACGGCGAAGATTCCGGGATGAATTTCCTTCTGAATCGCCAGGAGGTCCACCAGCGTTTCGTGGATCACGCTATGCGTCCAGTGGCGTTTCTCAAAGAGCAGGCCGCCGAAGGCGTTCTTCATCGCGCCGGTCATCGTGGTGAAGACGTGGGTCTTCATCGTGGGAAGGTGAATGATGTTGGAGCCGATCAGGCGTTTGGGGATTCGGATTCCCTCCGGGTAGATTTCATTGAGGGCCAGCATCTTGGTCTTGGGCTCGTAACGGACCCATTCCTCGCCCTTTTCATAGAGGTGGACGTTGCGCAGCCCGTGCTTGTCCACCACGACCTGTTTGTGCTTGTTGGCGAGCTCGCCGCGCCTGGCGCTGACCACCACGGTGCGGTTGTGGCAGCCGTAGAGCTTCTCGCGCTCGTAGCCGTCTTTGAGCAGCGCCGAAATCACTCCGTCGAGTTGCCAGGGTGGGGAGGAACACGCCGGATAGAAAAAGTGCCAGGAGATGTTAATTTTGAGCGCAACGTCCGGGCCGCGGGGCAGGAAGCGCGGATAATCCGCCAACCGCATCAGACGCCCGTAATCGTCGAGGACGGTCGTGGGGCTGGTTTTCAGGACGGCGACCTTGGCGCGCACCATAGTTTTCCTAGACGTAGATGATCAGGACGACCGCGGCGGCCCAAAGCACAACCACCATCAGCAGGACGCGGTCCGTCAGCAGCAGGCGGGTAGGGTTGCCGCCTTCGCTCGCCCGGTGCACCAGATAGAGATAGCGGAAGATTCCGAACAGAACGAAAGGAATGGTCAGCTCCAGGCGCTTGCCCGGAAACTTTTTCGTTGCGTCACTCGAGAGCGTATAGAGTGCGTAGGACATCAACGTCGAAGCAGTGACGATTCCGATGAGCTGGTCGAGAAAGTAAGGGCTGTAATGCGCCAGGCTGGAGCGATGGTTCGAAGCACTCGACCCGAGCAGCACCAGTTCGTGGCGCCGCTTGGTAAGCGCCAGAAAGAGCGCCAGCAGGGTTGTGCAGACGACCAGCCAGGGCGAAATCTCGACGTGGATCACCACGCCCCCCGCCACGACGCGACAGACGAAGCCCGCGGCGATGACGAACAGGTCGAGCAACATGATGTGCTTCAAGACCAACGAGTAGAGCACATTGATGCTGCCATACACCGTCAGGCAGATGAGGAATTGAACATCCAGCACCCAGGCTGCAGCCAGCGCGGTGATCGCCAGGAAGGCGGCGACCCACAGGGCGGTCGGTGCGCTGATCCGGTTGGAGGCTATGGGCCGCAGCCGCTTGGTGGGATGCTGCCGGTCTTCCGCGACGTCCATGACGTCGTTGAGGAGATAGAGGGCGCTGGCCATCAGGCAGAATAGGCCGGCGGCGTAGGCCACCCGGAGCGTCCGGTCGACGGTGAGCAGGTTTCGCGAAAAAATCAGCGCGGCGAAGACGAATCCGTTCTTGACCCACTGCGCGGGACGCAGGGCTTCCAGAAGCGCGCCCAGCGCCAAACCTCGCGTTGGGCTCGCGGGTGTGGTCAATTCCGAGGTCGGATTTTCCGGCATCGACGGTCTCTGGAGGTTACTCCAAGGACGGATTCCTCCTTTGAGGTTCTATCGCACGCAGAGGTAGGTTAAGCCAGGGAATGACAGCTTGTAAAGCTGGGACCCTCTAGTTCATTGAAACCGTGCGCATGACAGGACGGCGATCTGACTCTCGGCGTGGCAATGCGGACGGCGACGCTTAGGGCACCATCCACTTCAGCCAGTAGGCTTGCGCCAGTGCGAGTAAGCTCAGGAACGTGGCCAGAACTAGGCTGTGCCAAAACGTTGAGCGCAGGACGTCGCCTTCTTTCCCGATCAGCCCCACCGTGGTCACACCTACAGCGATATTCTGTGGTGAGATCATCTTTCCCGTGACCGCGCCCGAAGAATTCGTCGCCGCGAGCAAAATCGGGTTCACGCCGATTTGATGCCCGGCGGCCACCTGAAGGTTCCCGAAAAGCAAATTGCTCGCGGTGTCGCTGCCGCTCAGGAAACAGGCGACCCAGCCCAAGAATCCACTGAAGAAGGGAAACGCTCTGCCCAGCGAGGCGAGCGCCGCTCCCAGCGTGTAAGCCATTCCAGAATAGTTGTAGAGGTAAGCCAGGGCGACGATCATCATCACCGTCAGACCCGGCTTTCGAAGCTGCCGCAGAGTCTGGAGGGCGGTGCGCAGAAGCATGCGAGGCGTAACGCGGAAAATCATCGCCGTGATAAGAATCGCTGTCAGCGCTGCCGTCCCAGCCGCGAGAGGCTGGAACATGTAACCCGCACCGTAGGGCTTTTGATAGAGAGTGAGAAAGACCGCGTTGTGCAGGCCTGGGAGAGCGAGAGGGACTTGGCCGCGCTGGAAGAACTTGAGGCCCGACCAGGCAATCATCACCGCGGCCAGAATGACCCAGGGCGCCCAGGCGGTGAGAGACTCGGAGAAAGAGAGTTTCTTGACTTGGTCGGCGGCCGGATAGACTCCGACCACAAGGCTGGCAGTGGGATTGCTAATCCTTAAGTATGCGACGAGGGCGGCGATTGAAGTCAATGCGGCCACGATGTCCGCCGCGTACGGCCCCCAGAAGTTGGAGACGGTGAATTGAGCCAGAGCGAAGCTCGCTCCGGCCACGAGCGTCGCGGGCAGCACCTCTTTCACTGCTTTCCAACCCGCTACCACTCCAACGATGTAGGCGGGCAGGACGAACGAAAGGAAGGGAAGTTGTCGGCCCACCATGGCCGAGAGCTTCATCTGATCGAGCCCGGTTACTCCGGCGAGCGCCACGATGGGAATTCCCAGGCTGCCGAAAGCGACGGGGGCGGTGTTGGCGATCAGAGCCACCGTGACGGCCTTCTGCGGACTGAAGCCGAGGCCGAGGAGGAGAAAAGCCGCTACCGCCACCGGCGCACCGAATCCCGCCATGCCTTCGAGCAGCGCCCCGAAGCAAAAAGCCACGAGGATCGCTTGCAGCCGTGGATCGCCCGAAGCGTGGTACGCCATCCACCGGCGGAGCAAATCAAACTGGCCCGTCTCGACGGAAAGGTTGTACAGCCAAAGCGCCGTGAAGACGATCCACAGGATCGGCCAGAGGGCGAACGCCACGCCGAAGCCGGCGCTCAGAGCCGCGAGTTTCACCGGCATCCGCCAGACCAGGATCGCCAGCAAATACGCCGTCGCGAATCCCCAGGCTGCCGCCAGTGCGCCGGATTTGCGCAGCCCGCCCATCAAGACGAGCAGGACCCCGAGCGGCACGGCCGCGGCGAGCGCGGAGACCGGCATCAGTCCAAGGGGGTCTAAGGGTTGGGGCCACATAAGAAAACGATGAATGATGAACGATGAACTCAAAGCGCGCGGTCATTCGCGCTTTTTGACAGTCTTTACCGATGCAACGAAGATTGAGACTAACTGCTCAGCTTCCTGTCGAAGATCCGCGAGCTTGGCCGGGCCCGTGATGCCCGTCGCCGCAAGAAGTTCGAGCCAATACAGCGTTTCCTCCAGTTCCTGCAAGGCACTCTCAATCTTGCTGACAAACTCAGCGTTGGATCGGGCGCGAGTGGCCTCGCGATAGTTGGCTCCCACGGATGTTCCGCTGCGGAGCACTTGTTTCCCCAGAACTTGCGCCTCTGTCGTCTTAGGCAGGGAGCTGTATAAGCGGACAATCCGCAGAGCGAATTCTCTGGTCCGGTTCTTAAGCTCTGGTCTTCCCGTTTTAGGTATTTCGGGTTTTCCGTTCATCATTCATCATTCCGCGTTCATCGTTTCTTCAATG
>JBEKUI010000128.1:0-12258 GCA_049515175.1 Terriglobia bacterium
CGGGCACGAAGAAATCCTTCTCCTCCAGCTTGAAAGCCTGCCGGAGGGCATCGCGCACACCCTGATTGAGCGCCACGGCCCCCACAAAAGCCACCGGCGGCGCCACCTGCCGGCCCTTCACAATCGCCGACTTGAAGTTGCGCGCCACGGCGTCGCACAACCCGCGCAGAATCTGATCCGTCGAGTAGCCCTTCTGCTGGGCGTGGATCATGTCGGTCTTGGCGAAGACCGAACAGCGTCCCGCGATCCGCGCCGCACAACTTGCCGCGCAGGCTGCCGGGCCGACGTCCTCGACCGCGTAGAGCAGGCGCGAAGCTTGCTGGTCAATGAACGAGCCAGTCCCCGCCGCGCAGTCACCACTCGTTTCGTAGTCCACGATGCCCAGGTATTTCGATTTCTCTGTCGGTTCCAGTCGGAGGTACTTCGATGATTCGCCCCCCATCTCGAAAACCGATCGCACCTGGGGATAGAAAGTGCGCATACCCTTGGCGATGGCGCGAAATTCGTTCTCGAAGTAGATGCCCAGAATCTTCGAAATGAGCTGGCTGCCCGAGCCCGTCACGCGAATGCCTTCGATGTTCTCCTCGGGAACGGTGTCGTAGAGCTCCTTCAGTAAGTCGAAGGTCGATTGAATGGGGCTGCCTTGAATACGCCGATAACTGGAAAGGATCAGGGGGCGACCGGCCAGGGGGCTCTCGGCAGGGAATTCGGAGGCCACAAAAGAGCCGGAGCGCTCGGTCAAAGAATCGAACTGTTGCTTATCCGCCATGGCTCCGATGGCCGCTAACTTCAGACTGACGGCACCAATATCCAAGCCAATGTTGATGCTCATAGACTACCTCGACTGGGAGGACCCTATTGTAATACTCCCCCGGAAACGGATGCGACTTTGGCTGATCCCAGCTCTTCGGGAAGACGTGCCGGACGTTTGGGTGAAAACACCCCACCGCGTGCTTCCGAGCGAAATATGGGCACACTGGCAGCCGAAAGCTGAGCGGGATGCACAAATTGTCCAAAGCCGGAGCTAGTATCGGTCATTTTGTCCATCAATTGACGGAACCGACGACCCAGACCGAGAGGGCAGGTTTTTCACCAAACGATTTCAGGCACAATGTCTATTAAGGAGTCATGTCGTTGAAAACACAGCTATTAGATGACGCTTAGGTGACGATGCGACCGATTTCATCAACGCTCGGGTTGGGAGTGTGACGGTTTCATAAGCTGTCACACTCCCGGTTTTCGTTTTCTCTGGCGGAGCCTGGTCGGATGTCGGAGCCCCGCGAAATCGCCAGCACGCATCAGCGAGCGGATTGCCACAGACCCGCATTGAGCTTTAAGCTAATCTGACCTGAGACTGGGGAGGTTTTGCCATGGCTTCAGAACTGAAGGACAGGATTGCGGTGGTGACGGGCGGGACGCGCGGCATCGGCTATTCGATCGCCGAGGCACTGCTCGCCGAAGGCGCGAAGGTATTCGTTTGCGGGCGGGACGCCTCGTTCCTGAAGGCGGCCCTGGAGAGGCTTGGCCGGGTTGCCGCCGGCAGAGTGGACGGGCTTGTCGCCGACGTTCGCCGCTACGAGGATTGCCGCAAGCTGATTCGTGCGGCCGCGGACCGTTTTGGCGGGCTCGACATCCTGGTGAACAACGCCGGCGTCGGCATCATGAAGCCCGTGGACCAACTCACGCCGGAAGACTGGGATGCGACGATCGAGACTAATCTCTCCGGCACCTTCTATTGCTGCCGCGAGGCCATACCGCAGATGCGGAAGCGGGGCGGCGGCTACATCTTCAACATCTCGAGCCTTGCGGGGGTCAACCCTTTCCCGGGCGGCAGCGCCTACAACGCTTCCAAGTTCGGTATGAACGGGTTCAGCGAAGCGATGATGCAAGACGTTCGTTACGACGGCATCCGGGTCAGCTACATCATGCCGGGGAGCGTCGATACGGATTTCGCGGCGACGCCTGGCTCAAAAGCGCGCGAGACCTGGAAGCTGACTGGCGAGGACATCGCCAAGGCCGTCGTGGACCTCTACAAGTTTCCCAAGTCGGCGCTGGCCAGCCGCATCGAGATGCGTCCCAGCCAGCCGCCGCGCAAGAAATAGGGCCGACATCTTCAGCGGCGGAGCTTCAATCTCGATTTCTCCTCGATGACTCGGGTTGATTCAGCTTGCTTTACCAGAGCCTGCAGGGCCAGGCGAACCGTGGCAGTAATCCCCAGCCCTGAAACCTTCATCGCCCTTCGCATGAGGTCCTCGGGCACATATACAGTGATCTTGACCATGCCAGGCTTTGCCATGACCGTTCCCAATCGTACGTCGGCACCCAGAGGTTGCTACTCGAGTGGTACTTCGCTCAGCACGTCGTCCCAATGCTGCTCGGTGATTTCCCAGCGGCGTTTTTCCTGCTGGTCGTGCTCGGCGGTGTTCGGATAGAGGGCGCGGATAATTTCCGGCTCGGTGCGGCGGGTTTCTTCGAGCGCCGCCCAGTCGCGCCACACCATGACGACCTTGTAGTCCCAAGCGGGCGTTGCGGCGTGGAAGCGGCGCTCGTAGAGCTTTTCGCTGAGCAGCAGGCCGTTCTTGATCTGCTGCTGAAGAATGGGGTTGTGATTCTTCTTGTAGAGCGCCAGCCATTCTTTCGCCGCTCCCGGCGCCAGCTTGTAGTAATACTCGAGGGTCACCGGCCCGCCCGCCTTCTGCTCCGCGCCCAGCGCGCCCGTCAAGGCACACAGCGTCACCGCGGTAACTCCCCACACCGAAAGAATTCTCATTTTCTCTCTCCTCTGGCAAGCATGCGTTCAATCACTTGATCACTAAATCGCCCGATCGCCCGATGAACCGATTCTAGCGATGGAGCTCGATGATGTCTTTATCCACGAGAGGGTAGTCCCGGTTCACCATCTGGCCCTCGAAGCGTCCGTGTCCCCAGACGCGCGCAAACTTGAGCTGTGTGACGAAGTCGTGATGGACCATCGCCGCGAGATCGATCAAGTGCGACCCGCGCTTGAGGACGTAAGGCGCGATTTTCTCCAGCTTGTGGCCCGGGGCTTTGGTGTAGACGCGGACCAGGTCCAGCATCTCGAACACGCCATGGCGAAGCGCATCAAGCCCCTCACCGGTCTCGACGGAAACCGCGAGGATATCAAAGCGCGGGCCATAAAGCTCGCGCAGGATTTCGAGATCGTCCCCGGCGCCGCCCAGATCGCGCTTGTTACCGATGAGCAGCGTCCGCTTCTCGAGCCATCCCACAACCTCCGGCGCGGGACCGCGGCCGAGGTGAACTTTCGCCTTCACGAGCTCCCCGAGGGTCATTTCCAGGTCTTCCAGCAAGTCCGGATCGCTGAGGTCCACGACGAGCAGCGCCGCGTCGGCGTTGCGGACGATCTGATAGACCCACGATTCATGAACCTCGGGATGGACGGGCGGCAGATCGACGAGCTGAAACTGAATGTCCTCGAAGGCCATCATGCCGGGCTGGGGCGCGCGCGTGGTGAAAGGAAAATCCGCGACTTCAGGCGTGGCGTGGGTGAGGGCGCGAACGAGCGCCGACTTGCCGCTGTTGGGCGGACCCACGAGCGCCAGCTGCCCGGCGCCTTCTTTATCTACTTTGTAAATGAGCCCCACGCGGCTGGCGGGGCGTTTCGATTGCTCGTTGCGCAGCTTCGCGATGCGGCGTTTGATGTCCGCCTGCATCTTTTCCGTCCCCTTGTGCCTGGGGATGGTGGCCTGCATTTCATCGAGCGCTTCGAGTTTTTCTTCCGTCGTCTTGGCGCTTTTGAAACGCCGGTCGGCTTCCAGGTAATCGGGCGTGAGATTGGCAGGCATGGCGGTCGCGAGGGCGGGGATATTATGCGCCGTTTTCGCGTCCCAATGTAGAGGCGGCTTCATGCCGCCATCCGGAATTTGGCGACGTGAAGTCGCCGTTACGGCGGAGGTGACGATGTGAAATCGTTGCTACGCCACGCGGAACTTCGCCACGCCCGCATCGTCGAGGTCGATGCCGAGGCCGGGGGCGTCGGGAATCGCGAGGAATCCGTCCACGGCGCACGGATTCTGCCGGGTGATCTGCTCGCGCAACGTGGTTTCCACTTCCGACACGAACTCCACGATGATGGCGTTGGGAATGGAATTGAGGAAATGGAGCGCGGCCATCACGTTGATGTAGGTGGTGAAGCCGTGGTTCGCCACCACCAGGCCGCGATCCTGGGCGAGGCTGGCGATTTTCATCGCCTCGGTGAAGCCGCCGCAGCGCGTCAGGTCGATCTGCACGACGTCGATCCTCCCCTGGTCCATCAGCTCGATGTAGGAGCGCCGCTCGCTTTCCTCTTCGCCGGCGGCGATGCGCGTTGCCGTGGCCTCGGAGAGCTTGCGGTACCCCACGTAATCGTCGGGGCGCAGCGGCTCCTCCAGCCAGAAGATGTTGAATTCCTCAAACGCCCGGGCGCGCTGGATGGCGGTCTTGGCGTCCCAGACGAGTCCGGCGTCGATGAGCAGGTCGGCTTCGTCGCCCAACCCTTTGCGCCCCTGCCGCACCAGGTCGACGTCGGTCCTGGCGTCGCGCCCCATGGGGTCCCAGCCGAACTTGACGGCGTTGAAGCCGCGGTCGCGGAAGCGCCGCGCCAGGTCGTGCGTCGCCGCAGGCGTCGGGCCGAAGAGCGAGCTCGCGTAGCAGCGCAGCTTCTTGTGGAACCCGCCGCCCAGCAGTTTCCACACCGGCATGCCCAGCGCCTTGCCCTTGATGTCCCAGAGCGCCATGTCGATGCCGCTCATGGCGTGGATGCCGATGCCGCGCCGCCCGGCGTAAACGTTCCGCCGGTACATCTTTTCCCAGATGACTTCCGTCTCGAAGGGGTCTTCGCCCATCACGATTTCGCGCAGGCCGGCGGTGACCGTGTGTGAGAACGGTCCCTCGATCGCACCCTTCACCGCCATGGGCGAGGAATCGACCTCGCCGATTCCCGTGATGCCCGCGTCGGTCGTCACCTTGACGATCAGCGCGTCCTGGCCGCTATCGCATTGGCCTTTCACCACGGGCAATCGGAGGTAGAGGGTCTCGACACCGGTAATCTTCATTGTGTCTCCTGCAAGAAAAAACGTGGCCGGTCAGCGAACGGCGATTTTAACACGGCTGTAACTCGCCGCTGCCGCCAACGTGTTAAGATGCCCCGGAGTCTCGTGAATCTTTCTTCCAGGATGATCCCCATGCTTCGCAACACGGCACGCTTGGCCCTGATGGCCTTTATCGTTTTGCTTTTGCAGTTCTCATCCCCCGCGCTGGGCGCGGAAAGGCGCGCGGAATTGCGCGCGCCTGCCGGCAATCGCCCGGTGGAAATCCATCCGGAAGGAGAGACGGTGCTTCCCAACGGGCGGCTCATCACGCCGCTCGGCAAGCACGTCAAGGTGGCGCCACACCCTTACGGCCTGGCGCTCTCGCCCGACGGGCAGACGCTGGTCACCTCCAACGGCGGCACCAGCCCGTTTTCGGTTTCGGTGATTACCGAGCTCGGGAGCGATCAGCCCAAGGTAGTGCAGATTCCGCCCGGCACAAAGGCTTCGTCTGACGACGATGATGATGACGACGGGAAAGTCACGGAAAGCGTCTTCCTGGGCGTGGCCATCGCGCCCGACAATCGCACCCTCTATTACTCGGAAGGCGATAACGGCCGCCTCGGAATCATCGACCTGGCCACCCATAAGAAACTCGACTCCATCAGCCTGGACGGGACGTTTCAGGGAAAGACCTACCAGCACAGCCTTACCGGTGAGCTGAAGCTCTCGCCCGACGGCCGGCACGTGTTCGTGCTGGACCTCGCACACTTCCGCATGGTGGTGATCGACGCGGCGGCGAAGCAAATCCTCGCCAGCGTGGCGGTGGGCCGGATGCCGTTTGGCCTCGCCGTCTCCCCGGACGGGAAGCGCGTGTACGTTTCGAACGTCGGCATGTTCGAGTATTCGCTCGTCCCCGGTTACGACGAAAAAGATGTGAAGCACGCCGGTTTGGATTTTCCTCCCTTCGGATTTCCTTCCAAGGAAGCCACGGAAGGAACCACTATCGACGGCAAGAAAATTCCCGGCCTCGGCGACCCCAACGTGCCGGAGTCAAACTCGGTTTTTGTGATTGATGTGGCGGACGCGGCCAATCCGCGCGTCACCGCGAAGATTCGAACCGGGAATCCGATCGGTGAAAAATCTGTGGGTGGCTCGAGCCCCGGCGCCGTCGTGGCGGGCCGCAAGAAGGTTTTCGTTAGCAACACGTCGCAGGACAGCATCACCATCATCAACGCACGCACCAATAAGGTGGAGAAAACACTCGTGCTTGAGCCGTCTTTTCCCCTGCGCGGGCTGCGCGGCGTGCTGCCCTTCGGCATGGCGCTCAGTCCCGATGAGAAGACGCTATATGTCGCCTGCGCGGGGATTAATGCCATCGCGGTGATCGACGCGCGGGGCGACAAAGTGCTGGGATACTTTCCCACGGCGTGGTTTCCGGCGCGCGTCGCGGTGAGCCCCAACGGCAAGGCCCTCTACATCGCGAACGCCAAGGGCTTCGGCGCCGGCCCCAACGGCGGCCCGAATTTCCAGCTTGGGCCGGAAGGCAACTACATCGGCGACATCACCAAGGGAGTGGTTTCGATTCAGGCGGCGCCGGGTGCGGCGGAGCTCAAAGACCTGAGCGCGCGCGTGCTGCGATGGAACGGGTTCGTCCCCACGGCTCCGGAGGCGCCGCAGTCCTCTGTTCCGGCGGTTCCTGCGCTCGGCGAAGTCAGCGCGAAGATCAAGCACGTCGTCTTCATCGTGAAGGAGAACCGCACCTTCGACGAAGTTCTCGGCGACATGGCCACGGAAAGCGAGGAGATCCACGGCGAGCCGGATCTCGCGCGATGGGGTGAGGACGCGACGGTGAAGGAGAAGGGCCAGCCCATGGTCGAACACGCGCGCGTCACGCCCAATCATCATGCCCTGGCGCGCCAGTTTGCTTTCAGCGACAACTACTACGTGGACTCCGACGTTTCGATGGACGGCCACCACTGGCTGGTGGGCAATTACCCCAACGAACTGGTGGAGAGCGCCTGGCCGGCGGTCTATGGCAGGGGATTCCATTTTGCTGCGGACCCGGAGGCGCCCGGGCGCGTGGGCGGAATCGCCTACAATCCCTGGCCGGAATCATTCCTCGAGGCGGGCTCGCTCTGGGAGCATCTGGCGCGGCACAAGATCACCTTCCGCAACTACGGCGAGGGCGTTTCCATGTCGGGCAGCAGCGATGGGCCGGGCCTGATGCCCACCGGCGTGCGTGAGGGGGTCAACATTCCTCTCGCGGAGGCGCTCTTCCAGAACTCCTCGCGCAGCTACGCTTCCTTCAATACCAACATCTCCGACCAGTACCGCTTCGACCAGTTCAAGCGCGAGTTCGATGTGCGCTTTGCGAGCGGCAAGGAGCCGCTGCCGCAATTCATTTACATCTGGCTGCCCAATGACCACACCGCCGCGCCGCGCCCGGAGGACGGCTACGCGTACCACGCCTCCTACGTCGCGGATAACGATCTGGCGCTGGGCAAGCTTGTGGAGCTTTTCTCCCACAGCCCGTTCTGGAAAGACATGGCGGTCTTCGTCACCGAGGACGACGCTCAGGACGGCCGCGACCACGTCGATGCGCATCGCAGCCTGCTCCTGATGTTCAGCCCCTACGCGCGGCGCGGCGTCTCGCACGTGCACACCAGCATGCAGAGCATCCTGAAAACCATCTTCCTGATTTTTGGCATGCCTCCGCTCAACCAGTACGACGCGGCGGCGAGTGACCTCTCCGATATGTTCACCGAGCAGCCGGATTTCACTCCCTACACGGCACTGCCCTCCGACACGCGCATCTTCGACCCGGCCAAGGTCGTCGAGCCCGGGCTGGAAATGCACTCCGGCCCCGCGCGGCCCTCCGAACCGCTCGACGATCCCGCCACGATCCGCCGCCGCATGCGGGAGCAGATGGAGGACGAGGACTGACACGCGCCCGCGAGCAGTGTGATTTCAAGGCGAAAACAGCTAGAATGGATCTCGACTGAGGTATTTGATGACTCGACGCTACACGGTGATCTTCGAAAAGGAAGAGGAGGGCGGCTATCACGTCTTCTGCCCCGTCCTGCCCGGTTGCCACACCCAAAGTGAGACCATCGAGGAAGGCGTCACCAACATCCGTGAGGCGATTCAACTTTATCTTGAAACGCTGGCGGAAGACGGTCTGCCGATCCCCCAAGAGGATATCTTCATTAAACCGATTGAGATTCCCGCGTGAGTCCCAAGCTGCCGGCTGTAACGGCTAAAGACCTCGTTCGTGTGGCACAAAGAGCCGGCTTCACGTTCCGGCGCCAGCGCGGCAGTCATGCGATTTATGTCCGCGACGCCGATAAGGCCCGCATCGTCATCCCCATGCACAGCGGGAAGAATCTCAAACCGAAAACGCTGCACGGCATCATGGCGGACATGAAGTTGAGCGCGGAAGAGTTTCAGAACCTGCTCTGACGCTGGCGTGGAACATCCCCGCGGCAGCCCCGCCACTGCAGGCCCCCCCCGGCGAAAACAAATCTCGTGTAGAATGATCCTTCGGGCTTGGAGAAATACTTCCCGCAGGAGATCTGTCCGCCGCCGCGGACTGGCATGTCGCGTCTTCTCGATCAACTGAACGTCCAGCAGCGCGAAGCGGTCGAGCACACCGACGGCCCGATGCTGATTCTGGCCGGGGCGGGCAGCGGCAAGACGCGCGTCATCACCTTCCGGATCGCCCACCTCATCAGCGAAAAGGGAATCGCCCCCGAAAACCTCCTGGCGGTTACTTTCACGAACAAGGCCGCCGACCAGATGAAGGAGAGAGTGGCGCGGCTGCTCAGCGAGGGCTTGGAGAGCTGGCCGCACATCTCCACCTTTCACAGCTTCTGCGTGCGTGTGCTGCGCCGGAGCATAGACCGCCTCGGCTACAGCCGGGATTTCTCCATCTACGATGAGGACGACCAGGCACGCGTGGTGAAGGCGGTGGTGAACGAGCTCGGCCTGGGCGAGCATTTCAGCTCGCCGCGCTCGGTGCTCGCGCGCATCAGCTACGCCAAGAATCGCGGCATCACGCCCGAGGAGCTTTACCGCCAGGCGTCCGACCCTTCCACGGAAAAGCTGGCGACGATCTTCGAGCGCTACGAGGCCAAGTTGCGGCAGGCGAACGCGCTCGACTTCGACGACCTGCTGCTCAAAACGGTCGAGCTGCTTTACGCCGCGCAGGACGTCTGCGAGGACTACAACCAGCGTTTCCGGTATGTCCTCGTCGATGAGTACCAGGACACCAACCGCATTCAGTACCAGCTGATCCGGCAGCTCACCCTGCTCCATCAGAACCTCTGCGTGGTGGGCGACGAGGACCAGTCGATCTACCGCTGGCGCGGCGCGGAGATCGAGAACATCCTCAATTTCGAGCGCGACTACCCGGAGACGCGCATCATTCGCCTGGAGCAGAACTATCGCTCGACGCAGGTGATCCTCGACGCCGCGACCGCCGTCGTCAGCCGCAATCTGGCGCGCAAGGGCAAGGTGCTGTGGACCGACCGGGCGGGCGGGGCGCGCGTCGGCCTCTACGAGGCGCAGGACGCGGACGAGGAAGCCTTCTTCGTGGCGGGCGAAATCCAGCGTACTCTCGCGGTCGACGGCGAAGGAAGCGTCGCGGTCCTCTATCGCACTAACGCCCAGTCGCGCCTGTTTGAAGAGGCGCTGCGGCGCATGAACATCGACTACCGCGTCGTGGGCGGCTTCAGCTTTTACGAGCGCGCAGAAGTGAAGGACTTGCTCGCTTATGCGCGCCTGGTGACCAATCTCAAAGATTCCTCCGCGCTCGAGCGCATCATCAACTCGCCGCCGCGCGGCATCGGCGGGACAACGGTGGAGGCGCTGCGGGCCGCGACGCGCCGCTCCAGCCTGACCCTCTGGGAGGCGCTCGAACAGGAACTCGCCGCGCAACTCCTGCCGGCGCGCTCGCTGCGCGTGCTGGAAGGCTTCTACCGGCTGATTCAGGAGCTGGCCGCGGCGCGCGAGTCGACGACGATGAGCGGCTTCTTCCGCGAGCTCCTCGACCGCACGAAATATCTGGAGATGCTGCGCGCCGAGGGCACGCCGGAGGCGGACGGGCGGATCGAAAACCTGCAGGAACTGGTGAATGCCGCGGCGGAGGCGGAAGAGCGCGGCGAAACGCTGGCGGAATTCCTCGACCACGCGGCGCTGGTTTCCGACGCCGATCAATATGACGAACGCGCGCGCGTCACGCTGATGACCCTGCACAGCGCCAAGGGGCTGGAGTTCTCGACAGTGTTTCTGGCGGGGCTGGAGGAAGGCCTCTTCCCGCACAAGCTCTCGCTCGACGACGACGCGGCGCTGGAGGAAGAGCGGCGGCTCTGCTACGTGGGCATGACGCGCGCCCGCGACCGGCTGGTGCTGACGCGTGGGCGCTCGCGGCGCTCCTTTGCGCGCGAAGATTACGAGAGCACGCGGCCTTCGCGCTTCCTGGGCGAGGTCCCTGCGCAGCTCCTCGATCCGCTCAACCCCACGCTGTTTGGTGCAAAGGCGCGCACAGTGTGGGAGAATGCCGTGAACTCGCGCGGCCAGATCGACCCCTTCCTGCGCGAGCGCGGGGCAACCGGAAGAAAGAGCGGCTTTGCCGGCCAGAAGAGCGGCGGGAGCGGGCGGTGGAAGCTCGGCACGCACGTCCGCCATCCCAAGTTCGGCTTGGGCACGGTGCTCGATTGCGAAGGCGAAGGCGACGACGCCAAGCTGACCATCAGCTTCCCGGGCTTTGGCAAGAAGAAGTTTGTGGAGAAGTTCGCGTCCCTCGAAAAGGCGTGAACCCAACGATGAACGAGGAAGTCTGAACGATGAATTGAAGAATACAAATCGAAGTTTCGGTTGAGGAAAACGAAAATCAATGAACACTCGGAAGATCAAAGACAGAGCAGAACGCAAGAAACTGAAGCGGGCAGCGCGCAAGAAGCAGGCGCCCAAGCCCAAGCAGACCGAACCGCGCGGCTCCCTGAAGCCCAAGGTGAAGAAGAAGGGCCCGGGCCAGGCGGCGCGACGGTAGCTGAACGACAGTGACGAGTGACGAGTAAGACCGGATCGGGTCATCGGGAGATCGGTTCATCAAGCGATTCAGCGATTGAACCACCGCGTTCAGCCGGCGTTTCATCGGCTCCGTGATTCAATCTCTCTTCTTCCACTCGTCACTTGTCACCCGTCACTTCTTCTATGCCCAGCCAGTTACTCCGCAGGAAGAGCATCGACAAGCTTTTGGCGGAAGCCGAGGACCCCGAGCACCGCCTGCGCAAGAGCCTGGGGCCGTGGTCGCTCACGGCGCTGGGCATCGGCGCCATCATCGGCACCGGCATCTTCATCCTTACCGGCACGGCGGCGGCGGGCGAAGTGCTGCAAGTGCACTCGATCTGGAAGGCGCCGCTGCTCGATCTGGTGCTGCACGGCGGAAACGCGCTGGGCACGGCGGGGCGGCCGGGGGCGGGGCCGGCGATTGCGCTCTCCTTCCTGCTGGTGGCGATGGTCTGCGCGCTGGCGGGGCTCTGCTACGCTGAGCTCGCCTCGATGATTCCCATCGCCGGCAGCGCCTACACCTACACCTACGCGACCCTGGGAGAAATCATCGCCTGGATCATCGGCTGGGATTTGATCCTGGAATACGCGGTGAGCAACATGGCCGTGGCGGTGGGTTTCTCCGCTTATGTCGACAGCCTGCTGCAAAGTTTCGGCATCCACCTGCCGCGCCAGTTCATGGAGCCGATGTTCGTCGCGGGGGTGCGCACGGGCTCGTACTTCAACCTCCCCGGCTTCCTCATCGTCATGATCATCACCGTGATCCTGGTGCTGGGCATCCGGGAGAGCGCGGGCGCCAACAACCTCATGGTGACGGTGAAGATCATCGCTATCCTGATTTTTCTCTTTGCCGCCTCGCGCTACGTTCAAGTCGCCAACTGGAAGCCATTCATGCCCAACGGCTGGCAGGGAGTGCTGACGGGCGGCGCGATCGTCTTCTTCACCTACATCGGCTTCGATTCCGTCTCCACCGCGGCGGAGGAGTGCGAGCGGCCGCAGCGCGACGTTCCCTTCGGCATCATCGCCTCGCTGATCATCTGCGCGCTGCTTTACGTTTCGGTGGCGGTGGTGCTGACCGGCATCCAGTACTGGCCGACGCTGCGCAACGCCGCGCCGGTGGCAAACGCCTTGCAGGCCATCG
>JBEKUI010000129.1:0-13987 GCA_049515175.1 Terriglobia bacterium
GTTTTTCGGTCCTTCCTGGCGCGTGATGGTTTCTTAGGTGTTTCATTTTCAGCCTGCGCTTGCTGCGAAGTCCCTTCCTGCCACGAAGAGCACGTGTAGTGAAGACCTACCCCCTTGAAAAGGGCGCGCAAGATTCTTCATGATGGCCGCGGTGTATTTGCGGCGGTGTTACCGAGAGAAGGACGGCAAGCGGCACGCCTACTGGGCGCTGGTGGAGTCGTACCGGACGGAGCGCGGTCCCCGGCAACACGTGGTGGCTTACCTGGGCGAGTTGGACGAGCAAGGCCGGCTGGGGATTCAGCGACGGGCCGAGGGCGCGCCGCCGGTTTACCAGCGACGACTTTATGAGGAAGATGCCGAGCCGTGCTGGGTGGAGGTCGATCTGCAGGGCGTACGGGTGGAACGTCATCAGGAGTTAGGAGGTCCGTGGTTAGGCGTGGAACTGCTGCGCCGACTCGATCTGGTGCGATTTCTGGAAGAGAAGTTGGCGACCGGGCGGGAAGCGATTCCCTGGCCGCTGATGGGGATGGTGTTGGTACTGGGTCGGCTGTGTGATCCGTCGAGTGAACTGCACTTGGCCGAGCATTACTACCCGGACAGCGCTCTGGCGGAGTTGTTGGGAGTGCCCGCCGAAAAAGTGAACGAAGATCGGCTCTATCGGGCCTTGGACCATCTGCTGCCCTACAAGGCGGAGTTGGAACAGCACCTGAAGGCGCGGCTGGGGGAGTTGTTTCAGCTGGATTACGACCTGCTGCTCTACGATGTGACCTCGACCTACTTTGAAGGGGAAGCGGGGAAGAATCCTCAGGCGCAGCGGGGTTACTCGCGCGACCATCGGCCCGACTGCAAGCAAGTGAACCTGGCGCTGGTGGTGACGCGCGGAGGTCTGCCGCTGGGCTATGAAGTCTTTACGGGAAACCGCAACGATGTGACCACGGTGGAAGAGATGGTCACGACGGTGGAGGCCCGCTACGGACAGGCCAGCCGGATCTGGGTGTTGGACCGAGGGATGGTGAGCGAGGAGAATCTGGAGTTTCTGCAGCAAGGCGGCCGACGTTACATCGTGGGCACGCCGAAGAGTTGGCTCCGGCGGTTCGAGCGGGAGTTGCTGGCCGAGGACTGGCAGCGGGTGCAGGAAGGCTTGGAAGTGAAGTGGTGCCCGGGGCCGAGGGACGAGGAGGTGTTCATTCTCTGCCGGAGTGCGCAACGGCGCAAGAAAGAACAAGCCATCCATGAGCGCTTCGAGCGCCGGATCGAAGAAGGGCTGCAAAAGATCGAGGCCCGTTGCCGGAAGCGGTCCCTGTCGCCGGTGGCCGTCGCCCAACAGGTGGGAAGGTTGAGGGGGCAGAATCCGCGAGCCGCCGGACTGTTCCAGGTGGAGGTTCGAGAAAGCGCTCCGGGCGCTGCCGAGTTGCACTGGGGCAAGTCGGCGAAGTGGCAGGACTGGGCGCGGCTAAGCGAAGGCTGCTACGTGCTACGCAGCAACGTGAGGGAGTGGAACGCCGAGGAGTTGTGGCGAGCGTATACGCAACTGACCGAGGCGGAAGCGGCGTTTCGCATTCAGAAGTCGGATCTGGACCTGCGACCGGTATGGCACCAAAAGGAATCGCGGGTACAGGCGCACATCCTGGTCTGCTTTCTCGCTTACGTCCTCTGGAAAACCCTGGGGCACCTGTGCCGCCAGGCCGGGTTGGGTCACGAACCGCGCAAGGTGTTTGAGGAGTTGAAGAAGATCGAGTTAGTGGAAGTGGTCCTCCCCACGCGGGCGGGGATCGACATTCATAAGCGCTGCCTGAGTCGGCCCACACAGCATCAGGCCATCCTGCTCCAAAGGCTCGGACTGAAGCTGCCGTCGCAACTACCCAAGCTCGAAATGTAGTGAAGACTCGGGCATGCCCGCATTGAAAACAGACGACTTACTTTTCAAACTGCGGAAGTTGGGCTAGGGCAGGGCTCGACCGCGCATCAGGAGAGCGATTCATGCAGTTCGGCTTGATTTAGCTTTGGCGCGGGGGCTTTTCGCTAAGTTGTTGATAAATGGTTACTTGCCAGCCTTGAGTAAATATTACATTGAGCCTGTGTTTTCAATGAGATCCCAGCTTCGTTTTGTCCGTAAAATTGTAATCGACTAATTCTAAAAGACATCGCAGCTTTGTTTCGCTATATATATAAGGGCCGCTGCCCAGGTTGTTGGTCGAGAATCGCGCGCCCTCTGGCCCGGATTTCAGCCCTCTCATCATGGTCCTATAGCCTAGCACACTTGCCAAGATTTGTCAAGCCCCTTTTGGCGGTGCCGCGCCGTCCAACGCGTGTCGCGATCTTCGTAGGGGCGCATCTTGATGCGCCCCCTTTGGGCGGTTCACGAACCGCCCCTACAGCCTACTGCCGAGCCCGCGCCGCGCCGCGATGGAAATGCGGGTCGCCACGGTTAATTCGTGTTTTGAATTGACGGTGGGCCCGCCATAGAAAAGCCCACGGTCAGCCCGCTGTGCGGGGCTGACCGTGGCGACCTGCTCTGACCGTGGCTACCGGCTACCTCAACACGAACCCGGCATTGAAGCGTCGGCCATCGGGCATCTGGATCGTGATGGTGTAGGTGCCCGCGCTCAAACCCTGGGTGCTCAGGTTATAGACCCAACTCGGGTCGGAGAATCGGAAATAGACGCCGTTGTCGTTCGCGGCGCCCGAGTTGATATCGACCGTCGCCAGGTCAATCGTCCCACCGCTGGCAAAGAGCGCAACGATCCGAGGCGGTGCGCTGATCGCGTTTGTGCACACCAACCCAGAGCAGAAGAGTTGGAGTTTGAGGGGAATCGTGCTTCCCCGTTTGAACGCTTTCGTGGGCAGGAGGGGCGGCACTGGTTCAGGGCTCAGACCCACCATCGGAGGTTGCAGGCCGGAGACGAAGACCTGAATATCAATCTTCACCGAATCAGGACCAGAATCCACGGTTCCATCGTTCACAACGAGGGTGATTGTCGATGTCCCCAGCGGCAGTGTGACTGCCGGGCTCGCGCCCGTGACCGTGCCGCCGCCTTCCGGGAACGGCCCGGTCCACTTGTACGTGAGCGTGTCGCCATCAGGGTCGGAGGAAGCCGACCCATCGAGCGTCACCAACGTTCCCGCAGGGTTTGCGCATTCTCGTGTCGTGTCCGGCCCTGCATTCGTAACTGGCGGCTGATTGGTTCGCGTGGGCGTAAAGGCTTCGACTGTCTCCGAAGGGTTGTCGGAGCCGTTAATGCCGCCCACTGCATAGAGGATTCCGTTCACCACGCTTGTCCCAAGTACGTAGCGCGCCGTCAGCATGGAAGCCTTGGTGGTCCAGGTGTTGCTTGCAGGGTCGTAGGCCTCGACTGTCCCTAAAATGCTCCCGAAGTTCGCACCCCCCACGGCATAGATGACACCGTTCACTACGCTGGTCCCAAGCCCGAAGCGGGGCGTCGGCATGGAAGCCTTGGTGGTCCAGGTGTTGGTTGCAGGGTTGTAGGCTTCGACTGTCCCCAATGGACCATACGCATCGACCCCCTCCCCCTGCCCCCCCACGGCATAGATGACACCGTTCACCACGCTGGTCGCAAGTCCGGAGCGCGCCGTTGGCATAGAAGCCTTGGTGCTCCATGTGTCGGTTAGAGGGTCGTAGGCCTCGACTGTCCCCAATTCAGCAGTCGCATCGACCCCCCCCACGGCATAGATGACACCGTTCACCACGCTGGTCGCAAGTGCGATGCGGGCCGTCGGCATGGAAGCCGTGGTGGTCCAGGTGTTGCTTGCAGGGTCGTAGGCCTCGACTGTGCCCAATTCACCTAATTCACCTATCACGCCGGGATTGGCCCCCCCCCCCACGGCATAAATGACACCGTTCACCACGCTGGTCCCAAGCCCGTAGCGCGCCGTCGGCATGGAAGCCTTGGTGCTCCATGTGTCGGTTGCAGGGTCGTAGGCGACCTCCCCCAAAAAGTCCCCGTACCCGCCCACGGCATAAATGAGACCGTTCACCACGCTGGTCCCAAACCAGTAGCGTACCCCCGGCATGGAGGCCTTCGTGGCCCAAGTTCCCCCCTGGGCAAAGAGTTGAGCCGTACTGGGGCCGATGAACAGGGTGAAAATTACGGCGAGAATCGTTCCTGTCACAAATCTGGTGCGTTTCATGGATTGTCTCCTTAATAGTTTTAGATAGGCGGGAACGATGAGGGGCGGTGCGAGAGCGAGAGTTTCGATCCTCACGGTGGCCACCGCAGAGAGCCCCGCTGGCCCCTGTCCTTCATGGGCTTTGTCAGCCTGTGCGCTACCCGCTGCCGTTCATCAGCGCCAGTTTCCCGCCTCCTGGCCCGTAAACGATCTGAGTGTAGCTCGTCCCCCGCGCCTGCAGAGGGCTGCGCCAATGGATTCGCCGAGGCTGAGGCGGGCGACTGGGAGGAGTCCGGGCGTGACGCGAGAAGGCGGGGGACATTAAACTGCCCGCTCAAAACCAATTAACTCGGGGGAAACCTGATGGTGCAGTGGTTACGCTAGGCCTTACAAATTTACTTGTCAAGATAATAATGTCGCTCAGTAGTATCGATAACCGCTGAGATCGTCAACAAGGTAACGCTGTGGGCTATTAACGGTTCTCACCCGGCTGCTCGATTTTGTTGTGGCCGCCGGTGGAGAGGTCCTCGACGGCGCGCTTGAGGTTGTTGCTGAAGATGTTGCGCGAGGCGATGACGTAGTCGGCGCGCGGGCCGATCCAAATGCCGACCTCCTGGGTGGCGCGGTCGGCGGGGCGGGTATCGCGGATGATGTTGCCTTCCAGGGTGATGTTGTGGGTGGCTCCTTCGACGCGCACGCCGCAGCCGGGCGCGCCGGCGCGTCCGTTATCCTCGATGGTGTTTTCGCGGAAGACGTTGCGGTGGCCGGCGTTCGCCTCCGGATCGTCGCGGAAATAGACTCCGGCGCGGGCGTTGCCCGTCACGACGTTCTTCTCAAAAACGTTGTCCGTATCCTTGTGGCCGATGGAGATGCCGTCCTGGCCGTTCGACCAGCTCTGGTTCTCCTCGAAGCGCCCTTGCTGCACGCGCCAGCAGAGATAGATTCCATCCTGGCCGTTATCGTGGGAGCGACTCTGGCGAACGACGCCCCGCAGCGCCCCCGTGCCGAGGTGGATGCCGAGCATGGCGTTGCCATGCGCCTCGCAGTTTACGATGACCGGGTCCTCGACAAACTGCGTGCTGATCCCATCGCCGGGGAAATTGCGCGCCACGCAATTGCGAATCGTCATCCGGCGCGAGTGGAAGAAATAGATGGCCCCGGCCTGGCAGCCGTCGAGTTCGCCGCTGCCGGTGCGCGTGCCGTCGGCGGTAAGGTCTTCCACGCGCACGTTCTCCACCTCATACCCGGCGATCAGCGGGAAAGTGTTGAAGACCATGCCCTCCTGCTCCGTGGAGTAGTCCATGTGCAGGAAGCGGTTGAGACGAAGGGTGTTCCCATCGATGGCGGTGATGGTGCGGACGCTGGGGTTCCAACCCGAGGGGCTGACCTTGTCGAGCAGCGTGACGCCCATGCCCACCGCAAATCCCCGCACATCCTCCACGGTGGCGATGAATTCGCCGTAATCGGCGTCGAGCTTGAGCCGGCTGCGCACGCCCGCGGCCTTCTTGAGAAAGGTCTTGTCCGCGCCTTCGCCCTTGAGCGTCAGGTTGCTTGCCAGGCGCACGGAATTCGCCAGCGTGTAAGTGCCCGCCTTGATGAGCACCGTGCCGCCACCCGCCGCGGCGACGCGGTCAATGGCCTTCTGGATGGCGAGGTTGTCCGTGCCCAGGACGTCGGCATCGGAGGCGCCGACCGTGACCGTCACGCCTTGGCCCTCCCCGGCGCGGAGCGGCAGCGCACCGCCCAGCAGCAGGCAGACCATCGCTCCCAGGATGGTGACGAACGCAAACTTCGCTCTCGCAGGCATGGCGGCACTCCTTGTGGGTCAGGCACCGGTGGGGGGATTATAGCGAAGACTGCCACAAGTTGCGCGGGATTCGGCGTCGTGCTGTAGCGGCGCTCTATGAGCGCCGAATTCGCTGAATCTTCGTGCCGGCGGTCCCTTCCTCCGTCAGGGCAAGCTCCGACCGCCGCTACAGAAAAAGGCCGGCGCTAGCTCAGAATTCCAGATGCTGCGGCCCGGCGTGCAGCGCGACCTTCTTATCTTTCCACACAAATGAGCCGGAGAGCTTTTCCGGCAGTGTGACATCAACCATCAAACCTTCGCCCTTGCGCTGGTAAGCGACGGTGATGTCGCCGAGGGGATGAGGCAGCGTGGCCGTCAGGCGTTGGAGCGGCCCGAGGTGGGGCTCGATCAAGACCTCGGCAAAGCCGGGCGCGGCGGGCTCAATGCCGGCAACCGTGGCGAGCAGATCGAAATTGGGATGGGCGCTCCAGGCGTGGCAGTCGGAGCGCGTGGGCTCGGGATTCTCGGCCCAGGTGGTGAGTCCGAGCGCCAGCATCTGCCGCCAGGGATCGAGCTGCTGGATGTAGTCGTCGGCCAGGCCCGACTTCTTCATCGCCCGGTGGAGATAGAAGCGAAAATAGAAAGTCGCCTGGTGTAACGACGAATCGGAGAGGACGGTCTTCATCACCGCGGGCTGGTCGGGAGGCGGAATCACGTCTTCAAGCACCGCCAGGACATTGCCGTGCTGGCTGAAGCTCTTTTTAGCCGGCGTGTCGGCGATGAGCCCGCGAGCGCGATCCCAGCACTGGATTCGAACCCCTTCGATGATCTTGGCACGCAGGGCACGGTAGTGCTCGGCGCGCTCGGGGATGCCGAAGGCGGATTCCAGGTCGGCGGCCTCGCGCAGCGCGGCGGCGAATTGCAGGCTCAGAATCGAAGACTGGCCATCCGCTTCGAGCGGTGGGGTGCCATGGCGCCAGGCGGGGACCCAATCGACGAAATTCCACCATTCGAGCGGCCCGAGCAGGCCGGAGGGCGCGATGCGCGACTCGAACCAGCCGAGCACGCCGCGCGCGCCGGGCAGGAACTCACGCACGAACCCCTCGTCGCCGCGATACTGCCAGAAGTCGTGCAGCATTCCGACCCAGAGCAGGGAATAGGGCGGAATGTATTGCGGGAGGAACGATGGGTAGCGGCTCTGCGTCAGGCCGTCGGGGGTGCGCGAGTCGTCGAACAACTGGATGGCGTTGCGCACCAGGCGATCGTCGCCCGACGTGTAGAGCGAAATCAGCGCCGTCATGCGCGTGTCGCCGATGTACTGAAGTTGCTCGTAGTAGGGCGAGTCGGTGTACGTTTCGTGGGCGGAGAGGCGCAGGGTGCGCCATCCGGTTTCCCATATCTTGTTCACCGTTGCGTCGTCGCTCTCAAAGCGGGCGCGCAGGATGAAAGGATAGGCGGTGAACAAACCGCGAATATCTTCCAGCACCAGAGGTTCATTTCCGGTTTTCACGTCAATCTGCAAATAGCGGAACGTTCGCCACCAGAGCGGGCGGAAGAGGTGGTGCGGGCCGCCATCGGGCCGGTAGACGTCCTCGTAGCCGCGCATTTCCTTGCCTGCGGTCTCGTCGCGATGGCCCTTCTCGCGGCCCTGGTAGAGCGACTCGGCGTGGGCCAGGGTGATCTCCGCGCCGCGCCCGCCACTCACGACGAGTTCGGGATAGGCGCAGGTGAGCTGGCCGCGGTCGAGCAGGATGACAGCGTGAGATTTGGCCGGCACACTGACCGGCGCGTGGCCTTCGATGAAGCCCGCCGGAACTTCGACTCCCTGCGCGCGCACGACCTTCGCGAGGCGTTCCGGCCTTTCCTCCATCAGTGGGATGGTGCGCGGCACGAGCATCCATCTCGAATGGCTGTCGCGGCCGCCACGCGGCGAGGCGGCGTCCATCTCGATTGCCGCTTTCCACTCGGAGTCGTCGAAGTCCGTCGTCTCCCAGCCCCAGGGGTACTTCGCGCCGTCCCAGCTTTCGCCCGGCCCGACGACGAAGTAGCCCTCAACCTTCTGGGGGTCCCAAGGCAGCATGGTGAGCGCGGCGTTCTTGGAACACTTCCAGGAGCTGCTGGTATTGGCGACCTGCTCGGTTTCTCCGTCTCCTTGCAGCAGGAAGCCGGTCTCGTAGGTCAGTTGCGCCATGGGGGCCTGCCCGGCGAAGTTCCAGACCACGGCGGCGAGAACGTTCTTGCCCGCCTTGAGATGCGACGCGATGTCGAGCGTCTCAAAGCGCCAGTGGAACAGGTCGCCGCGCTGCGGCCCCGCCAGCACCCGCGCG
Organism: Terriglobia bacterium; assembly: GCA_049515175.1. Classification (GTDB taxonomy): domain Bacteria; phylum Acidobacteriota; class Terriglobia; order UBA7540; family UBA7540; genus JACQNR01. Next base: position 8,242 of record JBEKUI010000129.1, read on the forward strand.
CCGTTCACGTAGAGCTCGTACCGATTGTCACCGCTCGCGTGAACGACGAATTGCTGCGGCGCGGCCGGCAGAGTGAACGTCTTGCGGAAGTGAAACACCCCGAATTCGCGCTGGGGACCTTCAGGGTGAGCAATCCAATGCGCCGGCCAACTGTCGCTGAGCAAGGCAGGGTTGATGCTCTGCGAGGCGAAGAGCGACGGGAAGGAAAGTTGAACAAACAATACAACTGCAAGGACGAATCTCAATCGGATTGGGGGCATGGTATTGCGTCCTCCTCATTCCGGCACGGGTACTCCCTGGCGCTTCATCTCTTCCAGGGTGAGGCCGCCGGGAGTCAGGAACCACCAGTCGAGCGTTTTCTCCGCGGCCACGAACCCCGTGGGGCGAAAGACCCGCAGCCGCAGGCGGAGCGACTTCGACGCAGAGGCCGGCCATTGGGCGTCGAGCGCTTGCGGCGGGCCAATTTCCGGAAGAGCTTTCGAGCCGCTCGCAAGCAGCGTATTGTCGTCGTCGCGGAGTTCCCAGACCAGGCGGTAATTGCGCAGCGCGTAGAAGGGAATCTCGTCCGGCCGGCGGCGATCGATGGAAGCGCGGAAGCCCACGGGGCGACGCTCCGAGTCGTATTGCCATTCCGCCTTCACCCGCGCGGGGGCATTCACTTCCTGCCAGACCCTGTAGGAGGGCCGCCGCTGGCGGTTTTCGTCCACCACGCCGTGGTCCACGTAGCCGGCGGTTTCCCCCGGCCAGAGGTTGCGGTGGGAGCGATAGTCCTGGTAGCACCACATCAGGGCGCCGGCGATCCAGTCCTGCTTGCCGAACATCTCCATCTGCTCGCGATAAATCTGCGACCGCAGCCGGTCGGCGCCCCGACTGTCGCGTGCAAAGACCCCGGGCGTGCCGAATTCGGAGATGACGACCATTTTGGTGGGATAGTTGCGCTTGATGCGCTCGAAGACTTCCGGCAGGAGGGCCGTGGGGCCGTGCCAGGCGCCGAAATACTGGTTCCACATGATGAAATCGGCGAGACTGGCGGAATTATCCTGCGGGTTGTCCACAAAGGCGATGCGGTCGTCGGCGTAGGTAACGAAGCGGGCGGGGTCGAGCTGCTTGATGAATTCGTACATCGTCTTGAAGTAGGCCTTACCGCCCGGAGTGTCCGTGGTGCTTTCGTTCGAGACGCTCCAAGCAAAGATGCTGGGGTGGTTGTAGTCCTGCTCGATCATCTCCTGCATCATGTGCTTGGCGAGCTCGATCACTTTGGGATCCGACATCTGCCTCTCGCTGAATTGCCACATGGGGATTTCGGGGATGAGCAGGATTCCGTTGCGGTCGCAGTAATCAAGAATGTAGGGGTGCTGCGGGTAGTGGACGGGCCGCGTCAACGTCATCTGCAGGTTCTTCATGTCGTCGTAGTCGCGGCGCATGGTGCCCGGCGTTTCCGCCAGCCCTTCCCATGGAGACTCTTCGTGACGAGCCATGCCCGTTAGCCGGACGGGTTCGCCGTTTAAGTAAAGCTTGCGATCGCGAATTTCAATGCTGCGCGCGCCAAAGTTGTCGGTTAGGGAGTCGAGTTCGTTGCCGCGCGCGTCGAGAAGCCGGGCTTCCATCCGGTAAACCTGCGGGTCGTCGAAGTGCAAGAGCTTGACGGCGTCAATTCGCAAGCTGAGCGTCGCCTCATGCGCGCCCGGTGCGAGGTTTAGTACCTGCTCCGCCGTGGCCGCGGCGGGGCGGCCGTTGGGAGGCAGAGCGTTCAGGACCAGCTTCGCAGCGAGCGGCTTCTTCCCGGAGTATTCGAGAAACACGCGAGCGGTGACGTTCGCCGCAGCGCCCTCGATCGTGGCGCGAATTTGCTGGTGGCGGATGAGGGCCGGTTCGTGGATGGCGAGCCAGGCATCGCGCACGATGCCGCCGTAGTGCCACCAGTCGTACCAGATATTCTTGGAAGCGTGGAGCTTCATCGCCCAACCGGGGATGGATTGTGCGGTGGGCTGGTTGTTGATTTCCACCGCCAGGAAATTGGTTCGCGCCAAAAGCGGCGTCACGTCGAAGTAGTACTCGGTGTGGCCGCCCTCGTGGCTTCCGACCTCCTTGCCGTTTAGCCAGACGCGCGAGCGGTAAAAGGTTGCGCCGAAGTGGAGCTCCACGCCCTTGCCGCGCAACTCGTCCGGGACTTCGAAGGTCTTGAAGTACCAGCCGGTTCCCTCGAAATCCTCGTACTTGCCGATGTTCCAGGTGTGCGGGACGCGGACGGTCTCCGTTCCCTCGGGCGCCCGGGAAGCCCACCCCTGCTGCTCGCCGGACTTGGACGGGTCGGTGCGAAATTGCCATTCCCCATTCAAATCGATCCGGGTGGATGCCAGAGAAATCGCCGGGAAGAGGGTGAGGAGGAGTGGGAGTAAGGCTGAGTGCCATAGCCTTCGGATTAGTCTGCTGTGAAGCATGGTTACCTCATGAATCGCAGGATGGAGCCTGCATTCTAGTCCAATGCGCCATCCGTGAGAAGCGCCGCTTACACACACCGTATTGCGCCAAGCCGCCTTTATCTTGAGAAGGGGGCCATGTCCGATATCATCCTCCGCGACGATTCTGCCGAAATAAGGGATAGGTGGATTTAGCATGGAGTGGACGAGCGACGTCGTGCACGCCGAGGCGGAATCGCCTCTGACATCTCGCCAGCACAAACGCATCCTGGTGGTTGAGGACGATGCGCCGGTGGCCGACTTCATCCGTCAAGGCCTGGAGGCGGAAGAGTATCAGGTCGAGGTGGCCCGTGATGGCGAGGAAGCTGAGACTCTGGCGGATGAGCACGAATACGACCTGCTGATTCTGGACTTGGGCTTACCCAAGCGCGACGGCCTGGAAGTGCTCAGCTCAATTCGCAGTGACAAGAAGTCCTCCCAGGTCTTGATTCTCAGTGGGCGCAGCCAGGTAGCAGACCGCGTCAAAGGGCTCGACTCGGGGGCGGACGACTATCTGGTCAAGCCCTTTTCTTTCAGCGAGTTGCTGGCGCGAGTGCGGGCCCTGACGCGACGCAGCAAATACCCCGCCGAGACCACACTGCGGGTGGAGGATTTGGAACTGGATCGGATAGCGAGAACGGCGCGGCGGGGGAGCAGGGAAATCCTTCTCACCCAGCGGGAATTCGCTCTCTTGGAGTACTTGGTCCGAAACGCCGGACATAGTGTTACCCGGGCGATGATCATCGAGCACGTTTGGCACTACGTTTCGGCCACAATGACCAACGTTGTGGACGTTTACATCAACTATCTTCGGAACAAGGTCGATGCGGGGTACGAGCACCGATTGATCCGCACGATCCGTGGCGTGGGATATCAATTGGGCCAACTGAATGGAGAGGGCCGCAATGAAGTCGGGGCAGCGAGTGCCAAGTGCTGAATCGACCGTGAAAGACGGACCCGCGGGTCTGTCAGCCGGAGAAACTCCGGAAGTGCGAGAAGCCGGCGCGATACCTTCGATTCTTGCATCGGTGGCGCACCAGATGAGTCAGCCGCTCACCGCGCTGCGTGGAACGCTGGAACTCGCATTGTTCAAAGCGTCGAGTATTCGCGAGCATCGCATTTCGGAAGAGAAGGCTCTGGCTGCGGCTGAGGAACTGGCAAGGATTCTTCAGGGGGTGCGTGAACTGGCGGAGGCATACACGCCTGCGGGTGAGTCGGTGCCGGTCGAACTTTCGGAACTCGTCCGGGAAGTGGTGGAGGATCTGCGGCCAGTCGCCCTGTCGAGGCGAGTTGCCATTCAGCTCGATGCGGCGCCTGGAGTTGGCGTGCTTGGCGACCGCCCACGGCTCTACGGCGCGCTTCTCAAGATTGTGCACCTTGCCCTGGGGCGCAGCAGTACGCGGAGCGGCGTACGCGTTTCCTTGCGCGTAGCGGGTGAGGACGCCCAGATCGCTGTCGAAGACGAGGGGCCGCACTACCCGGAGGGGAGCGGCGCTGGTCGGCTCGACCTTGCGCTGATGACGGAGGCTCCAGAAGTTGTTTGGGAGCTGGGCGCGGCGGCGAAAATGGTGGAGGGTTCCGGTGGGCTGCTCACCACAGAGAACCTTGCGCCGCGGGGGCGCCAGATCGTCGTCCGGTTGCCGCTCCGGTCGGGGGAGTAGCGGCTTTCTCTGCCAGTGAACCTCGCAGCAAGACGAATGACCTGTCTCCGATCTCGCCGCTGCATCCATCAACCAGTTTAGTCTGCTCCACGACCTCAAGGCGCCAGTAGTTCCGCCTTAGCGGTTTTATGTGAAGCTGCGGCAATGGTCATCCTGAGGAGTCCGTCGTACGACGGACGACGAAGGATGTGCAGTTGGGTCCGATGGAAAAAATCTGCAGACTCTTCGCTGTGGCCAGGACGAGTTGACGCCGCCCTTCAAGTTTTCTAGTATCAATTTGGAAGTGCATGTGGGCTGGTGTCCGCCCGGGACTTCAAATCCTGTGGGTCTCGCTTTGCGGGACCGGTCGGTTCGATTCCGACTCACTTCCGCCAAGCCTCTCCGCGGGCGAACGTTTCCAAGCCATGAGCCGCCGCAAATCCAAGCCGTTCCGGGCCACCAAGGAAGTGAAGCGCCGCGCGCGGCTCACGCTGGGCGCGCCGCCGTCCGTTCAGCGCCACGAAACGCGCAAGAGCAAGCCGCCCAAGCACAAGAAGCGGGAATTGGACTTGGAACCCTCGGAAGCCTAGTGCCGTTCCAACTTGATTCGCCTATGTGCTATGCCTACGATATGCACCCTGAGGTCAAAGAATTGGGTTAACTTTACGGAGCGGGATTAGTCCGGATAAGTTGGAACGGCACTAGCAGCGACGCGCCGCCCGAGCCGAAAGCCATCAATCCTTCCCCCAACTCCGTCCTTCCGCCTCCTGACTCCTTCCCCCCAGGCCGGACCGGCCTAGTTTTTCGACTCTCAACCAGGTTTGAATTCGGGGACGCGTTCATTGGGAAGGAACAGCGGCGGGGGGCTGGCGTTGAAGTGTGTTGCGAACCAGCGCTGGATGCACAGCAGATCGGCCTTGGCGAAGCCGTCGCCCATGAACTCGATTGTGCCGCTGGGAGCGATCAAGAAGAGCGTCGGCACATACTTGATGCCGTAGGCGTGAGAGGTCTCGTAAGGGTAGTCGTCGATGAGGATGGGGAAGGTCACTCCGAATTCTCGAGCGTAGCTCTGGCTGTTGCGGGCGTCGTCCTGGGAGATGGCCCAGAGCTGGATGCCGCTCGCGCGAAACTGCTGGAAGAGGCGCTCAAGAAACGGGAAGGTGTACTGGCAGGTCGGGCAACTAACTTTGAAGAAGGCAATGAGGACCGGGCCGCGCTCCAGCGCTTCCGACAGAGAGGAAGTGTTCCCCTCCATCCCCTGCAAAGCGAAGAGTGGAGCTGCCGTACCTGCCTTCAATGCACCCATGCTGATTCCCCCCTGGCGAAACCATATTGTAGCAGTGTAGCGCCTGTTTTCTTCTGCTGACCGCAGTGCCCGGTCTGCAGCGCTGTTCGAAGCGGGCGTCAATTCCAGAGCACGTGGCGGGCGGAATTTCCAGTTGAAATTCCATCCATCGCGAGCTACGCTTGCTGCCTCGACCCGGACCCGTCCTCGCAGGACACGCCTATGAATTACCCCGTCTGGGAACCCGCCATGCTCGGGGGCGGGATAGTCATCGGCATCATCGCCATTCTTCACATCTTTGTTTCGCACTTCGCCGTGGGCGGTGGGTTGTTTCTTCCGCTCACGGAGCGCAAGGCCTACCG